>NZ_JCAALU010000006.1:0-383013 GCF_059609455.1 Paenibacillus liaoningensis
AGCATTTTTTAGACATCCGCTTCGACCACCGCTCGTTTTTTATTTATTGTACACAAAAAAGACCCTACAAGATGACCTTTTTAAAGTGTCCATCTTATAGGGTACATTTTAGAGGAGGAGGTTCCTTTTTTTTATACGTACAGCGCCCTTAGGTTCCAGTTCCTGTCCCCTTTCCTTTGCCATCAACGTTTCCAGTGCCACCCTTTACCCCCTCATTTTCCTTGTCTGAAGGGAAAGCAGCGAGCCGGCTCACGCGAATACGGGAAATGCGGTAATGATCCGTCTCCTCGATGACGAGCTCGAAATGGTCGGCTACTTTTACACGGTTGCCTTTGCGGGGCAGGTTTTCCAACTGGGAATACATCCAGCCGCCAATCGTATCAAAGTTGTCAAAGCTAATATTCGTCCCGAGGCAGCTGTTTACCTCCTCAATTTGCATCATTCCGCTAATCGAGTGGCTCCCTTCGCCAAGCGGCTCAATCATCGCCCGCTCCTCGTCAAACTCATCCTGAATTTCACCGACGATTTCCTCCATAATGTCTTCCAGCGTCACGATGCCTGAAGTCCCGCCATATTCATCTATTAAAATCGCAATTTGCGATTTGCTCTCCTGCATTTGGCCCAGCAGCTCCCGAATGAATATCGACTCCGGCACCGTCATAATCGGGCGTAAAATCTGACGGATGTCGGTCAGCGTATGCTGCGCATCCTTCCATAAATCTTTAATATGGACAAAGCCGATAATATCGTCCTTGTCGCTTTCACAGACGGGATACCGCGTGTGCATTTCGGCAAGCGCCATCTGTTTATTTTCCTCAAGCGATAGCTGGGCATACAAGCAGATGACCTCCCGGCGTGGAATCATAATTTCTCTCGCATGCGTTTCTGTAAATTTAAAAATATTATCAACAAGCAGCAGCTCCGTATGATGAATGAGTCCGCAACGCTTGCTTTCCTTGAGCAGCAGCCGAATGTCCTGACTGGAGTACGCATGGATGGAGCCGACTCCCATCCGGACATCGCCATCCTTAACTAGCCAACTGGACAATACGTCCAGCAGCCGCGCCATCGGATACACCATTTTATGAAAATAAAATAAAGGTGCGGCTGCAGCCGCAACGACCTGCTCTGCGCGAAGTCCTGCCAGCGCCTTCGGAACGAGTCCGCCGCAGACGCTGTGCAGCACGGCAGCCAGCAGCAAAGCGGCTGCTACAGCGCCCGCTTCCACTACGGCTGGAGCGATGGGGACTCGCCCATTCACTCCAGCAAGCCATGAACCAAAGAGCAGGCGGAATGCAGGAATACCCAGCCAGCCCATTCCAAGCGATGCGACGGTTAGGCCAAGCTGGCATGCGTTTAAATAAGTACGAGGCTCGCGCAGCATGGCGGCAGAAACAGCAGCTCTTCTTGATAAACGGCGCCCGGCACGCAGCTTGTGCAGCTGATCGGAACGTAAACGCAGCATAGCCGCCTCCGCCGCGGCGAAAAAACCGTTAGCCAGCAATAACCCTGCAAACAGCACAACCTGAATCGTTTCACCCAATGCGGCTTCGCCTGCCCTGCCCCAGAAAATGCTCCGGTGACGGTAGGCGCACCCCCTCGTCCATCTCTCGCCGTTTTCAGTGACGGTAATTATGTGTATTCGTCGTAGTCCGTACATTATTCAGCATAGACCTAGCGTTTTTTGCAAAAGTTCATAAAGTCGCCTATAATTTGCCGCATAGGAGGCCATATGTCACACCCCTATATCTGATATAATGCTAACAGCTTGCTACAACATACTTAAGCTTTAGCTTACAAGGAGGAACAATATGAAACGTATCATTCTAATTATGCTGGCTGTTATTTGGCTAATTCCGGGTGCAGCTTTTGCCCATTCCAAAATCGAGCAAGCTTCACCTGCCGTAGACGAGACGGTAACCGCATCACCTGCTCAAATTTCGCTTTCCTTCAATACCGATATTGAGAAGCTCAGCACATTCAAGCTCTTGAACGCGGCCGGCGAGCAAATTGCAACCGATGAAGTCGTTGTAGATGGAAAAACGATGAGCGGTGCCGTTCCAACGGCGCTGGAGAATGGGATATACACGGTAAAATGGGCGATTATCGGCGCTGATGGCCACGCGATTGAGGGCGACTACAGCTTCACTGTCAATGCGCCGGAAGCTGCTGCAAGCGAGCAGCCTGCATCGGCATCCCCTTCCCCTGAAAGCTCGTCAACGCCTGATGCAGCGGCTACCGAGTCACCTGCCCTTGAAACGGCAAGTCCTGCGGCAAGCGCTGTGCCGGCAACAGACGCCGCCACCCAAACGGAGGGAAAAGCTAGCAGCTCCACAACGAGCGTAATCATCATTGTCGTCGTCATTCTCCTCATTGCCGTGATCGCTGCCGCTGCGAGAAGACGTAAAAAATGATTTATTTGAGCGAGACGCTTCTATATGTATGCTTTGCGTTGTTAATGGGCGCATTTACTTTGCGTCTCGTGCCGGAGGGCAAGCGTCCGCAGGTTATTGTCCCTAATCGCTTGCTGCTTGCCTGCGCGCTTGCTATTCCTGTGCTTTCGTTTGTCCCGCTTGATCAAACGGCACGCACTTTCGCAGCAGATTTTGAACTCAGCTATGGGCAAATGATGAAAAGCCTGCTGCTTGATGCCGTAGCAGGCAAAGCCTTAATCTGGACCCTGCTGAGCTCCCTCGGCCTGTCGGTCCTGCTCGGAATGAAGTCCTTCCGGCAGGACCGACATATGCCGAAGGTTGGGCTGTTCATAACGTTGCTGCTTGCCGTATGGCTCGGTTATGCCAGCCACGCCTCATCGCTGTATGGGCTGAAAGGGATCGTCATTCACAGCGCCCATTTTATAGCCGTCACGATTTGGCTCGGCATTGTCATTACGATAAGCTTGTTTTCGAAAGATGAAAGCCATTGGGAGCCGTTTTTATCCTGGTTCTCAACGCTCGCCTTCGGCTGTTTTTTCGTAGCCATTTCAGCGGGCATTACATTGATGACCTTTACGACGCCGGAATACGTAAACGCCTGGATGCTGCCGTATGGGCAAATGCTGTTGATCAAGCATTTATTGCTGCTGCCGCTGCTGCTGCTGGCGTATTCGAACGGCTTTGGCTACAAAAACAAGCTTAAGCAAAATGCCGCTTTCCGCCCGCTCCCTTGGTTTAAGGCAGAAAGCATCGTCGCATTGCTGATTTTTATCGCCACAAGCGTGCTAGGCCAACAGGCTCCGCCGCATGAGGTAAAGGAGACGCTGCAAACAACAGCTCCTTCTCCTTTGTTCACAACGATTTATAAAGGCAGCTTCAGCCCTGATATTACGCTTCATTTTTCACTTGGACTTGATAGCTGGCTGCTGCTTGCATCAGCTGTTGTTATGATTGTCGGCTTTTTCCGGATGTACCGCAGCGAACAGCTGATGCCTGCTTTTGCGATGGGGCTGCTGGCTGCTGCTTTTAGCTACGGCGCACTCATGTTTGCCATTGCCTGAAGCGATGAATTGGAGAAGCACTTATCGGTTTTATAGCAAAAAAAGCAAGGACGCTGGCGGCATTAGCCTAGGCTTCCTTGCTTTTTTATTGCATTCATTATTGTTCCCGAACCATAAGACTCGTCAAGCTGCCGAGCTTTTCAATTTCGATTGTAACGCGGTCGCCTGCCTTGAGGAAGCTTTGCTTGTCCACCGGATAACCGAGCATGACACCTTCAGGCGTACCCGTCAAGATGACATCGCCCGGCGATAGCGTCATATGGCGCGAAACATAGCTGACGATTTCCTTGCAGCTGAAAATCATATCGCTCGTGTTCGAATGCTGGCGCACCTCGCCGTTGACGATACATTTCATGTCCAGCTCATTCGGATTTCCGACCTCTTCCGCTGTTACGAGATAAGGGCCGAGCGGCGCAAATTTGTCGCACGTTTTGCCCAGCAGCCACTGGCCTGTCCGCATTTGCAAATCGCGAGCCGACAAATCATTGGCAGCGCAGTAGCCGAATACGTAGCTGAGCGCTTCCTCCTCCGTCACATGCTTCGCTTCTTTGCCAATAACAATCGCCAGCTCCGCCTCATAATCCACCTTCTCGGAGGCAATAGGAAGCGGCACTGCTTCTCCATGGGCAGCGAGCGTATTGTTGAATTTGCTGAACAAAATCGGCACCTCGGGAATGGCCGCATTGGACTCCTCCGCATGCTTGCGGTAATTGAGGCCGATGCAAAGGATTTTGCCAGGGCTTGTCACAGCAGGGGCAAACGTCAGCTCCGCTTCATCGAGAAATACCGGGCCAAGCTCCGCTGCGCGGCTTATCGCTTCGCCTTCCAGACGGTGAAGGGCTTCAACGGCCTCCGCCCCGCCTTCAATGACCTGATGAATATTTAGAGGTACGGATGCACTGCCTTTACAAGCTATGCTGGCTGCCGCCACATCGAGAATGCCTTTCTCCGTCTTTACTCCCAAACGCTCTGCACCTTGCTCCGTAAATGTTAACAGCTTCATAGGTATATACAGCTCCTTTGTTTGGTGTTATTTTGCGATATCCGGATCGGCGGCCCAGAAAAAGGTTTCTGCCGTTTCGTCTTGGTCGCACCCGCGTAAAGTGTAGACCTCATTGGCTGGCATTAGAAGGTTGCCATTCTGTCCCTCAAGCGGCTATTTCTTCCCCTTCGGACGTTTCCGCAGCTCTTGGTTTTGCCGGATTTTATCCTCCATGCCCTGCTCGGTTGCCTGATAAAAGCTCATTTCCCGCAGCTTGTCCGGCAAATATTGCTGCTGCACATAATGCCCCGGATAATCATGCGGGTACTTGTAGCCTTCGTGGCCAAGCTGCGCCGAGCCTTTATAATGGGTATCGCGCAAATGCAGCGGCACCTCGGCTGCGCCAAGCCCCTCCATCATCGTCATCGCCTTGCCGATGGCCAGCGCCGTCGCATTTGATTTTGGGCTTTCTACCGCGAACAAAATCGCTTGCGACACATTGTATTTCGCCTCCGGCCAGCCGATTTTGTGATAGGCGTCCATCGCCGTTACCGCCTGCACCATCGCTTGCGGATTCGCAAGTCCAATGTCTTCGCTGCAGGCGACGATCAGCCGGCGGATAAACGTCATCGGGTCCATGCCAAGCTTCTCCACCGCGTACAAAAACCAGAACAGCGCCGCATCGCTGGAGCCGCGAACGCTTTTATGAAACGCAGACAGCACATCGTATTGCGTCGATTGATCGGCTTTGACCGCGCGATTGCGAATCGATTCCTGCGCAACCTCCAGCGTAATATGTACCGAGCCATCCGGCTCAGAAGGCGTCGTCACCGCGGCCAGCTCCAGCGCGTTCAAGGCGCGGCGAATGTCGCCGCCTGCCATATTCGCAATATGCGCCAGCGCCTCCTCGTCGCAGTGCAGCTCCATGAAGCCCAGCCCGCGTCCCTTATCGGCCAGCGCCCGCTTCATCGATTCCAGCGCATGCTGCGGGCCGAGCGGCTCCAATTGAAACAGCGTCGAGCGCGACAGAAGCGCCCCATTTACATGATGGAACGGATTTTCCGTCGTCGCGCCAATAAAAATAATGATCCCCTGCTCAACCGCTGGCAGCAGCGCATCTTGTCTTGCCGTGTTGAAGCGATGCACCTCATCGAGGAACAAAATGGTTTTTTTTCCATACATCGTCTTGCTTAAACGGGCTTGCTCAATAACTTCACGTACATCCTTCACCGAAGCGTCAACGGCGTTCAGCTTGACGAACTCGCCCGCTGTCCGCTTGGAAATAATGTTGGCCAGCGTCGTCTTGCCGCAGCCCGGCGGGCCATACAGCAAAATGGACGATACCTGATCCCCTTCAATCGCCCGGCGCAGCAGCTTGTCCTCTCCAATGATATGCTCTTGCCCAATATATTCATCCAGCGTCTGCGGCCGCATCCGGTCGGCTAGCAGCCTCGCCCGCGGCGTCTCCGCTTCCTGATAAGAAAATAAATCCATATGCTCACAACCCTCTTCCCTATTCCTATCGATCATAGCATATTCGCTTTTTATTGCGCCACTGGCTTTATCGCTGTGTAATCCCTATTAGAACATGGGTACTCATTACAAAAGGAGGGATGCGCTATGCCATGGACAAAAGAAGACTATCCTGATTCACTCAAAAACTTTATGGCTCCCGTTCGAAACAAGGCGATTGAAATCGCCAACGCTTTGCTGGAGGATGGCTATGAAGAAGGTAGAGCGATTGCCATTGCAACGTCGCAGGCCAAAGAATGGGGCGAAAACCGCGACAAGCAAATACGCAAAAAAAGACGTAGCCATGATTAAGTAAATAAACAAATTTAAATCATCTGTTCAGTAATTAACAAATCACTCTAATCTAACAATTGCGCTCTTTTTCTGCAAGTGTTTATAATTATAGACGGGTGTTCGTTATTATATCAATGTACATTATAAATTTCGTCGTGTTAATAAAAAGCTTCATGAATACATTTCCGCAAAATTTGCAACAATGCAACAAGCCATGCATACAAACCATCAAGCGAAAGGAGCCTATAAAATGCCAGATGAAAAAGAACTTACAGCCGCCCAGAAAATGATCGGTGATTTTGCACCAAAGCTGGTTCAATTAAATGATGATGTTTTATTTGGTGATGTGTGGGAGCGTAAGGAGCTTTCGCCTCGTGAACGCAGTTTAATTACTGTATCTTCTTTAATTACGGGAGGCAATACGCAACAATTAGGATTTCATCTTAACAAAGCAAAGGAAAACGGGCTATCGGAAGAAGAACTTAAAGAAGTCATTACACATCTTGCTTTTTACGCTGGATGGCCAAAGGCGATGTCTGCCATAATGGTGGCTAAAGAAGTCTTTTCGAAAGAGAAATAACGAAATGGATGATTCGCCCTACTTAACAACTAAATGAATGAGACGAGGAGCATAAAAAAAATGACCCAAGCAAAGGATTTAGCTGAAAGTGTCATCTTCCCGAAAGGTCAAAAAATCACGAATAACTATTTTATTGGAGGAGCTTGGCTCGAAATGCTAGTTCCTGCTGATTCTCCCCTCAATTGCCCGATTGGCAATGTAACGTTCGAACCAGGTGCAAGAAACAACTGGCATAAGCATGCAGGCGGACAAATTCTGCTTGTAACTGGCGGCACAGGCTACTACCAGGAAGAAGGCAAACCAGCACAAGTCATTCGTGAAGGGGATGTCGTGGAGATTCCTTCGGATGTGAAGCATTGGCATGGAGCTACAGCGGATAGCTGGTTTGCACATATTGCGATAAGCACCAATATCCATATGGGCGAGACCGAATGGTTGGAACCCGTAACGGATGAGGCGTATGACCAATTATAATTACCGGCTGATTTCTAAAGCATATTGTCGGTAACCCGCTCAAGTTAATTCAGTAAGCCATCCTTTATATTCTTTATGCATGCTGAGCTTTTCACAAAAAAAAAGACGCACAAAGCGGTTACACGCTTGTACATCTTTTCTATTGCTAAGGTTATCTATGATAATCACAGCAACCTCTTCATGCCGCTTATTCGCCAGCTCATAACGGATGAATAACATACGTTCTCCCCTGCTCCGCCTGAAAATAATACTGCAGCGGCGTACGCTCCTCCACCTCCGGCATGCCCTCTTCGCCCTGCGGCTGAATCCGCAGCGCTGCACCTGCATACAGCACACATGGGCCGCTGCGGTGGGCAAACAGCTCTGCCGCTTGCAGCTTGCCATCACGCCAGGCGATGGCGACCTCGAAGCCGCCGCGGGCGCGGAGGCCGCTGACGCTGCCGGTTGGCCAAGCGTCCGGCAGCGCTGGCAGCAGATGCAGCCTGCCCGCATGCGACTGCACGAGCAGCTCGGCCATTCCAGCTGTTACGCCAAAGTTGCCGTCAATCTGAAAGGGCGGATGCGCATCGAACAAATTCGCATACACGCCGCCCCGCTCAAAATCCATCACCCCATCATCCGGGATAAGCGTGAGCATCCGCTTAATTAACGCATACGCCCGATTGCCATCTCCGAACCTCGCCCATAGATTGACCTTCCAGCCGAGGCTCCAGCCTGTACCCCCGTCGCCCCGCCGATCCAAGGCGATGCGGGCGGCTTCATAAAGCTCCGGCGTACTTTCCGCTGACCAGCCATCACCCGGATAGACCGCATATAGATGCGATACGTGACGATGGAAACGATCCTCGTCCTCGTAGTCTTGGGACCACTCTTGCAGTTGGCCATGCTTGCCAATGCTTGCCGGGAGCAGCTTAGGCAGAGCAGCTTCTAATTGCTGCAAAAAGTGCCCTTCCTCTACGGATTCATATTCCGATTCCACATCCGGTTCCCATTCCCGTTTCCGTTCCTGTTCCTGCTCCTGCCCCTGTTCCGATTCCGATTCCGATTCATAGCAGCTTGCTCTTTCGACTGCCGCAGAAGCACAAATTTGCTCATGGGCCGCCAAACAATGCTCAAACAGCTCGCGAATGAGGCTCATATCCATCGTTGAAGCAACACTCAGTGCTGGCGTTCGTCCGTCCTCCAGCCGGAAGCGGTGCTCCGGCGAGGTGGAGGGGGAAGTGACGAGCATGCCCTGCTCGTTTTCGACCAGCCAATCCAAATAAAACTGGGCCGCGCCCTTCATAACGGGGTAAGCTCGCTGCGCTAAGTAGCCGATATCCCCGCCAAAGCGATAATGCTCCCATAAATGCTGGCAGAGCCAAGCGGCACTCATCGGCCAGTTCGCCCATAACGGATTGCCATGCCCGTAATCGCCTGGAGGCGCGGATTGCCGCCAAATATCCGAATTATGATGGGCGGTCCAGCCCCGGGAGCCATAATTAACCGCTGCAGTTGCCTGCCCCGTTACGGACAAATCGGCAATAAAGGCAAGCAGCGGCTCATGGCATTCGGCCAAATGGCACAGCTCCGCAGGCCAATAATTCATTTGCGTATTAATATTGAGCGTATAATTGCTGCTCCAGATCGGCCGGGCATCCTGATTCCATATGCCTTGCAAATTCGTCGGCTGCGTGCCTGATCTGGAGCTTGCGATCATTAAATAACGTCCGTAATGAAACAGCAGCTCTACGAGATGGGGGTCAGTTGCGCCATATTCGGCGATTCTTTGATCCGTCGGAAAGTCTTCGGGCAAGCTGGAGCCTTCTAGCTGAAAAGCAACTCTGCCAAATAATGCTCGGTGATCGTCACCATGCGCACGAAGCAGCGTTTCGAATGGCTTCTCCGCAGCCGCTGTCAAATAGGCGCCCGCCGTCAGCTCAGCATCTTTGCCCTCTGTCCCTGGGCAGCGGTCATAGCCATTAAAGCTGGTTGCCGCTGAGACATACAGCGTCGCCGTTGTCGCCCCTTCCACATGAAGCCCATCCGCATCCGTCGACCACGAGCCCCCAGCGGCTCGAATGCCTAGGAGCGCGGCAAAACGCATAGCCTTCGTCGTATCCGGCTGCCCGTACCGAATCGGCTCATCCGTCTCATAATAATTCGGATAAACCTGCTCCGGACAATAACCGGTAAGCAGCAAACCGTCACGTACAGAAGCGGAGCGGCTGCGCAGCGGACTGCTGAGACTTGCCTTGAAGCTCAGCTTCCCAGGCTCGCTTGCGGTCAGGTGGATAACGATTACCTGATCGGGATGCGAAGCGAATACTTCCCGTGTATAAACAACCTTGCCAATTCGATATATCGTTCTCGCGATACCGTTTGCCATATCCAGCTCGCGCCTATATTCTTCCGTCAATTGCCCGTGATAAAAGCGAAGCTGAATATCGCCTAGCGGCATATAGCTTTGCGTATAAGGCCCCATCGTCGAAGCTTTGCTTATTCGCTCAGCCTCCTCGTAATCGCCCTCTTTGATGCAGCGGCGTATGTCCGCCCAAGCCGCCAGCGCTAACGGATTATTCCAATCCTGCGGGCTGCCCGACCAAAGCGTATCCTCATTCAGCTGAATGCGCTCCGCATCAACACCGCCAAAAACCATGCCGCCAAGCCGCCCGTTCCCGACGGGAAGCGCCTCCGTCCAAATGCTTGCCGGCTTGTCATACGTCAGCTTCATGCTGCTCCCCTCCCCATCCGGCCCCAATATGAAGCCTGAAAGCTTGCTAAACAATACCGAATTCATCCTTTATATCCTGAATGCGTACAAGCTGGCCGCCGCCGCTTGCGCTGCGTTCCATTGCTGCCATCAGGGCAAGCGTGTGTATCGCCTCTGAAGCGTCTGGAAGCGGAAGCTCGCCGCTGTCTAAACAATCCGCAAAATATTCAATATAGTTTTGGTACTCGCCTGCATGATGGCTTTTGCCTTCAAAGCGGAAGTAGTAGTCATGCTTGTCTTCAAACGAATAAGAGGCTGTGCCTTGCTCAGAAAAATGCGTATGGTAGCTTAAGTTCGGATATTCCGCACGCGAAATGCCATTCGTGCCGCGCAGCACGCAGCTTATAGATGGCTCGACCGCCTGCCCTAGAGTCGGCATTGTATAATTGCCGGAAATTTGCGCCATTCGTCCCTGCCCATCCCGCAGCAGAAAACGCATCGAGTCCCAAGTATCGACGGTGCCGTTGCCGCTTTCGCCGCTAGCATCTATGCTGCGGCCGAAGCCCACAACCTCCGTTACGCCGGGCAAATACCAGCGAACGAGGTCAACAGCGTGGATCATAAAACCGTACATCCAGCTAAAGCCTTTTTGACGGCTCCAATCTTTTTCAAGAAACCAGCGTCCGTCGGTTATATATTGCGCTTCCACCATTTGAAGTGCGCCATGCCGCTCCTGCTCGTAATCGCTGCGCTGATGAAGCAGCGGCTCGAAAAACCGCGAGCTTTGCCCTACAAATAAACGCTTGTCTGTCCCTTTCATGATGGCCAGCAGCTCCTGCGCGCCCTCCAAGGAAGGAAGCAGCGGCTTCGTACAAATGACATGCTTGCCCGCCTCCAATGCTTGGCGGATATGCGTCAAATGCAGCTGGTCTGGCGTATATATCGCAATGACGTCAATTAAGGGGTTTTCCAATAAATCGCTATATTTGGTTGTCCAGCCATGAAAGCCGAATTCCTCCGCCCGCTGCTGGCAAAGCTCCTCATTTAAATCACATACCGCCACCAGCTCATACCGCTCGCTCGCCAGCGCCGCCGACATAATGCTGCGTCCTTCCCCAAGCCCAATTACACCTAACCGATAACGCTGTTTAGTCATCTCATTCACGCATCCTTTGCTTTTTGTAAAATGGTAAAAGGCTGCTGATGGCGTGTACGCTGCAGCTCCCGCTTCTTCTCAAGTATAGCGAAGCGCCTTGCAGCTTACTTGTCTGGACAAGGACGTTTATTTGCGATTTTGTTCAAAAATCGGCCTGCCGCCTCCCTTTAGTCTGAGCCAACCCTTCTGCCCCACGCTTTATGAACAAGATTGCAAACCAGCCTGCCTTTTTAGCAAAGAAAGCGTTTCCTCCGCCATGTTAAAATGGAGCCAGCAAAAAATCCGACATCCAAGTAAAGGAGAATTGGGCTCATGAAATTCGGCATGCAAGGAACGGTCATCGGCTGGCAGGACCCTTGGGCGCAGACGGCTTCAGAGCTTTATATGCGCACGGGAACAGGACAAATCTATCCTTCACAGGACCCTCCACCAGGAAGGCAGGCTTTTATGGAGCAGCTTAAGCAGCTGCAGGCCGATTTTTACGTGCATCATGTGTTTCCCGGCCTTGAGGGCCAGCAGGAGCTGCTCGCTGACATGCTTGCCTATGGAATGGAGCTTTGCCTCGGCAATGAATATGGCAACATTAACGGTCCGTGGGAAGAGGGAACGAACCGCTACGACATTCCAGACGACCAAATCCGGCTGGCAGCGGCAAGCGGACTGCTCATTGGGCTGCTCTACGATGAGCCTGAGCATTTGCAGATCAATGCGGCGCAGTATCGCAAGGATGGCTGGTTTCCGCATTGGAGCAGCCCAGCAGGGGAGCAGGAAAAAGTCGCTGCTTTGCGGGAAGCCTTGACCGCTGCGGTTGCGAAGCGCGATGCCCATGTCCGCTCTATTGTGAGCAAGGTACAAGTGCCAAGCCCCTCACCTGTCACTTCTAATGTGCCGCTCATTTCCGAGCAGGTATTTCCCGTGCTGTTCCACGCCCAGGCGCGGGGAGGGATGGCCCTTTGCCCCAAAATAATGAAGGAGTCGTTCCAATCGCTCCAACTCGCCACGGCGCTAGGTGCAGCCAAGCAATACCATCGCCCGTTGTGGCTGTGCGCCGATTTATGGGGACCAGATGCCGGCGAATGGCCGATTCGCACCCCGGGCTTTCCCGGCCATTCGCCAGAGGAGTTCGCCTCCGCACTCAGAATGGGCTATTTAATGAGTCCTACCCATTTATTTGTTGAAAATGTTGATGCGCTGATGCGATTCGACGGACACAGCTTTCAGCAAACTGCGTTTGGAGACGTCTGGCAGCAGTTCAGGCAGGAATTTGTCCCTGACCACCCGCTGTCCTACTGCCACATGGATGCCAGTGCCGACATTGCCTTCATTCACTCCGACGACAGCAACTATGGCCAAAATGAGCGACCCTTCGGCAGCTTGGCTGCTGCCATGCCGCAGGAAAGCCAGAGCATTTTTCACGTATGGCATTTGCTCAGCCACCGCACCATTCCGGCACATGGCAGCTGTATGCACATTCCCGGCTATACATTCCCGCGCCATCGCTTGAAGGCTGCTATCGCTGAAGAACAATTCCCGCTATGGGAGGGAGCGCAGCTTCCACCAGCAGCAGCCGCAACCGCTGCAAACAGGGATGGAACCGCTGCGGTACATCCATTATTTTTCCCGCTGAACAATGTGCTCGTTTACGATGAATTCGCGGCCGAGCCGCAGCTTGCCGGCGCCAAGTTCATTATTGCGGCCGGAAGCTCGCTGTCATCCGGCACGCTTCGCGCCATGAGGCGGCGCGCCGAGCTCGCAGGCGCGGTCGTCCTTGTCGCGTTGTGGCTGCTGCCCGAAGCGTGGAAGCAGCGCTGCACCTTCCCCGGCGGCGGCGCTTGGCTGCCGACGGCTGACTTTCTCAGCGACGAAACGGCGGAGCTCGCACGCCCGTTTCTCGGACGGCCCGATTGCTGGGTTCAGCGCTTCGGGAATAAGGAGGTTCATTTTCACAAAGGGGATCACGGCGGATTTACACTGGATTTCGAGCTTAATGGGTAGCGCAAAGCAGCTTGAAAGCATGCTGTGAATGGGATTTGCTATTGAGAAGCGGGGCTGTTTTGACTATAATAAACGGTAATTCAATGAAAAGGAGGTCGGTATGGATGGCAATTAGAGATTGCCGGATTGGCACAGCCCACTGCAGAGCTGGTTTTGGAAGCGATACTTTGCATGGGCGCACTCATAACGGATACGTTATCGCCTAGCCACGCTTATGTCGTTTCTAATACTTGGCTTTGCACCTTATTTACTGCATGATCAAAACAAATAAGGGGCTGAACCTAAATGAGTAAACCATTTATTAGAAACCATCAATATAATGTGATTAAAAAACAAGCCGGCATTTTGCAGCATGCGCTTGGCACGGTTGCCGACCGTAAAATTTTGGAGTCCGTTAAATATACGACCGAATCTAAAATTATGGAAATGTTCCCGGACGCAGCCGCCGAGCAGAAGCAAATGCTTGAAGCCGTCTCGACGCTGCGGACGAAAGAGGATTTTGCCAAGTATTTGCGGGAATTGGAAGGCTATTTAACGGAGTTTCCGACCATTACGGCCAAGCAAATCCAGAAGCTTTTTCCGAAAAATAAAAAGCTCAAGCTGCCCGATCTAGCCGCTATCGACTATCGCTATGTCACTTATTTAAGCTGGATCGATATCGCGAGCAACAAGCTGTTTATCGTTTATCCGGTAAATGGTCAGTTCGTCGGCGTCGAAGGACGCTACAACCCGACGAACAAGAAAAACTATTGCTTTGTGTGCAATCGGTTTGAGGAGCTTGCTTTATTTTCAGCCATAACGAAAAAAAGGCCTGCAGGCGCATCCCCCGACTACTACAAAGCTGTTGGTAACTACATGTGCGCCAAAAGCCATGACTGCAACAACAATATTACCGATACGACCGCACTTGAAAAATTTATTGAGGCGGTAGTTGGGTAAATAGCGGAATGGTGCTGCGCTGTTTGACATGAACACAGCAGACAGTGTCCGGCCATGTAACGGCTTCAAAGCGCGTACCGATACTCAATCGGTACGCGCTTTTTGTATGAAAGCGGAATTGCAAGGGCCGCTGACGGTGAATACCTATGCAGGCATCCTGTCAGCGGCCGATGTGATTATTTTAAAAACAGTTCAATGACCGGAACGGTGACGTTCGGTTTTTTCACTGGCAGCTCCAATGTAAGCGTATCGGCAGCCCGCCCTTCGTTAAAGGCGCCCGCCTCCATCGTCATTTCCTGCTCGCCCTGGACCATCCGGATTTCCGAAGCATCATGGAGCAGCTGGGCATAGGCGATTTTGCCCGAGAAGCCGTATAGGTGCAAATGCTTGAACGGCCAGCTGAAAATATGCAAATACAGCCGATTCGTCGATGGGTTATACGTAAAACGGCAATCCTGCGGACAAGCATATTCCTCCGGCGCTGCCGTACAGCCATAGATGGAACGGTTGTGCCGCCGCATCCAGGCGCCAATTCCTTTCAAGCGCTCCACCGCGCGTTCATCGAATTCGCCTCGCCCTGTCGGCCCGACATTCAGCAGCAAATTGCCGCCTTTGCTTACCGTATCAATCATCATTTGCACGAGCATATCGGTGCTTTTCCACGATTCCTCGTCGCGGTAATAGCCCCATGAGCCGCTGAACGTATGGCATGCTTCCCAGACGACACGCTGCCCGTTCACTTTAATCCACTCCCGCGGCTGATATTGCTCCGGCGTCGTAATATCTCCCGCTATTTGCAGGCGGTCATTGAGCATAATATTCGGCTGCAGCTCACGAATCATGCGGACTAGCCGCTCGCTTTGCCATGCCTCCTTGCCTTTGCCCTCAAAGCCCGCTTCGGCGGCAATGGAGAAGTCGTAGAACAGCACATCGATGTTGCCATATTCGCTGAGCAGCTCCCTCGTCTGGCCGAACAGAAACTCAACATATTTGGCAAAATCCCGCTCCTTGCTTTGCGCCAGAAACGCCTCATTATAGCGCAGCGGATGCTTCACATCGACCGTATAATGCGGATGATGCCAGTCGAGCAGCGAATAATACAAGCCCGTGCGAATATCGCGCTCGCGAAAAGCGTCCAGCATCGGCCGCAGCAAATCCCGCTTGGCCGGACTGTTCACGGCATTATAAGCCGTCAGCTTCGAGTCCCACAGGCAGAAACCTTCATGATGCTTGGCGGTGACGACCATATATTTCATGCCCGCTTCCGCGGCAAGCTCAGCCCATAGCTCCGGATCATATAAATCCGGATCAAAATGCTTGAAATATTTTTCATATTGCTCATTGCTGAGAAACTCTCTGGACCGCATCCACTCATGCCTCGCGCCAAGCGAATACAGCCCCCAATGGATGTACATGCCGAAGCGGTCATGGGTGAACCACTTTGCGCGCTGTGCGCTGTCAAGCTCTGTTTGTGAAGGCACACCCCCGCTTGCTCGTATTCCTTCTATGTTCTCCGTTCCCTTCGCCATCTTCTTACGCTCCTCCCTTAGCCGCTTATATGCCTTGTTCGCAAGCCCTGCTTGCTGTTTCTTCTTTTATCTAGCCGCTACATCGCCTGCTTCGCCACTCTGCGGAATTCCCGCGGCGAAACCTCGCTGTATTGCTTGAAATGCTTGTTGAAATAATGAATGGAATTGTAGCCGCACTCAAAGGCAATGTCCGTAATCGACTTGCTCGTCGTCTTCAGCAGATGCATCGCAATTTGCAGGCGCAGCCGATGAATAAATTGATTAGGCGTCACGCCGACCGCCTGCTTGAAATGAGTATAAAAATACGTTTTCCCCCGGCCATACAATTCTATTAAATCCCTGACATCGATGTCCTCTGTAATGTGGCGCAAAATATGCTCCACCGCCGATACGACGCCTTCGTCCACCTCAGCCCGCTCGCCTTCCCCAGCCGAGCAGGCAACCGCATAGCGAAACACATGAACCAAAATATCGATAAACCGCATCAATTGGGCGGCCTCCCAGCCCGGCTCCTTCCTCACCTGCTCCTCATAGGCGGCCTTGGCAGCAGCCTGAATGCCCTTGGCATAGGCAGAACTGGCCGGAATAAGCGGACAAGCCCCCTCGGTATAGAACGGATATAGCAGGCGATAGCCATTTGGTATCATTCGGACGATGGATGGCGAGAACAGCACCATAATCCATTCAATCGGCTTGTCTGCCTCCTGCGCCAAATTATAGTGCGGGGCATAGGGCCGAAACAGAAACACGTCCCCGGCATCACCGGTGTATTCCCGATCCAAAAGCTGAAAGCGGGACTTATTGTGCAGGAGCACATTAATTTCGAGAAAATCATGCATATGCAGCTCATGCTCTACGACACTATCGATGCGGTGCTCGATTTTCAGCTCCCTTTCCAGCTTCAGATCATGGAAAAACATAGCTCCCCCTCCTTCAGCCTCTCTTAGCCTGCTTGCCCTTTTCAATCTGTCAACCGAGCCATGGCACAGCCTATATCAGCCTTTTACCGAGCCGGAGGTCATGCCGGAAATGATATATTTTTGACCGAGCAAATAGATGATGATGACCGGCAATGTTGTCAGCACAATATCAGCGGAAACGAGGTTCCAATTCACCGAAAAACGGCCAAAGAAATTATAAACGGCAAGCGTCATCGGCCACATATTCGAGTCATTCAAATAATAGAGCGGCAGTACAAAATCATTCCACGCGCCCATAAAATTCAAGATGCCGACTGTAACAATAACGGGCGTCAGCAGCGGCGCTACGATGGAGTAAAACAGGCGCAGCGGCGAGCAGCCATCTACAATACCCGCTTCATCCAGCTCCCTTGGCACCGAGCCAACGAAGCCATAAATAAGAAAAACGCTGAAGGGAATCGACATGACGGCAAGCAAAATGACCATGCCAAGCTGCGTATTAATCAAATGGGTGAACTGCATCACCTTCGTCAATGTCACAAAATTAATCGGCATCGCAATGCCCAAAATAACGAAGAAATACATAAACCGGTTCAACCGCGACTGATTGCGGGCAAAAATATAAGCGGCAATTGCAGCGAGCGCTATGCCCAGCACCGTTGAACCGACCGCATACAGCAGGCTGTTCAAAAAAGATTGCAGCAGCTTGCCCTGCTCCACTACGATGGCGTAATTGCTCCAATGCAGCGCCTTCGGCAGCGCAATGCTCATCGAGCTTGCCCCCATCTGATCTTTCAACGAGTTGACAATGATTAAATACAGCGGTAAAAAAGTAACCAGGCTGAGCAGCCAAGCGATGCCGTTGCGCGCCAGCTTTTGAATGAATTTCGGGGTCATTGGTCACGCCCCTCCTCTCTGGCCATCAAGCGGATGACAAAATAACCGACAATCGTCATGAATAGGAAGAGCAGCGAGGACAGCGCGGTGCCAACCCCATAACGGCCCATCGAAAATTCTTTGAAAATCGCTGTATAAAGCACATCTGTTGCATAGCCCGGCCCGCCGTTCGTCAAAACATAAACCGCCTCGAATACTTTCAGGCCATGCAGCAAGTTCAGCACCGTCGTCACGACAAGCGCCGGCATGAGCAGCGGAAGTGTCACATACTTGAATTTATGCCAGCTGTTCGCCCCGTCGATTTCAGCTGCTTCATAATAGCTTCGCGATATCGACTGCAAGCCCGCCAGCAAAATAATCATAATATAGCCAGCGCCCTTCCACGTATCAACGCCAATAATCGATTTGAACGCCCAATTGGCGTCAACGAGCCATTTTTGCGCCATAAAATCCAGCCCCAGCCATCTGAGCGCTTCATTCAGCAGCCCCGTCGCCGGATTCAAAATCGACTTAAAGATCAGGCCGACGACGAGCATCGGCACGATCGATGGCATAAAAATCATGACCCGATGAAAGCCTTTAAGCTTGATGCCTTCATTCAGGATAAGGGCGAACAGCAGGCCAATAGCCGTTTTTAAAATAACGGTCGATGCGGTAAAATTCAACGTATTGATAATGTAGCTGACATAATTTTCACCGGACGAAAACAGCGTCTTGAAATTGTCCAATCCGATGAAAGTAATCGTATCCGAATAGCTGTTCCAATCCGTCAGCGAATAATAGAAGCCCATCAACCCTGGTACGACGAAAAAGATAAAATAAACGCCGACTGTGCCCACAGCAAAGTAAAACGGATAAATTTTATTTCTCATGCAGCATTCATCCCCACTCACTCGTTTGTCGTCTATAGCGGTGGCAGCCGCCTCCTATTTAGCCCATGCCGGATCTTTCGCCACAACCGCCATATCGGCACGGCGCTTGTCGATGCTTTTCAGCACATCCTCCGGCTGTATCGCGTTGCCCAGCATCGCAACCAAATCTTTGCCCATATCCATCCACTGCGGGTTGACATAGTTCACGTAATCCTGAATATCCGTACCTTTTTTCGTATACGTCGCCATCAGCTTCTTCTGCTCTTCATTATATTTGTCTTTCAGCCCTGGGAAGTTCAAATTGGAAATCGTCGAATCATTGTCAAGCATGTACTGCAAGTTATCCGGCTGCGCCAAATATGCGAGGTACTGCTTCGCTTCTTCAATATGCTTCGAACCGGAATAAATAAATTTGCTTGGGCCGCCTGGATTAATGTAATAAATTTGATTGTCCGCGAGCGGAATGACAAAATAACCGAATTGATCCGCTTTGACAGTAGGGTCTGCCTTCTCGATATCGTTGACGATGCTTTGGGCCGCAAGGGTCATTGCATATTTGCCGCTCGCCATCTTCACAGCCGAATCCGCCCCTGTATCGGAAAAAGCATTGTCGCCCATAAAACCAAGGTCATACATTTCCTTAAACTGTGTAAGAGCCAGCTTCATCGTCGGATCGTCCACAAACTTCTTCTTATTCGCATTCAAATCATCGTATAAGCCCGGCGTTACTTCATCGTAGCGCGGTCCCGGCTCGGCGAACCACAGGACATGATGCCAGCCATCGGCAATCGGCTCATACAGCGGTGTAATGCCGGCATCCAGCAGCTTCTGGGACAGCGCCTTGAACTCCTCGTATGTTTTTGGAATGGAAAGGCCATGCTCTTCAAAAATCTTTTTATTGTACGCAATAACGAAGCTGCTTCCCGTATCCCAAATTGTCTGGGCGTAAACTTTGCCGTTCAGCGTCAACTGCTCAATGCTGAGCGGGTCCTCGCGCTTCACCCATTCTTCCCCGCTCAAATCAACGGCATTTTTCTCGACGTTATAGTTGAGGCTGATTTCGCTTTTGCCGCTTTGCCCGCCAAACAGGTCGGTCGCCTCGCCAGCGTTCAGCTTTGTTTTGAGCACATTGAAATATTGATCGGAAGGAACAATTTGATAGTCGATCCGAATGCCGGTCTCGGCTTCAAATTTTTTGGCGAGCTGCATTTCCGCATCCTTTATCCAGCCTTGGCTGGCCAAGTAGGTAAGCGTAATATTTTGCTTCGCCCCTCCCGTACCGCCTGTGCCGCTGTTCGCGCTGCCTGCCGGGGATGATGCATTTCCGCCAGAGCCCGAATTGCCGCCCCCACAGCCCGCAACTATAATCGCAACCAAAGCAATAACCGTTAACAGCCACATCGATTTTTTCATCATATCGCTCCCCTTTAATGTTGAATGCTCATCTGTATGCGTTTTCATTTCCTGCTTCCCCATTATAGATTTCCGATTTTTGATGTGCCATGGATAAAACAGGGGCGTTTTATGCACTTATTTTACCACTCGCCAAATAATTATGAAGCGCTTACAAAAAGTCTTTGACAAAATGCCCGCCTAGCAGCAAAATGAAAGCAACAACGGTGCGCGTGAACGGCTGGAGGTAGTGATGCTTACTAAATTCAAAACGATTCAAGCTGTTCTGTTCTCCACCTACTCTCTTATTATTTTCATCGTGTTTACCGTGCTAGTCGTATGGCTTTGCCTTTGGTCCTCTGATCTGCTCAAGCAAAATGCAACCGATTCGCTTGCCAGCATGGGCCGCTCGATGCAAGAGCATATTGATTCGGAAATTCAAAAAATGAATGATGTTTCGCTCAATGTGATGTACTCCAATTTGGTCAAAAATCATTTCAAGCGTTACACCTCGGAGCTGCCCGATCAAACACAGACGGGAGATGGTAGTGATACGGATACCGATAGAGAGAGCAATAAACAAAAGTTAGGCCTTTCCGGCGGCATGGGCAGCGGATCGTTTCCGAGCGTCTCTAAAAGCCAATCAGTTGAAAATGCCAAGGCGCTGGCTGAAATTTTGACTGCGGCTATCGGCCCTTCGCGCCCGGTGGAGCAGCTGTATTTGTATGATTTTAAAAACAAAATGTATGGCAATGGCTTTGACAATGGCGAACGCACCTATGATCCGGCGACCAAGCCTTGGTTTAAAGCGGTTGTAGCGATGCAAAATGGCAAAATCATTTCGCTGCCCGTACCCGATGAGGAAATGTCCCGTTATATTTCATCTAGCGACATGCAATATTCAGTCTCGCTGTTCCGCCAGTTTTATGACAATTACAATGATCCAACCGGCATTGTTGAAGTGAAGCAATATTACAATCGAATTTTCAGCAGCATCCTTGCTTTTACGGGGGAAAATCCTTATGGTGCGCAGGTGCTCGTATACAATGACAATGGAGATATCATTTATCCCCTGCAGGCGGATAAGCAGCACTACGCGGCTTACGCCAGCTTGACGGCAGGCAAAACCAATTCGCAGACGCAGGGCAAGGGCAGTTATTTGTCCTTCGTTAATCCCAATACGGGGGCAAAGGAGCTATTGTCGCTGCACCGCTCGGAGCTGACTGGCTGGAATACGCTCATTATCGTGTCCGAGAGCAAGCTGCTCGTCCCTGTATTCGCTTTCGCCAAGCAGACTGTCCTCGTCGCCTTTGTCATTTTGTTGTTTGCGATCATGCTTTCCTATGCGGCATCCAAACGGATTACGTATCCGATCTTGAAAATCCACCGTTCGATCCGCGGCATGCGGCTGGAGGATCTCGGAACCGGCAGAGTAGCCGCCCAGACGCTCGGCAGCGGGCTCAATGAACTGGACCAGCTGCATGTTTCCTTTGTGCGCATGAGCTCGCGGCTGAAGGAATCGATGGACGATTTGCTGCTGTCCCAGTCGCAGGAAATGCAGGCGAAGCTCGTTGCGCTGCAATCCCAGATGAACCCGCATTTCCTGTATAACACGCTCGCGACCATTCATGCGATGGCCGAAGAAAATATGAATGAGCAAATTGTTGCTATGACTGAAAACATGTCCGATTTTCTGCGCTATTTCTCCACAGATGCAGCCATTGTGAGCTTGCAGGATGAGCTGCTGCATACAGGCAAGTTTCTGGATATTAACCAAATTCGCTTCGGCCAGAAGCTTCATTATGAAATGGAGGTGGACGAGCGCATGCGGGAGCTGCGCATCCCTAAGCTGGTCGTGCAGCCGCTTGTTGAAAATGCGCTGAAGTTCGGGACGCAGCATGAGCCGCCATGGCAAATTCGCATTTCCGGCAAAATCGAAGGCGAGGATTGGCACCTGGAGGTGGCAGATAACGGCCCTGGCTTTTCGGAAGAAAGCTTGGCGCATTTATTTGCGCGTATTTGCGAGGTTGATGAGACGCATGTCGTACCCGTGCTCAAGCTGGGCGGCATGGGGCTGCTGAACATTTATATTCGAATGAAGCTCACATATGGAGATGCAGCTGTATTTCAGATTCACAATCGCCCCGAAGGCGGGGCGGCTATTAGAATCGGCGGCAAACTATAGCTAGGCAAAGGGAGGCATTCGCTTATGGCTCAAGCAAACGTCATTAAAGTCGTTGTTGCCGAAGACGAGGATATCATCCGAGGTACGCTGGTGCGCAAGCTCGAAGGTCTGGATGAGGCTATTCAAATTGTCGGCTCCGCCCAAGATGGCAAAGAGGCGCTCGAGCTTGTGAACCGGGAGCAGCCGGATTTGCTCATTACCGACATTCGGATGCCTGTCATGGATGGCATTGAGCTCATTCAGTCTATCCACTGCTATTATCCGCGCATGCGCAAAATCATTACGAGCGGCTTCGCTGATTTTGAATACGCACGGCAAGCGATTCAGTACAATGTCATTGAATATTTGCTGAAGCCGATTGCGACCACTGAGCTTTCGCGGGTATACAATCGCGTAAAGACGCTAATTGAGGCGGAACGGACTGATTTTAAAACCCAGATGAAAAGCCTTCAGCCAAGCGGAGCGGATACGGAGGAATTGGTGCAAATGGTGCAAAACTTTATGCGCGAGCATTATAGCGAAGATCTCAGCCTGGAGCAAATTGCCCGCAGCTTCAATTTTACGGCGTCCTACTTGAGCAAAATTTTTATTAAGCATACGGAGGAGCCCCCTTCCCGCTACTTGATGTCGCTGCGCATCAACGAAGCGAAATATTTGCTTCGCAATCACTCCCATCTCTCCGTCAAGGAGGTCGGTGAACAGGTCGGCTATAGCGACCAATTTTATTTCAGCCGCATCTTCAAGCAGATGACGGGCTTTACACCGAAGGAGTTTCAGAAATAAGGATCCAAACAAAAAAACCAGAGCCAATAATATGCCTAGGCATATCCGCTCTGGTTTTTTTTTGGGCTGTAAGCCGCGACTATTTATACGGTAATATCTGCCTTCGCCAGCAGATCCTGCACGACGACGCTGACCATGATCAGCCCCGCTACAGGAGGAACAAAGGCGTTGCTCGCTGGCGGCTGCTGGGCTTTGCGAATTTCCGGCGCGTTCTCGGGCACGATGCGCTGCGTCACATCTTGTCGCGGCTTCTTCGGCGTCTCCGAGGAAAATACGACCTTCACGCCTTTATTAATGCCTTCCTTGCGCAGCTTCTGGCGCACAACGCGGGCAATCGGATCGGTGTGGGTTTTGGAAATATCGACAACTTCAAATTTCGTCGGGTCCATTTTGTTAGCGGCGCCCATGCTCGAAATAATCGGGATTTTGCGCTCCAGGCACTGCTTAATCAAATGGATTTTGTACGAAATGGTATCGGAAGCGTCAATAACATAATCAATCGGGTATTCAAAAAATTTCTCATACGTCTCTTCTGTATAAAACATGCGGAGAGATACCGCGTCGCATTCCGGGTTAATGAGCTTAATGCGGTCGCGCATCAAGTCGGCCTTCGGCTCGCCAACGGTCGTCGTAAGCGCATGAATTTGGCGATTGACGTTCGTAATATCGACAACATCTTTATCGACCAAAATAATACGGCCAATGCCTGTACGGGCCAGCGCCTCTGCAGCAATGCCGCCGACGCCACCGATGCCGAGCACCGCTACCGTACTTCCTTTCATCAGCTCAAGGCCTTCCGGCCCAATTGCCAGCTCCGTGCGTGAAAATTGGTGCAGCATCTAAAATCGCCGTCCCTTCCGTTATCTATTCCAAGCAACTACATAGGAAGGCGGGCTGTTTCGCCCGCCCGCTCCATTAAGCTTGAGGTGCTTCTGGTGCTGCTCCTGCCGGGGCAGGCTGTTTCGCAGGCTTAGGCACTGTACGGATATGAAGCTGCTCCAATTGGGACAGCTCAACTTCGGACGGCGCATTGCACAGCAGATCGGTTGCGTTCGCTGTTTTCGGGAATGCAATCGTTTCACGCAGGTTCGTGCGGCCAGCCAGCAGCATGATGAGACGGTCGAAGCCGAAAGCGATACCGCCATGCGGAGGCGTACCAAATTCAAATGCATCCAGCAGGTATCCGAAGTTCTGTTGTGCGGTCTCCGGGGACAAACCAAGCGCATTGAACATTTTTTCCTGGACTTCACGCTTGTAAATACGCATCGAGCCGCCGCCTACTTCATAGCCGTTCAAGACGATATCATAAGCTTGAGCGCGGATTTTGCCTGGATCTGTATCAAACAGGTGCAGGTCATCCTCGTGCGGACGTGTGAACGGATGATGCTCGGCTACATAACGCTGTGCATCCTCATCCCAGCCAAGCAGCGGGAAGTCTACGACCCATACGAATTTAAATTTAGTGTCGTCGATCAGACCAAGCTCGCGGCCCACTTTCAGGCGCAGGTTGCCCATGACATCAACAACGACTTTTTTCTTGTCAGCAGAAAATGTGAGCAAGTCGCCATCTTCTACTTGCAAACGCTCAGTCAGCGCCGCGATTTCCTCTGGTTTGAGGAACTTCACGATTGGACCGCGCCATTCGCCATCCTTCACCGTAATCCAAGCCAAGCCTTTACCGCCATAACGAGCAGCGAACGGCTGCAAATCGTCAAGCTCTTTACGGCTCCAGCCGCCACAGCCTTTGGCATTGAACGCCTTCACGACGCCGCCGGATGCTGCTACGCTTGCGAATACCTTCACTTCGCTTGTCGCGACAATATCGGTAATATCTTGAATTTCCATGCCGAAGCGCAGGTCAGGCTTATCGGAGCCATATTTGTTGATGGCATCTTCATACGTAATGCGCTGGAACGGAAGCGCAAGCTCCACGCCTACCGTCTCGCGGAACAATCTTGCAGCAAGCTGCTCCATCATGCCCAGCAATTGATCCTGCGACAGGAAGGACGTTTCGATATCGACTTGTGTGAACTCAGGCTGACGGTCTGCGCGAAGATCCTCATCGCGGAAGCAGCGAGCGATTTGATAATAGCGCTCAATGCCGCCGACCATTAGCAATTGCTTGAAAATTTGCGGCGATTGCGGCAGGGCAAAAAATTCGCCTTCATGCACGCGGCTCGGCACCAAATAATCGCGCGCGCCTTCTGGTGAGCTCTTAGTCAAAATTGGCGTTTCAACGTCAATAAAGCCTTCTCCATCAAGGAAGTCGCGGAAAATTTTCGCTGCTTTCGAACGGAGCAGCAATGTTTTTTGCATTTCCGGACGACGCAGGTCGAGGTAACGGTATTTCAAACGCAGCGACTCGTCAACTTCGACGCCGTCTTCGATTGGGAATGGCGGTGTTTTTGCCGCGTTCATAATTTCGATTTTTTCAACGCGCACTTCGATTTCGCCTGTTTCCAGGTTCGCGTTAACGGTTTCTGGATCACGCTCAACGACTGTTCCTTGAACAGCAAGCACGAACTCGTTGCGGGCACGGTCAGCAATCGCCAGCGCATCGCCGGAAAAATCAGGGTTAAATACTGTTTGAACGATACCTGTACGGTCGCGAAGATCAATAAACAATACGCCACCTAGGTCACGACGACGCTGTACCCAGCCGTTCAAAATGACCGTTTGTCCAATATCGCTTTTTGTTAATTTTCCACATGGATGTGTTTTCAACATAATGGTTATGCTCCTTTTATTTAAAAGATTTAGTGAACGAAGGAGCTGCGAGGAAATTAGCGGTCCTTTATTTCGTCGCAGTCTCTAAGCTTGAATCGCTGCTGCCAGCTCGCTGATGGCTACGGTGCGCTGCTCGCCGCTTTCCATATTTTTCAGCGCAATTTCGCCGCGCTCCAGCTCGTCGTCGCCAAGAATGGCGGTAAAACGTGCTTTGAAGCGGTCCGCAGACTTCATCTGTGCCTTCATCTTGCGGTCCGTGTAGTCACGGTCAGCACGCAAGCCTGCTGCACGCAGCTCGTGTACGATCTTCGTCGCCTCACGCTCTGCTGCCTCGCCAAGGCTGATGACGTAAACGTCGACCTGGCTCGCTTCCTTAATGCCTTCCGTCTTTTGATGCTCAAGCAGCAAAATCGTCCGCTCGAGGCCAAGGCCAAGTCCAACGCCCGGCTGATCCGGTCCGCCAATTTCAGCAACGAGCCCATTGTAGCGCCCGCCGCCGCCAATCGTATCGATGGCACCGATGCCCTCCGCTTTATATTCAAAGGCGGTGTGCGTGTAATAATCCAGTCCGCGCACCAGCTTCGAATTGACTTCGAACGGAATATTCATAGCCGTCAAATACGCTTTAACCTTTTCAAAATGCGTTGTGCATTCTTCATCCAGACTGTCCAAAATCGACGGAGCGCCTTCAAAATGCTTCTGGTCGACTTTGCAGTCCAGCACACGCAGCGGGTTGCGGTCCATCCGCGACTGGCAATCTTTGCACAGCAGCTCGCGCTTCGGTTCGAGGAAAGCAAGCAGCCGCTCGCGGAAGGCAAGCCTTACTTCCGGCGTTCCGACGGAATTGATTTCGACGCGCACCCCTTTAAGGCCAACCTCGGTATAAAACGTATAGCCCAAAGCGATAACCTCAGCATCAAGTGCCGGATTAACCGAGCCCATCGCCTCTACGCCGAATTGGTGAAACTGGCGGTAACGCCCGGCTTGCTGGCGCTCATAGCGGAACATAGGGCCGATGTAATACAGCTTCGTCAGATCAGGCTCGCCATACAGTTTATTTTCAACGAAGGCCCGAACGACCCCGGCTGTGCCCTCTGGACGAAGCGTCACGCTGCGATTGCCGCGATCCGTGAACGTATACATCTCTTTCTCCACGACGTCCGTCGTTTCGCCTACGCCGCGCTGGAACAGCTCGGTCGCTTCGAAGATCGGCGTGCGAATTTCGCGAAAATTAAAGCGTCGGCAAATTTCGCGTGCCTTCTGCTCTACGAACTGCCAGCTGTCGATTGAGCTTGGCAGCATATCCTGCGTGCCTGGTAATTTTTGAAATGCCATGTCATTTTCCTCCTAACCTGCTGCTAAAAAACGATGAGAACAAGCAAAATGGTGCGCGCCGTGTAATGACGGCAGGGTTCATTTTGCGGTGAAATATAAGCCAGTGGTAAGTATGAGACTTATAACGTCTTATATTTAAAGCAAAAAACTCCCGCCCCTGAACAGCAAATATTGCTGTCAGGGACGAGAGTATAGCTCCCGTGGTACCACCCACATTCCGAGGCAGCTGCCAGAAGGCAGAAGCTCGCTTGAAGACGGTTAACGCCCGTCACCCGCAGTACGGCTACTGAAACAACGCTTGCCTAGAGCTTAAGCCCCAGCAGGCTAACGTTCACCGTCTGTTCTCCGGAAAGTCTGTTCATCCCGCCATTATAAGAATGCTTGCAGCCTAAGGCATTCCTCTCTGCATATATGCGCATGGATTACTTTGTTCCATCATGAAATCATTATAGTGAATGGTGCTGATGCTTCATTTTACTTGGGCGTGGTCAGAAAGTCAAGATGCGATTCAGCTCTAATCAGCCCGATTGTATAGGAACAGCGGCAAGACCGCCAGAAGGCAGAAAAAAACCTGCAATCACATTGCAGGTCCAAAAGTAAATTATATTTTAAAAAAGGGGGTCGAGGTCTATTATAGGCTTGCGATGTTAAAATAGCGTTATCGTTTGATTACAGTAACATTACAGTTTAGAAAGCGTTTTATTTCCGGCTATTTCGACCTTACTCCCGCTTTTCCGCCAGCATATGCGAGCCGCTGTTTCCACGCTGCGCTTTATTACGTGTCCTTTAAGTCGCTTCGCTTGCCAGCAGCAGACGGAAATCCTGCCCATTCCTCTGCCGCTTCCATGTCTTCCTCCAGCTGTGACAGCCTGATCGCTTCATGCCGATCGGCATGGAGCAGCTTGCGGCTAATCCGCTCCAGCCCTTGCTCCTTGCGGGATTGATGCATGTGTTCATTCGCCTCCGGTACAAAATAAACAGGCCTCCGGCCGCGGCCAATCGCTGCCGAATGCGCTAAGCGCGCCCATTCTCTCCCCTATTGTATCCAGAAGGCATCCGCCCTAATCTTCATCTTGACGCTATTGCTTGCTCTCCAATCGAGCGAAAAAAAGCATTAAACCTTTCCCCTCTCATTTTTTTGAAAATACATCCATAAATTGAAACATATCCTGTTTTTCGATCGTCATTATGCTACGAGCTTGAGTGATTTGCAGCAAAAATTCAAAAAAAGGGAGAAATTAAATATGCGAAAAAAATCGTTATTAACCGCGATACCCTTCATGCTACTGGCTCTTGTTATTACGTCATCTGCGTTCGCTTATACGTTTACCGGGCACAAATGGCCCAAATCCGCCAATAATCCTTACAACGTTTATGTGAAATACGCAACTACAAATACAGCTTATAAAGCTGCGTTTGATTCAGCAGCTGCTGATTGGAATAGTGCCCAAAGCAAAATTAAATTTAATCTTTCGGCGCTCAATACTTCAACCTTAAGCAAGGTTGGCACCCAAAATGTCGATGATCCTTCGATGTTTGGCGTATGCATCACTTATGTGAGTCCGGGTACAACTTCAACTAGTTACTTTACCGCCGATATCAATATAGGAAATCCGGCTGTAGCCAATCAATCCAATACGAGAAGAAGCGCTGCAGGACATGAATTAGGCCATGCGCTCGGTCTCGGTCATACGCCACTCCTTGTAAAGGCTATTATGAACTCAAGCAGAGATCGCGAGACCATCTACACACCTCAAACCGATGATAAAAACGGCCTAAATGCGCTTTACCCACTATAAATTAAGGGAGGCTTTAAAATGACCGTAAAATTCAATTTTAGGATGCTCCTAATTGCAGGGCTATGCTTAGCACTTGTGGCTGGGGTGCTGCTATTTACAGCGAAGGAGAAGTATTCGCCCGGCACGTTTCATGTAAATTATTCTCCCGATTATGCCGTAAGCGGGGATGTTGCAGGGTTAGTTCATAATTCCGATTACGTGGTATTCGGCCACTACGAGAAGTTTATAGAAACTTGGGACATGGGGGAAAATCATCTTAGCGAAGTATATTCGTTTGTAGTGGATGAATCGTTGCTGGGCGATGCCAAGGGCACGATTAATGTCTCCATTCCGCATACCGTCTTGTTAAAACATACGTTAAACGATGTGGACTATGAAGCCACTCTCAATTTGCCCAACTACAGCAAACCTGATTTTGATAAAACGTATGTGCTGTTTTTGAAAAAAGCACAGACGAAAGATGTATTCGGCCCGTCTTCCGTACCTTTTCAAGTAGAAGTGGATTCTGCTGGCAACGTTGCATTGAAAGTGAATACAGAAAACAAAGAACTGGCTTTAACGACTAAACAGAGTGGCACAATTCATTTTCAGACTGAGCAGATCGAACTAGCCCATATCGATAAAATAACCGGTTTAACTAAAGAAGGATTATTTGCAGAAATTAAAGCACAAGTCGCCGCGAGGGCGGAAAGCAAGTAGAGGTCGGTGTTGCATAGAAGCCCTTCACTTACTCGTTATTGCGAGTGTGCGGGGCTTATTTTAGTTGACATGTAGAATAAATATAGCGTAATCTAAACACAGATTAAAACATCGATTTAAACAATGTTTGAATTTTGATTTTAATTTTTATTTTATGGAGGAGACCATGACAAAAGAGAAAATTTTCGAAATCGCTATAGCACTTATCAAGTCGGAGGGCATCAAAGGAATTACTACGCGCAAAATAGCCGATCTAGCGGGCACCAATGTCGCGTCTGTCAATTATCATTTTGGTTCAAAGGACAAATTAATCAATGAAGTATTAAGAAGGCATCTTGAGTCATTTCATGTTACTTTCAATCTGTTGGATGATACGGAGGCTCCTCCGCTTGAACGACTAAAAAATTTTTTGCTGGCGTATTCGTCATTATTGCTGGCACACCCAGAACTAGCTAAAAGCCTCCTTTCCCAAGAGCAGCTATTTGAATCACACAATCAATTTATGGAGTTCATGAAAAGCCAGGGTATTGAGAAGCTAATCCGTACTGTAAGCGAGATCGTTGGACTATCCGACCAGGAGAGAATTATGCCCATCATTATTCAAATGTTTGCGGCAATTTTCTTCCCGACCGTCATAAAAAGCAATGCTAATCCAACGTTAACCGCAGCTATGTTAAAGACAGAGCAGTCCATCGAGCAGCAAGTTGATTTATTTTTGGAGCTTTACTTTTACAAATTTAGAGGAAAGGAATCATGAAGTTTTTCAGAAGACATTGGTATAACGTCGGGTTAGTTATCGCGCTTGCTTCGATTGTTTATTTGATTTTTGCTTGGAACGACATGGGAATTTTACAAAAAGTATTATTCATGAATTTTATCGTTATTTTGCTCCATCAATTTGAGGAATATGGTTGGCCTGGCGGTGAACCCGCAATTCTGAACATGGTATTAAAATCCAGCCCTATGCCCAGCCATTATCCTCTTAATCAAAATACGGCAATGGTTACAAATGTACTCGTAAGCTACGTATTCTATTTGCTGCCCATCTTTTTTCCTGAGACGATTTGGCTTGGTTTGCCACCGATTTTATTTGGTTTAGCGCAGTTTGTTGTCCATGGAATCGTGATTCCTAAGAAGCTAGGTCAATTTTACAATCCTGGAATGGCTGCGGCTGTGTTGGGGCATATTCCTTTGGCTTTTTATTATCTCTATCATATCCACTCAACTGGTGTTGTTACAGCAAGGGACTGGCTCTTTGCAATTCTTTACTTGGCCCTGTTCATAGTAGTCATCATGAGCAAAATGACCTTTACATGGCTTGCCGACAAAGCATCTCCTTACCCTTTCGATAATGAGGAAATGAAAAAATTCAATGTTGAAGAAAAGCTTGCCCGTCTTAAAAAATAAACCAGCAATGGCCCATTTCATAGCTAATTTGAAGGACGTAAAAAAGCAGCCGAATATGTTGGCTGCCTTTTTTTTGTCTAGGAACTGACTGGATAAGTTTCTTATATGTACGCCATACCAAGTGAAATTCGGCTGGCGGTTCTATGGATCTATTCCTTGCTGTTCAAAATCAAGGTAACAGGACCCCAATTGACGAGCGACACGTCCATCATAGCGCCAAAACGCCCCGTCTCCACTTGCAGCCCGTGCTGCTGGCGAAGATAGGCATTAAACTGCTCGTAGAGCGGCTCCGCTTGCTCTGGGCGGGCAGCAGCCATAAAGTTCGGTCTCCGGCCTTTGCGGCTGTCTCCATACAGCGTAAACTGCGATACCGACAAAATAGCGCCACCCTTATCGACGATGGATAAATTCATTTTTCCGGCCTCATCCTCAAAAATGCGCAGGCCCGCGATTTTATCGGCCATCCATTTGATGTCGGCTTCCGTATCTTCATGGGTAATCCCAACGAGCAGTACATATCCAAAGTTGATTGCCCCTGTTACTTCTCCTTCGACGGTCACGCTCGCCTGCTTGCTTCTCTGAATAACAACCTTCATGCTTTCCATCCTCTCTCTAAAAAAGAAGAAGGCGGCAAAATACGCCGCCATCTCTATGCTAATGCTTCCGACTATGCTATTGCTTCCCACTTAGTTTATCGAGCGTAATAAATGTTTTCCCGTTTAACTGCCCTATTAAGATTTAATCAGGGCAGGGGGTTCATGACTTTGTATTTTTAGCTTGTTGCCTACTGGCAAATAGCTAAACTTGCTTTTAAAACCTTTTCGGGGAAAAGGAGGGGGGAGTGGAGTGAAAGGTTTGGGATTGAGGAGCGGAGCGTTCGCTTTTGCTCCTGAATTTCTACCGTGCAACGGTAAATTCGATGAAATTCAGGAGCAATGGCGACCGAAACCCAAACCTTTCACGCAGCGTCCCCCCGCCCTTCCCCACCAAGGCTTTTACAGCAAACTCAGTTATTCATAATCCTTTGGACGGAATAAATATCCTGTACCCGTTTAATCTTCTCCACCACAGAAGAGAGATGCTCAACGTTCTTAATCAGCACAGTCATATGAATCATGACCATTTTATTTTTCACGGAACGACCGGTCACTGCAGAAATATTCGTCTTGCTGCCAGATACGACCTGCAGCACTTCATTGAGCAGACCATTGCGGTCATGGCCGGTAATTTCAATATCGACGCTGTAATTGGCCTCGACCGATTCTTCCCACTCCACCTCTATGACGCGATCAGCTTCCTCACCGTCCATGCCGAACGGAATGTTCTGGCAATCCATTCGATGCACCGAGACGCCGCGGCCACGCGTAATGTAGCCAATGATAGCATCGCCTGGCACCGGATTGCAGCAGCGGGCGAAGCGAACGAGCAAATTGTCGATGCCTCGTACCGTTACGCCATGGTGTTGGCGATTTTTACGGCTGCCTCCCGATTTCGCATCTTTATCCGTACCGAGCTCAATCGTATTGTTTTTCTCGGCTTCCTTGCGCAGCTTCTCCGTTAGACGGGTACAAATCTGCGCAGCGGTCACGCCGCCAAAGTTAACGCCGGACAGCATATCCTCCACATCGTTAAAGGAGAACTTCGACGCAACCTCCTGCAGCTTGTCCTCGGTCAGCCAAGCCGAAGGCTCCAGACCAAGGCGCTTGAGCTCACGCTCGACAGCCTCGCGGCCCTTCGCCACATTTTCCTCGCGCTGCTCCTTCTTGAACCACTGCCTGATTTTGCTGCGGGCATGCGACGATTGTGCAATTTTCACCCAATCCTGGCTCGGTCCGTATGAATGCTTAGAGGTGAGAATTTCAATAATATCACCGGTTTTGAGCTTATGGTCAAGCGGCACAATACGGCCGTTCACCTTGGCGCCAATCGTGCGATTGCCAACCTCCGTGTGAATGCGATAAGCAAAATCCAGCGGCACAGAGCCGGCTGGCAGCTCAATGACTTCACCGCTCGGCGTAAATACAAAGACGAGATCCGAGAAGAAATCCATTTTCAGCGATTCCATAAACTCGGATGCGTCGCGTGCGTCATTTTGCAGCTCCAATATTTCGCGGAACCAAGACATTTTATCTTCAAAGTTGCGGTTTGGCACGACCGTGCCTTCCTTGTACGCCCAATGCGCCGCAATCCCGTATTCTGAAGTACGATGCATATCCCATGTCCGAATTTGCACTTCGGTCGGCTCGCCATTGGGCCCTACAACCGTCGTATGCAGCGACTGGTACATATTCGCCTTCGGCATCGCGATATAATCCTTGAACCGTCCCGGCATCGGCTTCCACAGCGTGTGGATAATGCCGAGCGTCGCATAACAATCCTTAATGTTCTCAACGATGATCCGAATCGCCATCAGATCATAAATTTCATTAAACTGCTTGTTGCGGTCGGTCATCTTTTTGTAAATGCTGTACAAATGCTTCGGGCGCCCGGAAATATCGCCTTCAATGCCCATCTCGCCAAGCTTCTCTTCAATGCGGTCAATGACATCGGCAATAAACTGCTCGCGCTCCGCCCGTTTTTTCTTCATCAAGTTGGCGATGCGATAATATTGCTGCGGATTCAAATACCGAAGCGCAATATCCTCCATCTCCCACTTAATCGCGGAAATACCGAGCCGATGCGCAATGGGGCAAAAAATTTCCAGCGTCTCATACGCGATGCGCCGCTGCGCCTCCTCCGACTGGAATTTCAGCGTCCGCATATTATGCAGGCGATCGGCGAGCTTAATCAAAATAACGCGGATATCCTGCGCCATCGCCACAAACATTTTCCGATAATTTTCGTTTTGCTGTTCTTCCTTGGAACGAAAACGGATTTTCTCCAGCTTCGTCAGTCCGTCAACCAGCATTGCGCAGGTTTCGCCGAATTTCGCCCGTACCGTCTCCAAATCGACTGTCGTATCTTCAACCACATCATGCAGCAAAGCTGTAATAATGGACAGCACATCCATCTGCATATCCACCAATATATCTGCTACAGCAATCGGATGTAAAATGTAAGGTTCGCCTGATTTCCGCACTTGTCCATGATGAGCCTGATCTGCAAAATGATAGGCTTCCCTTATGCGTAATAAGTCCTGTTCCTTCATATAGGCCGATGCCTTTTCAATTAACTGCTCTATGCCCATGAACATCCCTTTCCGAAATGAGCCCTGCTTCGGCTCCCCTTCGCGCATTTTCCGAGTTTTCTAATATTATGCCTGTAAGCATAGCATGACGTCAACTATGCTGTCGATTGAAGTGTCGATTTAAGTCATGGAAATATTAATATTGTATCCGGTAAAATGGGACTTTATAGGGCGAAAGCCAACCAGCAGCAGCTGGTTGGCTTAAACGTTCAAACGATTTTATTTCATCCTTCAAATAATGGCTAGTAAGTAATGAGAGAAACGACGTCCATATCGCCAAGCTTCTCGCGGCCTGTCAAATAAGACAATTCGATAAGAAAGGCCGAACCAACAATTTCCCCGCCAAGCTGGCGAATTAAATTAATGGAAGTTGCGATTGTGCCGCCTGTTGCAAGCAGATCATCGGCAATCAGTACGCGCTGCCCCGGCTGAATGGCGTCCTTGTGCATAGCGAGCACATCTTTACCATACTCCAGGTCATAGCTTGCTTCAATCGTTTCGCCTGGCAGCTTGCCGCTTTTGCGAATAGGCGCAAAGCCTACGCCGAGTGCAAGGGCAAGCGGAGCGCCAATAACGAAGCCGCGCGCTTCTGGTCCTGCAACGACATCGATTTTCAAATGCTCAACCGCTTTGCGCATTTCTTCAATGGCAGCTCGGTAAGCCGGGCCATCCTTCAGCAAAGTAGTAATGTCCTTGAAGCGAATGCCTGGCTGTGGGAAATCGGGAATGACCCGAATGTAATCTTTAAAATTAATTTGTGACTCGCTCATTAATTATTCGTCCCTTCTGTCTGTCGCCATTCTGGTGTTGTCAAACCAATATTGTAGCTGCAACCAATGGAGATTGCAATTGTTCGGCTTTACTTTTTGCCTCCTGATAGGCAGTGGCTGTACTTAACTCCCGCTTCTCCGGCGCTTCTGCAACGATCGCCAAACCATCCTCGATGCGGATAAACGAAAGCTCGGTAAATACGCGCAGCATAACCTCGGTCATTTCCTGCGGCCAGCCGCTCATCTCCGCCAGGCGCTTCGCAAGCCCTTCAAGCGGTGCCTGCTTCATTCTACGCAGCAGTTGATACACTTGACCGAAATGCTCACGCTCAGGGAACTTTGCATACGCGCCTCCGCTGAACAGGTCATGAATATGCAGCTGCGGCTTGCGCTGGCCGTTCCATTCATTGATGGACAGCTCGCCTACCAGATCGACAGGACTGCTCGCCAGCAGTCGGTCGGCAATAGCTCCCATGCTGAAGCCTACCGCTTCCAGTACAGCTTGCCCGCTTTTCACGGTCAGCTTAAGATGCTTCGCTTCCTTGCCCATCGTTCGCTTGTCTGCAAGAGCTGCTCCCTGAAAGAGCAGGCGCGGCGACGGATTGCCCGCACCAAACGGCTCCAGCTGCGCTAGCTCATTGATCGTTTGCAAATTAGCTTCTTCAACCTTGCACTGCAGATCGATGCCCGTTTTTGGAATCCAATCCTGCTCGCTGAGCCATTCCAAAGCAAGCTCGCCAAGCTTACGTTCAAATTCAGCCAGCTGGTCACGATGCAGGCTCATGCCTGCCGCCGCTTGGTGGCCGCCGTAATGGTCCAACAGCTCATCGCAGGCGGTAAGTGCTGCATGCAGGTCGTAGCCGTCAATGGAGCGCGCAGAGCCCTTGCACATGCCGCTCTCCCCATCAATACCGAGAATAATTACAGGCTTGTAATGGCGCTCCAGCAGCTTGGAAGCCACAATGCCGATAACGCCAACATTCCAGCCTTCTCCCGCCAGTACAATAACCGCCGGTTCCGCCTCGCCCGCATCCGCAGCCTGCGCTCGCTTCTGCGCCCACTGCTCCTCCGCTTCCTTGACGATGCCTTCCACGATGCGCTGCCGCTCGCGGTTGAGCATATCGAGCGAAGTTGCTGCCAATATAGCCTCGTCGTAGTTGTCGCTTATGAGCAGCTCTACAGCGCGCCGCGCATGATCGAGCCTGCCAGCCGCATTAATGCGCGGTGCCATGCCGAAAGCAACTGTCGTGGAAGTAACTGACGGCAGCTCGATGCCCGTCGACTCAGCCAGCGCTAGAAATCCGGTATTCGTCGTCTGGCGAAGCCGTTCCAGCCCGCTTTTGACTAAAATCCGATTTTCGCCAGTTAAAGGCATTAAATCCGCAATCGTTCCGAGACAGACAATGTCTGTCAGCTCCATAGGCGGGCGTTCCAGCAGCGCTTGCGCCAGCTTGAATGCGACACCAACGCCTGCCAGCCCTTCAAAAGGATAAGTGCAATCATGCCGCTTCGGATTAACTACGGCGCAGGCATCCGGAATACGTGCTGGCGGTTCGTGATGGTCGGTGACAACGACATCAAGCCCAAGCTCCTTGGCGTAGGCAATTTCATCATAGGCGCTGATGCCGGTGTCAACCGTTACGATTAAGCGGATACCCTCGGCGGCCGCCTTTTCCAGCGCCGCCTTGTTTAATCCATAACCTTCTAGAGCACGATGAGGAATATAATAATCAAAATGAAGGCCAAGCTCGCGAAACACATGTACGAGCAGCGAGGTGCTGGATACGCCGTCGGCATCATAATCGCCATAAATACGTATCTTTTCGCCAGCTGAGGCCGCCTCCCGAATACGGGCGACAGCCTCCCTCATATCTTTCAGCAAATACGGGTCATGCAAATGCTCAGAGCCGCCTCTTAAAAACTGCTCCGCCTGTGCGATCTCCTTGTAGCCGCGCTGCACCAAAAGCTTGGCGGCAAGCGGTGACAGGCTAAGAGCTGTCGAAAGCTCTTTCGCCGCCGCGTCTGCCTGCTCATCCCAAGGTGCAAGATTCCAACGTGTTTTTGCTTGAATCACGCCGACTTCAACTCCTTTCTGCCGCGCTGCGCTATTGAAGCAGCGTAGGCATATGTTCCTGATTCGGATCGTGATTGGATTTATAAGGATAACCTGGGTCATAAGGCTCGACATGAATCGTTGCGTCCGTTAGGTGGGTAAAGCGTGTCAACAGCAGTCGTTTCACTCTTTTCGCCACTTCATGCCCTTCAAGCACAGTCACGCGCGGATTAACGCTAATAACCGCCTCCGCAACGACGTAATGGCCCCGCTCGCGAGCATGCAGCGACTGTACGGTGACGACGCCTTCCACCCGTTGAACGAGCTGCATAAGCTCCTCGGTATTTTCGCTGTATACTTCTGCGGCAGCTTCCTCTCTATGAGGGGAAGGCACAATAATGCGATAGCCGCCGTTCATGACGATAACCGATATGACGATAGCAGCTGCCGAATCAAAATAATAAAGCACCGGAAGCGAAATCAGCTTGCCCAGCCACGCGGCTCCTGCACCAATGAACACAGCAAGTGTCGCATACAAGCTGCTGCCATGCTCCCGCTGTTTCCAGACGAGCTCCTTCACGAGCAGGCAGCCAGCCAGAACGACAAGCGCACTCCAATGAGGCGGCTTGCTAATGCCCTCTGCAATGTCCCGAACAGCCGAAATGCCAATTTCCAAGCCAATAAGGAGCAAGGCTGCCGCTAAAACGACATTCATGACGGTTTCTGTCTTCCGTGTTTCCTTATGCTTTCCAGCAGCAGCGCTGCTGGAAGGGGCTTCGCTGCCACTTTCATTACGCTGCGAAACGACCTTTTCCGCAAAAATAGCCGCCGCCTCAGCTGCCGATCGGCAACCATCCGCAAGCAATGCTTTGCTGCCGGACAGCCAGCCTGCTGCCCCTTTCAACAACGCCAACGCCGCATTACCCCAAATTCCTGACCAGCTGGCCGGCTCTGCTTTTGTATATCGTTGGTTCATTGTCATGACTGCCTCCTTCTACGCTGTTAGACCGCAGTCTTGGCAGGCTGCTTTGCTTTAGGCTTTTGTTTGCTTTTAAGAAGAAGCCAGAGCGGGCTCGCAATACAGATCGACGAGTATGCGCCGCTTGTCAGACCGATAATTTTCGCCAAGGCGAACAGCTTGATCGACTCGCTTCCGAAAAGGAATAAACAAACCGCGATAACGAGTACGGCCAGTACCGTATAAATGTTACGCGCCATCGTCTGCCAAAGGCTCTGATTGACCATATCTGCGAGCTGATCACGCGTTTTCAGCTTGCCAAAACGAAGATTTTCACGAATTCGGTCGAAAATAACGATTTTATCATTAATCGAATAACCGATTGTCGTCAATACTGCGGCAATAAACGGCAGATCGACTTCCAGACGGAAAATCGAAAATACAGCGACTACGACAAAAGCATCATACAAAATCGCAATGTTCGCCGCTAAAGCAAAGCGCCATTCAAAACGGATCATGACATAAATCATAATCGCAATACTTGCAATAATAACGGCATAAATCGTCTTGAAGCCAAGCTCACGCGCCATATCCGGGGATACTACGTTGACCTCTGCCGATACTTGATCGCCAAATTTTGCTTTAAACGCATTTTGAATTTCCGTGACCTTCGTTTGCTCCAATACTTCTTCAAAACGAGCTGAAACGCGATCGCCGTTCGTGCCGCCAACAGTCGGTGTAACGTTCGTAACGCCAGCTGTTGCCAAAACTTCCTTCGCTTCCGCTTGGGTCAAAGCTTTGCCGACTGCGATATCCATATTCGTACCCGCTTTAAAATCGACGCCATAGTTCAGGTTGAACAGGAACAGCGAGATAACCCCTAAAACCGTCAAAATAATAGAAGCCATGAAAAACTTTTTGCTATGCTTGATAAAGTCAAAATGCACTGTTGTTTTAAAGTTCACGGATGTCCGCCTCCTTCACGCCGAAATAGCTAGGTTTAGTAAACAGGTTGCTGCGAATCAGCAAATGTATCAGTAGGCGTGAGAAGAAAATGTTTGTAACGATACTGACCAAAATACTCAAAATCATCGTCAGTGCAAAGCCTCTGATCGCACCGTTTCCGATGTAATAAAGCACGCCGCAGGAAATCATGTTCGTAATGTTCGCATCCATAATCGTACGGAACGAGTTTTTGGAGCCTGCTTTAAGGGAGGAAAGCAAGCTTTTGCCGCTGCGGATTTCCTCTTTGATCCGTTCGTACATAATGATATTCGCGTCGACCGCCATCCCAATCCCGAGTACAAATGCGGCAATACCCGGCAGCGTTAACGTGACATTCAGCATCTCGAATACGAGTACCAGCATCCATGTAAATGTAATGACCGTAATACCCGCTACAACGCCCGGTATACGGAACAAAATAATCAGGAACACCAAAATAATCGCCGAGCCGATAACGCCGGCGCGAACGGTATCTTCAAGCGACTGCTGTCCAAGCTTTGCGCCAACGCTTTGCGTGTATTTCTCTGTCAGCTTAAGCGGCAATGCGCCCAAATTAATCGTATCTTTCAAATCATTCGCTTCATCAAGCGTGAAATTGCCGCTAATTTGCGCGCTTCCGCCGCTGATTGGCTGGTTGACGTTCGGATTCGACAGCATTTCATCGTCGAGATAAATCGCAAGCGTCTTGCCCGTCAGTCTTGTCGTAACATCCTCAAACTTCTTCGCATCTTTCAGCTTAATCGAAACGACCGGATTGTTCAGTGAATCATATTCGACCGTAGCTGCATTTTGCACAAAATCATCACCTTGAAGCTCAACCGTGCCATCTGGTGCTCTAAAGGTCAGATTAACCGGCTTCTTGATAATGTTTCTTACCTCATCCTCATTCGTAACGCCTGCAAGCTTGACGCGAATGCGGTTTGTTCCTTCTGTCGTTATCTCCGGCTCGGAAATACCCAGCTTGTCCGCCCGAGCCTCGAGGCTTTTCGCCGTATCCTTCAGCAAAGTAGGCGTTACTTTATCGCCAGCTGCAAGCGGTTCTGCTTCATAAAGCACCTCGAATCCGCCCTTCAAATCAAGGCCCAGCCGAATGCCGTTTACCAGCGATGGGCTCGTCCAAGCGATCACGCCAAACATGATGACAACGATCCCAAGGAAGGCAAATAATCTTTTCCCGTTCATATTTCCTAAGTCCCCCTTATGATCTCAATATTCCTATTATACTTGCGAGCAATTTTTGAGTCAAAAAAAAGAAACCCTTCCCTTAGAAATGGGTTCCCCGGTAGGCGCTAATCGTCAAAAAGTTCATAAAGCTCGTCACCTTCAGCGATAAAATGTCGTTGACCAGCTTGTGCAGCTCCGGCTGCCCGCTCTTTTTATATCCAGCGCTTACGCATGCCCAAATGTCTTTCCCATTCGCATGTTCATAGCCAATAAGCTGAAACTCCTCTGCCTTGCTGTTGCACAGCTGCTCAATTACCTGAACCAGGTCCTGTTCCTCCATAGCCGCGCCTCCCGTGCTTTTTTGCCTTGACTGCTACTATTCGCTGTCCATAGCACATATTCCTGCACATAAAGCGATGTTCATTATCCAATCATGATTCGGACATGCCGTGCATAACTATGATACTGCAACAATACGGCTAATGGAATGAGGGGCGAGTATGACCAAGCAAACGTTTATAAAAGGGGCCATGATTTTACTTGCAGCAGGCGTCATCAATCGAATTCTCGGCTTCGTCCCGCGCATTGCGCTGCCGCGCATTATAGGCGCCGAAGGCGTGGGGCTGTATCAGCTGAGCTATCCGTTTTTGGCGGTTATGCTGACAATAATTACCGGCGGCATTCCGCTCGCCGTTGCCAAATGGATTGCCGAAGCCCAGTCAAACGGAGATGAGGGGCGGGTCCGCCATATTTTCCGCAGTGCTCTGCTGCTTACGATTTTTCTTGCCATCACGCTGACCAGCCTGCTGCTGCTGTTCTCGCCTTGGATTACTGCGCATTTGCTGCCGGACAAGCGTGTGCAGCGCACATTTCTGTTCATGACGCCGATGCTGCTGATCGTCGGCGTCTCATCTGTATTTCGCGGCTACTTCCAGGGCAAGCAAAATATGATTCCCTCCGCCGCTTCCCAAATTGTGGAGACGGTGCTGCGAATTATTTTCTCGCTTAGCTTCGCGATGCTTCTCATGCCCAAAGGGCTGGAATGGGCAGCGGCTGGCGCCATGCTTGGCGTCGTGGTCGGTGAAATCGGCGGCCTAGCCGTCCTGCTGTGGAAATATGCGAGGGAAAAAAGGACTCCCGCTCTGCTGTCTGAGGCAAGCATGCCATCAACAGCTGCTGATAAGGGACCCATTATGGGCAAGCTGCTTAGCCTGTCCATACCGGTTACAGCCAGCCGCCTTGTCGGCTCGCTCTCCTATTTGCTCGAATCTATTTTCACCGCTCGCAGTCTTGCTACGGCAGGCATTGCTACAGGCATTGCTACGGCACAGTACGGGGCGCTGCAAGGAATGGTCATCCCGCTCATCCTGCTGCCAACCGCATTGACCTATTCCCTCGCCTCCTCGCTAATTCCGTCGCTTTCTGAAGCAGCGTCACGCGGCGATATGGCTACGATCCATAAGCGCTTGCACCAATCGATGAGGCTGGCCCTTGTCGCCGGAGCGCCTTTCGTCGTCATTCTCGGCCTATTCGCCGAGCCGATCTGCCGGATGCTGTACAACCACAGCGAGATTGCACCGATGCTGCAGCTGCTTGCTCCTGTCGGCCTTTTTATTTATTTGCAGGCTCCCCTGCAAGCAACTCTTCAGGCGCTCGATAAACCGGGCAAAGCGCTTATGAACACGTTTATTGGAGCTGCTATTAAGCTGGTCTTCATTATATATCTCGCCTCCAAGCCCGAATTTGGCATATATGGCGCTTTAATTGCGATTAATTTGAATATCGTGCTAGTCACTGCGCTGCATGGCATTAGCGTTCTCAAGCTGATCGGCTTCCGGATGAAGCTGCGCGATTTTATGAAGGTCATCTCTGCTATGGTTGTTATGGGGGCCGCAGCACGCTTCGTTATGAATCGGGAGCCCGTAGCTGCGGAATGGGTGAATTTGCTTGTGGCCTGTGCTTGCGGCGCAATTGTATATTTGGCGCTCATGGTTTGGACGAACATTATTGACCGGCATGACCTCACCCGCTTGCCCAAAATCGGCCATTGGTTTTCACGAACCTAGACCATCGCCTGCGATAATGTCTTCATATATTCGTATCGTTAAAAAAAAGCCGCGAGCAGTTTGGGACATCCTTGCTCCCAAACTACTTTCGCGGCTTTTTCGTTTTATCCAAAAACAGCTTGCCTTTATGGTCTATTGTACAAAGGAATACTTCCTTAAAGTCGGTTACCCCTTCATCCTGAAGGACATTTTTCAACCAAAAACGGGTTTTCTCCAGCTTCTCCAAATTTTCATCCTGTACTTTGCCATCCATAATGAGCGGAATAGGCAAAATCTCAAAACGATATTTGGGCGGAATGACCTTAGCATTTTGCTGCATAGACAGCTTGCCCGCCAAATCCGAATTATGCTCAGCACTACTGCCTTCTTCCGCCTGCTGCTGCAGCTCGTGTCCGCCCCTGCTCCGTTGTTCCTCCACATTCAAACGCTCTTCCGCTATCTCTTCCGGGGACCCTTCTGTACTTTTAGGAATGACCGACAGCTTGCCGCTCGTTTCCAAAATCGCAAATTCCACATCCGAGATTCTTGTAATTTGATTTTCTCTAAGCTGGAGCATAAAATCATCCAGATTATAGCGCTGCTTGCGCATGACATCGCGATTCAGCTTGCCCTTCGCCATAATAACGCTTGGCTTCCCGTCAAATAGCTGCCGCAGCTTGCGATTTTTCAGCGCCACAAAAGCCATTCCCACCTGCACCAGCATTAAAATAACCATCGGCACAATGCCTTCCCACATCGTTCGATCCAAATCCTCTATAACGATCACAGCTATTTCCGCAATCATAACCGAGATAACGAGGTCAAAAACCGACAGCTTGCCGATTTCCCGTTTTCCCATAAACCGCATGATGAGAAATACGATGAAATAAATCAATACGGTACGCAGCACAAGGGTCAGAAATTCCAAGTGGTCCCGCCTCCTTCATCGCTCGCGCCTGCTGCATGTTGGCCTGAGCGGTCTGTACACGTATTCTCACCTGCCGCCATCTCCCTCATACGAAACGGCCAGGCACGAATTTATGGTAAAGGCGGGAAAACATAAAATTACGGGATCAGAATAAAATACACATAAGCCGTAGAGACGAGCAGCGACATAAGCGCAATTGGCGCACCTACTTTAAGAAAGGCTCTAAAATGAAAGCTTTTGCCTTCCCGCAAAGCAAGGCCTGCGGCAATTACGTTTGCGGAAGCGCCAATGAGCGTGCCGTTGCTGCCGAGATTTGCGCCAAGCGACAGCGACCACCACAGCGGCTCCATTTGACCCGCGCTCAGTCCCAGCTCAGCACCCATCGCTTGAATAACAGGAACCATTGCCGTTACAAACGGCACATTATCCATCGTAGCGGAGGCTACACCGGAAATCCACAATAGCAGCAATGACGCTATATCAACATTACCGGAAGTCATTTGCAGCACAACTAAAGCGATTTGATTGGTCCAATTCGTTGCCGAAAGTCCCGCTACCATAATAAATAAGCCGATAAAAAATAATATCGTACCCCAATCCACCATGCGGAAGGCAATTTCTGCTTCCTTGCGCTTCAAACCTATGACCATGAGCAGTGCCGCACTGCCAAGCGCGATAGCCGCCGGCTCAATGCCTAATGCCGAATGGAGCGTAAAGGCAATAATGGTTAGCAAAAAAACGACGACCGATTTGATCATCAGCGGGCGATTTTTAATGTAGGAGCTGGCGGAAAGCTTCATCAGCTCGCTTGCTTCCTTGCTTTTATGCGTAGGCTTAAAATGCTTGCGGTATACGAACAAAAACAAGCCTATCGTAACGATCAATATAAACAACGATACAGGTCCTAAATGGATGATAAAAGCATTAAACGTCAACTGCTTGTTCGCAGAGCCAATAATCATATTAACCGGATCACCGATTAAAGTAGCAGCACCACCGATGTTGGAAGCAGCAATTTCTGCAAAAATAAAAGGGTAAGGATTCAGCTTCAGCAATTTTGTAATCGACATTGTTACCGGAATGACGAGCAGCATAATCGTTACATTGTCCAGAAAAGCTGAGCTAATGCCGGTTAAGGCAATGAGCAGTATAAAGATTTTCCACGAGCTTCCTTTGACCCACTGGGCCAGCTTGATCGCTATGTATGGGATGACACCTGCCCGGTTCAAAATGCCGACAAGCAGCATCATGCCGATGAGCAGCATAATGACCCGCCAGCCGACCGCCTCCGTAAATGCATAACGCAAGTCCAATATGCCCAGCACCAATATGAGAAATGCGCCTGCAAGCGCCGCCACTGCCCGATTGATTTTATCCGTAATGACAAAGGCATAGGTTACCAAAAAAATAACTGCTACCGCGATAACCTGCCAAGCCGCCGGATTGTAAAGCATTCCTGCTGCCTTGGTTTCCATCTCGCTTCACCCTTTCTTATCCCTCACATTATACGTAATTGGATAGAATTTCGTCCACCCTTCCGCTTGCCTGTACTATTCCGCAGAGCCTGGCCATATGGTTTAAGTAAAAGGAATTTAAAGGAGGAAAACGATGAATCCCATTAAACATGTTCCGCGGCCTCCCCAGATCGCTTCCCCTATGCTGGCGGGTCTCCTGTATGCCATCATTTGGCTTGCTTTAGGCGCATTGCTGCTCTCGCTTTTGCTGCATTTTGGAAATATGAAGGAAAGCAGCCTGCCGACTTTCGCAACATGTATTCATGGCGTATCCGCTTTTGCGGGCGGATTAACGTCCGGCAAGCGATCCGGCATGAAAGGCTGGTATCAGGGCGGATTGCTTGGCCTGCTCTATGGTTTGACCATATTGTTAATTGGCTTTCTGGCTGCCGATGCCGGATTTTCTCTGCATACCGCCATTGTCCTTGGCATTACTTTGCTGCTTGGCGCTTTTGGGGGCGTTATTGGCGTCAATCTTAAAAAGTAATTCGGCAGCCGGCATCATTTTCAGACGGCATAGGAGCGCTAACGGGGAAAAATAGAAGCAGCTTAGCCTAAAGAAGGCTTCTACATACTCATATAAAAAAAGCCTGCGTCTTGAAGGATTAACCTTCAAGGCGCAGGCTTTTTGGAGCTATCCTACTAATCTTTCGAAATCGTAGGCGCACTGCTAACGACCGAGCTAATTGCGCTGCGTTCAAACGTCAGCTTAACCGTATCATTGACGCGAAGTACGACTGTGTCATCCGTCAATTCCGTGATTGTACCGTGCATACCGCCGATTGTTGAAATTTTATCGCCTTTTTTCAATTGCGACAACAGCGCTGTACGCTGCTTTTGTTTCTTCTGTTGCGGACGAATAAGCAAGAAATAGAACACGGCAAACATAAGTAGTATCGGCCATGCCATGCCCCAAATGCTATTTGCTGGTGCTCCAGCTGCATCTGCTAACCATAGTGACATTGAAATCCCCCCTTTCTAAAAACCCTTATCGTTATCCCGCAACCCATAGCTGTCAAAAAACTCATCGCGAAAATCAAGGAGCCGATCTTCGGTAATCGCCTGACGCACATCCCTCATGAGTTGAAGCAGGAAATGTAGATTATGATAAGTCGTCAATCTCATACCGAATGTTTCATCGGCCTTCATCAAGTGGCGAATATACGCGCGTGAATAATTCGTGCATGTGTAGCAAGAGCATTTCGGATCAAGTGGACCAAAATCCTCTGCATACTTGGCATTGCGAATAACGAGTCTTCCCTCGCTTGTCATCGTTGTTCCGTTGCGCGCAATTCTCGTAGGAAGCACACAGTCGAACATATCGATGCCGCGAATGGAGCCTTCCAGCAGCGCATCGGGCGAACCAACTCCCATTAAATACCTTGGCTTGCCGGTTGGAAGCAGCGGTACCGTATACTCAAGTGCTTGATACATCAAGTGTTTCGGCTCACCGACACTTAGTCCTCCAATAGCATACCCCGGGAAATCCATGGAAGTCAAATCTTTCGCGCTCTGGATGCGCAGGTCCTCGTACATGCCTCCTTGGACGATTGCAAACAGCCCTTGATCATGTGGACGCGCATGGGATTCGAGGCAGCGCTCCGCCCAGCGTGTCGTGCGCTCAAGCGACTGTTTCACATAAGCATGCTCAGCTGGGTATGGCGGGCATTCGTCAAATGCCATCATAATATCCGAGCCAAGCGTATTTTGAATTTCCATCGCCTTCTCCGGCGACAAAAACATCTTGTCTCCATTCAGATGGGAGCGGAACTGGACGCCTTCTTCCGTAATTTTACGCATTTCGCTCAAGCTGAACACCTGAAAACCGCCGCTGTCAGTCAAAATTGGACGATCCCAGTTCATAAACTTATGCAATCCGCCTGCACGCCCAATCAAATCATGTCCGGGGCGCAAAAACAGATGGTACGTATTGCTCAAAATAATATGAGCATCCATCGTTTTCAGCTCTTCCGGGCTCATCGTCTTTACCGTCGCCTGAGTTCCCACTGGCATAAAAGCCGGCGTCTCAATAACGCCATGGGGCGTATGGACGCGGCCAAGCCGCGCTCCAGACTGCTTGCACACTTTTAACAATTCATAGGTTACAGCCACAATTCACGCTTCCTGTCTTCTTTAATTTTGTTGCTCCACTATTAATAAATAAACATCGCATCACCGAAGCTAAAAAAGCGGTATTCCTCACGAATCGCTTCTGCATAAGCGCTCATAACCGCATCGCGCCCAGCAAGCGCGCTGACGAGCATAACCAGCGTCGACTTGGGCAAATGGAAATTGGTTAGCAGCGCATTAACGAGCTTGAAGGAGTAGCCCGGAAAAATAAAAATATCAGTCCAGCCGCTGCATGCCTGAATCGCTTCCTTCTCAAAGCGCGCCGCAACGGTTTCCAGCGTCCTTGCAGAGGTTGTCCCTACAGCAACGATGCGTGCGCCCTCGACCTTCGCCTGATTCAGCAGCGCCGCGGTCTCCTCGCTAAGCTCGTAATATTCCGAATGCATCACATGCTCTTCCACTACGTCTACCGACATCGGCCGAAACGTTCCAAGCCCAACATGCAGCGTCACATAAGCAATGCGCACACCTTTATCCGCAAGCTGCTGCAAAAAGTCAGCTGTAAAATGCAGTCCAGCCGTCGGGGCTGCCGCCGAGCCATCATGCTTGGCATAAACGGTCTGATAGCGCTCGCGCTCCTCCAGACGTTCCCGAATGTAAGGCGGAAGCGGCATTTCTCCAAGCCGCTCCAGCAGCTCCTGAAAAATGCCCGTATACGCAAACCGGATCGTACGGCCGCCCATATCGCCTTCTTCTTCAACAAAGGCACGAAGCAGCGGCTGGCCGCTGCCGTCATCGCCAAACCATACCTCTGCGCCGATCTTCATGCGTTTGGCAGGCTTCGCGAGCGCCTCCCAGCGGTCACCTTCCAGCTGCTTGAGCAGCAGCAGCTCAATCTTCGCCCCTGTATCCGCCTTCGCGCCAATTAAACGAGCAGGCAGTACCCTGGTGTCATTAAGCACCAGCACATCGCCGGCATGCAAATGCTGTGCCAGATCGGTGAAGCTTTCATGATTCACCGCGCCATTGCTGCGGTCCAGCGTTAAAAGCCTCGATGAAGTGCGCTGCTGCAGCGGGGTCTGAGCAATTAAATGCTCCGGCAGTTCAAAATCAAACATTTCTACGTTCATCTGTCAGTCATCATTCCTTAGCGATAGTTACATCATTATAATAGTATTTCAGAATATAAGAGTAGTCATACCCTTGCTCGGCAAGGCCAAGCGCCCCATACTGGGACAAACCGATGCCATGGCCGAAGCCTGTACCGATGAAACGGAAGCTCGGCGTCTTCGTCGCTTCACGAATCTTGCCCTTGCTGCCCATAATATACAGCTTGGCATCCATTTGCTTCACTTCGCCGCCTGCCCCAATCGTATAGATCGCACCTGCACTCTCAGGCTTTGTTGTCGTTTTCTTATTCGCTCCGAGTACGTTCACGCGTGCTGTCTCGTCAATTTGGAACAAGGTGCTCGGCAGGCTTCCCAGCGCCGTCCGCAGCATATCCGGATATTTGACCTCCAGCTTTTTGCCGTTCGCCAGCATTTCCGTAGCCCGACCCGACTGTCCTGTCTTGCTCACTTGGAGCGAAGTAATTGGACCGGCTATCGTGGTGACGCTCTTGAGTGAAGCAACCAGCTCCTCTGAGCTGAAAGGTCCTCGTACCCAAGACATCGGACCGTATTGCACTGATTTTTCCAAGACGACTACCTTTGCACCCGCATTAACTTGGCCAACCAACGGCACATCATCTTGGATGAGCGGTATTTTCCGCACCTTTACGCCGTCCGTATTCACCTTCATCAACTTAATTCCTGCGGGATTCGTTTCGCTCGTTGCCGTAAGCAAATCTTCGCGAATATAGCCGGTCAAGCCGCTTGGGAGCACGACGCGGTACCAGCTGTACAGCCCTTTTTCCGCCGAGCTGTCCGTCGGGCTTTTGACACTCGTCAAATAAGGAACGGCATTGCCCCATACTTCCTTGGCATCCGCTGTAGCCCCGCCGCCATTGGAGGAATAAAGCGCCTCAATCAGCTTGCCTTTATAAAGCACGACCTCGCCTTGCGTCGCGTCTACCGCTTGAATCGTGGATTGCTTCTCCGTGCTTGTTCCCGCATAGGCTTGGCTGCTCACACTATCGACTACATGGGCGATTTGAAAGCCCGTGCCTTGATAGAGCGCATACGTTCTAGCGGCTACCGCCTGAGCCTTCAAAGCCTCCTGCGGCCAAGTCGCAACCATTTCCGCACCTACAACGGAATACAAATACTGCTCAAACGGAAGTTCATTTACGACTGCAAGCTTCCCATTAAAATCACTAAACTCAAAAGCACCGCGATACGTACGGCTGTAACGCTCCGTCAGTTTGATCGTTTCTTTGCCTGCCGGCTCGACCCATACTTTGGCGCTTGTTACAGGGAACGTATACATCGTAAGTGAGCTTCCCGACTTGCCTGTCAGCGTATGGTCGTTCTTCAGCAGCAGATAAGGCGATTTGGCGTCAGCCTGCAGCAGGCTGACGCCAGATGCTCCAGACGCTACCTTGATGAGGTCTAGATCAGCACTGCTGGCAGCAGCACCTACCATAACCGAATAACGCAGTCCGCTGGCTGGCTTGCGCACAGCGATATACGTATCAATTCCCGCTGCCTCAAATGATGACGATGCCTTAACAGCCTCAGCTTTAGAAGCATAGCCTGTGCTTTCCAGATGAAGCGGCCCTTGCAGCTCCGGCTGCGAACCGCCGGACAGCTTCGTTAACTCGCTGTCTGACTTCCATTTGCTTAGCGCAGTTTTTGCTTCTTCAACGGTTTTGTAGGTACCTTCTGTTACTTGATATACCGTCTTGCTTTTCTTCGTTAAGGAAGTAATAAAACCGCTGCCCTTCGCCGTCTGCACTCTTTTATAAGCGCTAAGCGCCGTCTCGAAGCTGGTCGTTTCCAGCACCTTGACCTTATAATCGTCCTTGGCAAAGCGGGCCTGTACATTGCCTGCCTCCCGCAGCCATTCCTCCGCGCCGGACGGCTGCTTCATTCCAATGGACAAGCCGCCTGCCGAGCTGAGTGTTGCTGCGGCTGTATTCACCGAATATTTCCCCGGAAATTGCAAAAATATAGCGACTCTTATCGAATCAAGCTGAGGTACGGCTCCTTGAGAAGGCTGTACATGCCACATCGAAATGAGCATTAGCCCAGCTAAAGTTAGAAGCGACAGCCGTCTGATCGAAAAGCGGGCGTTCATCTCACCTTCCCCCTTCTGGGTGATTATTGTTCTGCATTGGCGGCTTCCATTCGCAGCCATCCACCGAGCAGCTTTGCTCTGTTCTGCCAAACCATTCGTAACGTCGGCCCGCAATGATGCGATAAATAGCATCTGCTATTCGCCGCATGCCTGGGATCCGGTACAACAGGGCGAGCGCTCCCAGCCCTTTAACCGTGCGCAGCACGCGTATAACGCCGTCTGCTCCGGCATATAACATGCCATTGCTGTCCGCAACATGTATTTTCTCATAAAGCTGCTGCGTGCTCACCTGCTGAATGCCAGGAACGCTCACCGTTCCCGGCTGTTCCAATTGCTGAATTTGCACAAATTGCAAATGGGCCCGCGACGGAAGCTCCTTGAGCCTTGCAACCGTTGCAATGCATAGATTGCACTGGCCATCATAGACGATAAACAGCTTTTCTGCTGAATGCTTCCCCGCGCCAGCCATTCTAATTTCTCTCCGGGTATGGAATGCCTATATGGCGATACGCCTGCTCGGTCGCCATACGTCCGCGTGGCGTACGCTGGAGAAAGCCAATCTGCATTAAATATGGCTCATATACATCTTCTATCGTCTGGCTTTCCTCGCCAATTGTAGCCGCGATTGTATCCAGGCCTACTGGACGCCCGGCAAATGTCGTCATCATTGCATGCAGCATTTTATGGTCGATGCTGTCCAGTCCCATCGGATCAACCTGCAGAAGCTCCAGCGCCGAGCTTGCTATTTCGTCTGTTATAATGCCATCGCCACGCACCTGGGCAAAATCCCTTACCCGCTTGAGCAGGCGGTTGGCAATTCGCGGTGTTCCACGGGAGCGCAGCGCAATTTCCTGAGATGCTTCGCCTACGATGGAAATATCGAAAATTTCCGCCGAGCGCGAAATAATATAAGCAAGCTCATCAACCGTATAAAACTCCAGCCTGCTGATGACGCCGAAGCGGTCCCGCAGCGGAGCGGAAAGCAGCCCCGCCCTTGTCGTTGCGCCAATTAATGTAAAAGGCGGCAAATCAAGCCGTACGGATCTTGCGCTTGGCCCTTTGCCGATCATAATGTCGAGCGCATAATCCTCCATTGCCGGATAAAGCACTTCTTCTACTGTACGGTGCAGCCTATGGATTTCATCGATAAACAGCACGTCGCCCTCCTGCAAATTCGTCAGCAGGGCAGCGAGATCGCCTGGGCGCTCAATAGCTGGTCCCGATGTCGTACGCAGGTTTACGCCAAGCTCATTGGCGATTATGTTCGACAGCGTTGTTTTTCCAAGTCCGGGCGGCCCGTAAAGCAATACATGATCGAGCGCTTCCTTGCGAAGCTTTGCCGCGTCTATGTATACTTTTAAATTTTCCTTCGCCTTCGATTGACCGATATATTCAGCCAAATAACGAGGACGCAGACTTAGCTCCACCGCCTGATCATCCATCATAAGGTTGGCGGAAATAATTCTTTCGTCCATCCGTGCTCAGCTCCTTTTCGTCAACCTTTAAACAGCTGCTGCAAAGCGCGCTTCATGAGGGAATCAACCGTCTCCTCTGGAATCACCGTCTGCTGCAAGCCATGCCATGCCCGGTCAAGCTCCGCAGCTGTATAACCAAGCGCTGCGAGTGCCTCACGCGCTTCTTCCCAAGCGGTGCCTGCTCCCTGCCCGCTTCCGCTTTGGAATAAATCAGGCTCCAGGTAAGCGCCCGCCGCCGACAGCACTGCCGCATCGCTTGCGATGCCTGCAAGCTTGTCCTTCAAATCCAAAATCATCCGCTGCGCCGTCTTCTTGCCAATGCCCGGCAGCTTCGTAAGAAACGTAATGTTTTCCTGCTGAATGGCAGCAATAACGGTTTCTGGCTTGCCTCCTGCGAGTATGCCCAGCGCCACGCGCGGCCCAATGCCCGATACTTCCAGCAGCTTGCGGAACAGCGTCTGTTCCTCGCGCGTTGCAAACCCGTACAGCAAAATCGCATCCTCGCGAACGGAATGATGAATATATAGGGTTGCAGGCTCTTCCCTTTTCGCTAACGCATAGGGATTCGGCGTAAACACCCGGTAACCGACATCTCGTACATCCAGCACCACATACTCCAGCTCAACATGGGACACTATACCTCGTAAAAAATCAATCATGATCGTCCCGCCTCATTAATTTTTTGGACTAAAACTGCCGAATGGGCATGGCAAATGGCCACTGCCAGCGCATCCGCCACATCATCGGGCTTCGGAATGGCCGATAAATTCAGGAACATCTTGACCATCTCCTGCACTTGGCGCTTTTCCGCCTTGCCGTAGCCTACAACAGCCTGCTTAACTTGCAGCGGCGTATATTCCGCAACCGGAAGCCCGCGCTGCGCCGCCGCCAAAATAATAACCCCCCGCGCCTGACCAACCGCAAACGCCGTTGATACGTTCCGGTTGAAGAACAGCTTCTCCACCGCAACCGAATCGGGCTTGTACTTATCCATTAGGGCAACAGCCGAATCATAAATTTGAATGAGCCGCTCCTCGGGCGGCGTATGCGCCTCCGTCTGAATACAGCCATACTGAACGGGCTTAAGCTTATGACCCTGTTTATCAATGAAACCAAAACCCGCTATCGCAATACCGGGATCTATGCCTAGAACGCGCAAACCGCCAACTCCTTATTCCTGCCGTTTATTTCTCCTATTATACCAAAAGACAGAAAGGATGAGAACATGCGTTTGAGGAAAGTGTCGAGGAGCAGCCGATTTTCTTTACACCATCATTCATTATACAACAAGAAGAGGACGTCCTCTATAAGAACGTCCTCCGGGCTGCTATTTTCATCTAATAAGCGGATCGTTTAGCCGGTTTGCCATGTCCCAGCTCATAGTCGCTAAAGGTAGACAGGACGCTGTTAAACTCTTCGATGTCATTGATTTTAATGCCGTGGGTCAGCTGCTCTACTTTGTCGCGGGGCAAGCTGCTTTCCAAATACCGAATATCCAGTTGAAAAAAAGTTCTTAGCACCTTCTCCTGCTGGGGGGCCCCCTCAAACAGCGATAAATTCCCCTGCCTGTCCACGCCCATATACGCTTCATTCTGGCAATGCTTCGAAAACTCATCCACCGTCTGCTCAACCAGCACCCGGCTCGTTTTTTTATCGAAGCTTGCATGCCATTCGCCATTCGCCTCGAGCAGCCGGATCAGCTGGAGAGAAGTCATGCGCCCAAGCGGCCTGCTCTCCTCGCCGCATAGATAGTAGCGGCGCAGCATGACGCTGACTGGCTCCTGCTGCTCCCGCAGCTCGCGCAGCAGCTCAGAAGAGGGGCCGCTGGCGGCTCCTGCACTAGATGCTGCTCCTACGCCTACGGGATTAGCGCCAGACGCTGAATCGGCAAAATTGGCGACGGCGCTTGCCAGGTTGATGGCCGCAGCCGCCTTCGCAGGATGCCAGACAGTACCCGCTAGCGTGACGGCGAGCAAGGCGATACTGCCTAGCGTCCAAAGCGGACGGCGGCGAAGCTTTCTTTTTAGCTGCTTCCATAAGCTCATTAGCATCATGTTTGAACCCCTTTGTGCCTTTTTATTGCATAGGGTTCCACTGAGTTTCCAATATTATGCGCGTAAGAGAAACACCGAAGGAGGGCTAGCTTTTTACAAGCTCATAGGGCAGTTCCTTCTCCGCGTTTTCAACTGAGCTTTCGTCCACGTGCTCCTCTAGCGTCGCAAATAAAGCATGGGTGTACGGATGCTTAAGCTTGCCTTCCTCCCATTCACTAAACGTTTCCACGATTTCGCCCTGGTACATGACCGCGATCCGGTCGCACAGCTGACGGGCAAGCGCCAGATCATGCGTAATGAACAAGTAGGCCAGCTCTTGCTGCCGCTGAATTTGCTGGAGCATCGACACGATAGAAGTCTGCGATAAAGGATCGAGACTGGCTAACGACTCGTCGAAAATAATCACTTCCGGGCGCACCGCCAGCGCTCTCGCGATGCATACGCGCTGCTTCTGCCCTCCGCTAAGCTGATGCGGCAGCTTGCCTAGAAAGCTCTCGTCCAGGCCAACGGCGCGCATGAGCTGTTTGCTTAAGTCCCGAATTTCCAGCGGATGCTTAGCTCCAAAATTGCGCATTGGCTCTGCCAGCACCTCTTTAACAAGCATCCGGGGATGCAAGGAGGATGCAGAGTCCTGAAGGACAAGCTGTACGCTTTTGTATACCTGCAAATCCTTCATATGATGTCCATGAATAGACTGTCCGCCGAGCAAAATTTGCCCGGAGCTTAGCGTTTCCAGCTTCATAATGAGCCTTGCTAATGTGCTTTTCCCGCTGCCGCTTTCCCCAACAAGCCCAAGCGTTTCTCCGCGATGCAGCGCGAGATCAACCTGCTTCACAGCTTGAACGGCCGTGCTGCTGTCCTTCGCCTTAAGCCCTCTTCGCTTTCTCAGCAGCCGCAGCGGAAACGCCTTGGTCACTTGACGCAATTCCAACACGATCATCATAGGACGCTTCCTTTCGCTTGGACTGAAGCCATCCCGCCCGGCTGCATCGTGATGACACGATCCGCGAATTTGCGGACGCTTTGCTCGTCATGCGAAATGAGCAGCACCGTCAAGCCGAAATCCGCCTGCAGCTGCTTCAGCAAAGCTAACACTCGGTCGCGATTGAGTGCATCCAGCGCCGTCGTCGGCTCATCGGCAATAAACAATGCCGGCTCCGTGCTCAGCATCATTGCAAGCAGCACCCTTTGCCGCATGCCTCCGCTCAGTTCAAAAGGGTATGCATCCAAAATCGCTGCCGGGTCCGCAAAGCCAATCCGTTCCAGCATCGTGCCCAAATACGCTTCCATTTCTTTGCGCGAACGCTTCGCTTGCAGCTTCAACGTCTCGACCATTTGCCTGCGCACCGTGCGGATCGGATCTAGGCCGCTCAGCGAATGCTGAATAAGAAGGGCGATTTCCTCGCGGCGAAGCTGCTGCAAGCGACGCTCATCATAACGGGAAATATCATCCCCCTTATAAAAAATATGCCCGCCTGTCAGGCGCAGCCCGGTTTCCAGCAGCCCGACAAGCGCATGGGCAGTCATGCTTTTGCCGCAGCCGCTCGGCCCTACAAGCGCAGCCATTTCACCGGCATGAAGCTCCAAGGATACATTTTGGATGATAGGCAGCCATTTTCCAGCTTGCTGCCGGGAAATTTCTATATTTTGAACGCAGAGCAGCGGGGTATCGTTAAGGTTGGCGCTGTTGTTAATGTTGGTAGTGTTCGCCGCCATCTTACACCTCTTTCGGAACGTCAGCGTTCTGCTCTTTAAACCGGTCGCCAATTAATTGGCACGATAATACGAAGCTTACGATGGCAAGCCCCGGAAAAATCATGACATGCGGCGCCAGCTGAAAATAACGTGTAGCATCATGCAGCATGACGCCCCATTCAGGAGTAGGCGGCTGAACGCCCAGCCCGAGGAAGGATAGCCCGGCGATGAGCAGCACGATTTTTCCAATGTCAAGCGTACTGAACACAGCGATCGGCGCTGCAATCTGCGGCAAAATATAACGGCGCATAATCCGCAGATGCGAATTGCCGGACATGCGGGCTGTTATTAAATAATCCTCCTTGCTCACCTTAAGCACGAGCCCGCGAATGAGCCGGACATAATTGGCCCACCTCACGATGACAATCGCGATGATCATATTCGCAAACCCGGGTCCGAGTATGCCCACAATGGCAATTGTCAGTACAAAATCAGGAAAAGCGAGCGTGCCATCCATCAGCCGCATAAAAAAATGATCGGTGCGCCCGCCAAAATAGCCTGTTAACAGCCCAATCGGCAAGCTAATGCATAAGCTCAATCCCAAAATGACAAAAGCAATCGTAACCGTCGTCCGAATCCCATATAAAATGCGCGATAAAATGCAGCGCCCCAAATGATCGGTGCCAAAAGGATATTCGCCGCTCGGCGCCAGAAGCCGATTCGGTAGATTCACCTGAAGCGGATTATGAGGCGCGAGCCACGGGGCCAGCAAGCCCAGCAGCACAATACTTGCAAACAGGCCGATGCCAAGCAGCAAGCTTGTATTCTTTTTTTGAAAAAGGGTCCGCATAAAAAAGAGTTCCTCCTAGCTTGCCCGCAGCCGCGGGTCCAAGCGCACATAAAAAACTTCCACCGCCAAATGGATTGCGACAAACAAGAAGGAGGTGAATACGACATAACCTTGAATGACCGGATAATCCCGCGCCGTTATCGCTTCAATAATATATTTGCCTACACCGGGCCAGGAAAAGATCGTCTCAACGATCACATTGCCTCCCAGCATAAAAGCAAAGCTTGTCCCCAGCATCGATAAGATCGGCAAAAAGGCATGCTTGAACACTTGAAAAATGAATATTCTTCCTTTGGACAAGCCTCTCGCACGCGATGCTTTGACGAAGTTCTGGTTGTTCATCTCCAGCATATTCGTCCGCAAAACCCGGGCATAGACCGCGCCAAGCCCTAGGCCAAGCGTAACCGCCGGCATGAGGAGATGAGCAAAGCCCCCGCGTCCCATGGAAGGCAGCCAGCCTAGCCGGACCGAGAAAAAATAAATCAATAAAAAACCGAGCCAAAAGGAGGGGATCGAGGCGCCCAGCAGCGCAAGGATTCGGCCTATCCGGTCCAGCAGCCCTGTTGAAAAGATTGCGGTCACCATGCCTATAAGGCACGTTGCCAGCAGCATGACCAATGCGCCAGCAGAAGCAAGCTCCAGTGTGGCGGGCAGCCTTTTGAGCAGTTCCCCGGCAACCGGCTCCTTGGACATATAAGATGTCCCCCACTGCCATGTAAATACATCGCCTAGCCAGCCTATATATTGACTCCACAAGGAATCCGTCAGTCCCATTTCCTCCCGGAGCGCGTCAATCGCCTCCTGCGAGGCCGGGATATTATGCGTGGTCAGCAAAATTCTCGCCGGATCGCCTGGAGATACCCGCATTAATATGAAGGTAAGCGTCGCTACGCAAAAAATGACGAGCAGCATTTGCGCGACGCGTTCTAGCCAAAAACGAAGCATACTTAAGTTCACCCTTTACTTAAGGGATATCGACTTCAGCCGTCACATAATAATATTCGATCGGATGCGGTATGAAGCCCGTTACCCCTTTTTTCACGCCAAATACATTGTCAGGATGTACGATAAACGACTGCGGCAAATCAGCATTAATAATATCTTGGGCCTGTATCGCAAGCGCATAACGCGCATCGGTATCCGCCGTATCGTTAAGCTTATCGATTACCGTCTCAAGCGGCTTCGATTCATAATGGCTGACATTCGATTCGCTAGCAGCTTGATAGAAAATGTTCAAGAAATATTGCGGATCGCCCGTCTGCGCCGTCAGCATGCTGTACATCGCAAGGTCCCAATCGGACTTCGCAAGCTCAGCGTCAATATTTTCAACCTTGCGTATTTTCACGGTAATTCCTTCATTAAGCAGTTGATTTTGAATAACCTCTGCCATAACCGACAGCTCTGGGCGGTGCGGGAACGTAAGGAGCGTCGCCTCGAACGGCTTGCCTTCCTTCTCCCACATGCCTTCCGCATTTTTCTGCCAGCCGCCAGCGGTCAGCAATTGCTCCGTCGTTTCCCCTGCTGCTTGCTCCGCCACTTTGCCGAATGGCAAAATTTCCGGGAACGGGCTTTTCGCTTTCGTGCCGTAACCACGCATAACCGATTCAATAATCGCCTCGCGCGGAATCGCTTGATCTACAACCTCGCGGTTCGATTTTTCTTTAAACAAAGCAGAATTCATATTAAATAATACCATATGTGTACGAACCGATGGGGCAGACAGCACTTCCAGCTTGCTGTCCTTCTCTACCAGCTCAATGCTGTCAATCGGAATGTCCGTTGCGACATCTACTTCACCAGCCTGCAGCGCCATCAGACGCGTGTTGCCATCGGTTACAAACTTCATCGTCACTTCTGAAAGCTTTGCGGGTTCCCCCCAATAGCCATCATAACGCTCAACAACAAGCGATACGTCTTTCGTAAATTGCTTGATTTTGAAAGCTCCCGTCATGGCCGGGTAGCTGCCCGCTTCCTTCATGCTGTCAACATCAAGAATAATCGTGCTTGGATCAGCCAAGCTGGAAATGATCGCCGAGTTCGGCTGTGTCGTAATCATTTTCAGCTCGTCAGGCGCAAGCACTTCAATATCTTTAACCAGAAGCAAATCCTTCGCCAAATGGCTGTTCGCAATGGAACGCAGCAGCGATGCTTTTACGCTTTCAGCATCCATTTTTTTGCCGTTGTGGAACGTTACGCCCGTTTCCAGCTTGAACGTCCACGTATTAGCATCCTCCTGCTTCCATTCCTTCGCGAGCCAAGCGGATGGCTGCAGCTGCTCATTCAATTTAATCAGCGTTTCCCCTGCGCCCGAGCGCATAACATCCCAGCTATCGTCGCCATGCGGATCAACGCCTGCAGGGTTCCAAGTGTACGCCATTGTTAGTGTTTTTTTAGCGGCAGCAGCGTTGTTTCCCGAGGCAGCATCCGTGCCCTGCTCTGCGTTTTGGCCAGCATTCGTGCTGCATCCTGCAAGGACCAGCATCAAGCAAACGATCATCATTCCAAGTGACAAGCTAAGTGGCTTCTTCGTGTGGTTCATTTTTCTTTTGTCTCCCCTTCTAGTAAGCGTAAACGGCCGAAAGCCGTCCTGTGGCGGCAAAGCTACCGTTTCGCGTAGAAATATAGAGAAAGGATAGAAAAATCATATCTTTTCTCTATATTTAAAAAAAGCATCCCCGACCCTTAAAAAGCAGTCAGAAATGCTTTTATGTTAAATAACTAAACCTTATCTGCGTCTGCTCGCCATGAAGCAACAAATAATCGTTAGACATTTTGCAATAAATGGGCATAACCAACCACCTCCCTAAGCACCGTAGGTCAAACAGTGATGTTAAAACAGGCAGGTCTCCTGACTTGGGGCCTCCCTCTCTTCCCTTCCCAGCTAGGGTAAGCATCTGCTATTCGTCTTGCGACGAAAAGAAGCTCATCAGCCAGTGGCTTATTTGTGAGGGGAGCGCAGCCTGTGTAAGCTGCTGCCCTTTACAGTGGCGGGTCCGTGTCGGCCTTTAACCGAACTTCCCTTTTAAGCGAACGAAGACGTATAAGTTCCAGCCAACATTTCGCACCTATTTTCATTCAAGTATGAAGTTTTGCAGGCTCATAAGCCCGTCCTGTCCGTAATCCATTCTTAATCATAGGGAGGAAGCGGGAATCTGTCAATGGCTTTAATTCGAAAATGAAAGTGTTTTCAACATAAAACTTTCATATTTTTTCCAGTAATGTTATATTGAAATTACTTCACGCATGATGAGCTTATTTATTAAATTAATCCAATAGATAACCTAATCAAATAGAAAAGGAATGATCACAGTGACGGTGAAAATCCTTCCAGTTGAAGAAAAGCAAATTATTGATTCATATTGGTTTTACAGTGATTTTTATTCTATTATCTCGCGTGTGGACTCGAAAAAATTATGGTTTATGAATAATTATATTAATTTATTCGATATTCCTGATCCAAACCAATTATATACCTTTTTCTTCAACGGTTATTATAGAGATAAAATGGTTGAGTTTTATGACTGCCCTTTTATTGATTTTCAGCGGATAGCGTTAGACAGGCAAAGCTCAACGATTTTAAATAACGAGCTGTTTGATTTTATTAAAGCATCGATTGATGGCGGCTATTATGTAATCGTTATGATCGATCGTTTTCATATTAAAGAGTATGAAATTTCGGCAAAATCCCCACATGAAGTCATGATAAATGGGTATGATGATGCAAATAAAAAGCTGTACTTTTGTGACAATAATGCCAACGGAAAATATTCAACGAATATCACCTGTGATTACGAAGCTTTTCATAGAGCATTTCATATATTAGAAATCGATGCCCATGATTTTAAAGACCATCTTTATTTATTGAAGCCGCTCGAAAATACCGATTATACTTTTTCTCTAACCTATGTGAAAAATACGATGAATGCCTACCTCTTGTCTAAGGCACATACGGATGAACATTATAACCAAGCTTTAGGCACACCCGGGCTAACCTTCGGTATTAATGTTTACGACAAGGCCTCCGAGTATTTAAAATATTTGGCTCAAGAAGAGGTAGTATTTGATATTAGATCGTTCCACCTGCTTTACGACCATAAGAAATGCATGACCATGCGATTAAACTACATGATTAATAACCATCATTTGATTGATGATAATCAAATTTTAAGCAGATGGAAAAATCTGGAGGCTGCTGCGCTGGCTGTAAGAAATTCCATCTTAAAATATTGGCTTACTCGAAGCTCGGATACGTTGTACAAGCAAATGGAGCAGCTGCAAAAATTGAAGGAGACGGAAAAGATTTTGCTGCAGGAGATTGTAGATCAGTTGAAGGATGGTTAGATTTATTAACAAATCAGAGAGCACCTCTTCTCCGTTATGAAGAAAAGGTGCTTTGCTATTAACTTATTAATTTAAAAACTAGCGGCTAATCCAAGGGCTGCTGTTTTGCTTGCTCGTTCTAGAACGAGGGGCAACGGTGCGAATTACCGCTTTTTTATTGGATTTGCGCTGCGCATTGTTTTTGCCGTTTTTCACATTGATTGTCGTTGTTTCTTTTACTTGCTCATCCTCTTCGCGCTTATCCTTGCAGCCGCAATTGCATGGCTTTTGTGACTCAACTCCTGCGGTTTGCATAGGATAATATCCGTAAGGCGGGAACGGAGGAAATGCTGAGACGGGATAGCCGTTGCAGTTGTTGCCGATTGGCGACACCATTCCGCCATAACCGTAGCCTTGTGTGTTTGCTGGCGATACGGCTCCACCATAGCCGTAGCCTTGCGTTTCTGCCGGCGATACCATTCCGCCATAGCCTTGCGTGCTTGCTGGCGATACGGCTCCACCATAGCCGTAGCCTTGTGTTTCTGCCGGCGATACGGCTCCACCATAGCCGTAGCCTTGTGTTTCTGCCGGCGATACGGCTCCACCATAGCCGTAGCCTTGCGTTTCTGCCGGCGATACGGCTCCACCATAGCCGTAGCCTTGTGTTTCTGCCGGCGATACGGCTCCACCATAGCCGTAGCCTTGCGTTTCTGCTGGCGATACCATTCCGCCATAGCCTTGCGTGCTTGCCGGCGATACGGCTCCACCATAGCCGTAGCCTTGCGTTTCTGCTGGCGATACCATTCCGCCATAGCCTTGCGTGCTTGCTGGCGATACGGCTCCACCATAGCCGTAGCCTTGCGTCTCTGCTGGCGATACCATTCCGCCATAGCCGTAGCCTTGCGTCTCTGCCGGCGATACCATTCCGCCATAGCCGTAGCCTTGCGTCTCTGCCGGCGATACCATTCCGCCATAGCCGTAGCCTTGCGTCTCTGCCGGCGATACCATTCCGCCGTAGCCGTAGCCTTGCGTTTCTGCTGGCGATACCATTCCGCCATAGCCGTAGCCACTGCTCATACCGCCTATCGGATACATCCCAGGAGGACACGGATTATAGCCTCCTCCTTGGCTCACAGGGCTGACCATAGTTGGCTGCTGCCAATGACCGTAACCGCCTGTTTGTGCAGGTGATACCGTTGTAGGCATGCTGTAGCCTCCGTATTGCGGCAAAGAAGGAGCCGTTGCAGCGGGCGATACAACTGTTGTCGGGTAAGTCGATGAAGCTTCTACCGCAGGTGTACCGTATTGCATAAACAAGTCAACGCTTTGCTGATGATGGGAATAAACCGGGTACGTCTTTTTCTCCACTGGCTTCTCAATCGGCAGCGGTTTTGGCTGCGGTACAGGTTTTGCCTCCGGTATCGTAGGTGTCACAATAGGAGCAGTTGGTGTCTTCGTTATTGGCGCAGTTGGCGTCTTCGGAATCGGAGCGGTTGGCGTTTTTTCGGTTACTGGCGCAGTTGGCGTTTTGCCAGGAATTTGCCCTGTCGGCTTTTTACCGCCAACCCATTGCTGCACGCCTTGCATAACCGACAGCGGATGAAGAGCATGATGTCCTGTATGACCGCCTGTTCCCGCTGCCGTCGTCCCCATTCCTGCTGCAGTTCCCGTTCCTGTAGACGGTGTAGTCGTCATATGGCCCGCTTTAGGCACATTGACGATTTCGCCCGTCATGAGCACATTGGGATTTTTAAGTTGAGGATTCGCTTTGATCATATCTGCGAGTGGAACTCCCCATGCTTTGGACAGCTTCCACAGCGTATCCCCCTGCTTCACCACGTATTGGTGCATAATGTCCATTCCACCCGTTTCATGGGAAGAAGACGGGATTTTAATTTTCATCCCCACCTCAATGACGTCTGGATTCGTAATGGAAGGATTAAGCTTCAAAATCTCCTCAACCGTAACATGGTGCTTCTGACCGATTAAGTAGAGGGAATCGCCTTTCTTCACTACATAAATTTTCACTTGCCGACAACCTCCTGTCACGTTCTTTAAATAACTAGCATGATTGCTGCCGTGCATGCATGCTTGCTATCAATCTTTATATTCTATGCAGCACATGGGCAGGTGTCCCCAACTTTGAAAAAAAAATAGCGAGCCGCAGCCAGCTTACCAGAAGCTGTGCGTCTCGCTATTAGCAAAATACAATACCATCGGCCTAATCCTGCCGTTTAAACTAACCTTACAATCAGTATGACATGTGTTAATTTGCCGCATATCCATTAGTTACCCATTCGACTGCTGAAGCTGCTCGTACGTAAAGCTTGGATAACAACCAAGCACGCGCACCTGACAACCGATCGCTTCAATTTCAGCAATCGCTGCCGGCAGCAGCACCGTATCAAGCGACATCTCAATGTCGATATAAAAATAAGAATTGCCCAGCTTCTTCTTCGTCGGGCGCGATTCAATCCGCGACAGATTGATGCGGCGCCATGCGAACGCTGACAACACCTGATGCAGCGCACCTGGATAGTCATCCGGCAAATTCACCAAAATACTCGTCTTCTTGAAATCAGAATGCCGCGCGGTATAAGGCTGCTCGCCAACGAGCAAAAACCGCGTATAGTTGTTGCTGTGGTCGGTAATGCTCGCCTGCAAAATATCCAGCTCATTGTTCGCCGCCGCTCTTGAAGTACCTATTGCCAGCCAGCCTGCTCCCGGGTTGTCGCGTACGATACGCACCGCTTCAGACGTACTGCCGACATGCTCCGTCTCAGCATGAGGGATTTCGCTTCTAAGAAACTGCAAGCACTGCGCCATAGCAACGGGATGGCTGATTACTTTTTTCACACGGGAATAATCTACGGTGCCATACTCATTCGTCAGCTCCGAACGCCGGCCGATTAAATTTTGTATCGAAGGATATACCCATTCGGCCTGAATCGGCAAGTCCACTTCATGAACCATCCAGTCCATATGCAGGCTAACCGAGCCTTCAATGGTGTTCTCGATCGGGATAATGCTATAGCCGCTTTCCCCTTTAACCGTCGATAGGAACACATCGGCAATGAGCCGATGATGCTTCCACACTACTTCTTCTCCTGCAAAAAGCTGCCGTGCCGCTTCATCTGATACAGAGCCTGCCGGCAGCAAAGCAACTGATTTTGTCGTACTCATACGGCCTCTCCTCTAATCCGCTCAAGCAAACCTAGCGATTTTGTGCCAGCCTTTGCCTGCTCTATAGTCACGCTCGGTCCTTCCGCACATGGCTTCAGCCATAGCGTCTGGGCCTCAATTCCTTCCTGCTTCAACGTCTCCAGCAGAAAATGCTCCAGCTCCTGCTTGCGAGGGCTGTCCGACTCTACAAAAGCGATCAGCGTCGGGCCTGCGCCGCTTAAAGCGGCCCCCAGCGCGCCATAATCGGCTGCTTTGTCCAAAATCTCAGCCATGCCGGGAATAAGCGCTGCCCGGTAGGGCTGATGCAGGCGATCCCGCATCGCATGGCGAATGAGCCCAAGCTCGCCGCTGGCAAGAGCCGCAACGAGCAGCGAGCTGCGGCTCACGTTAAAGACCGCATCCTGCATGCTGATTTGTTTCGGCAGCGCATGGCGCGCCTTCTCCGTAGACAGCTGGAAGGAAGGAATCGCAACGAGCGCCTCCAGCTTCTCATGCGGCTCCAGACGAACATAATCTGCCCGCTCTCCATCCCGCCAAGCGGATACGACAATGCCGCCGAACAGCGACGCGCCTACATTGTCCGGATGGCCCTCCAGCGCTGTTGCCATCTGAAACAGCTTATCATCCGACAGCGGACTGCCGATTAACGCATTGGCGGCAACCAGCGCACCAACGATAGCTGAAGCGCTGCTGCCAAGTCCGCGTGTAAGCGGAATATTGCTGTACATCGCAATGTCCAGTTCTGGTACTTGTACGCCCGCTTCCTTGAATACAAGCTGCGCCACTTTATAAATCAAGTTTGACTTATCCTCAGGGATACCTGTCATTTCGTCTCCGTACAAGCGAAAAACCGTATGCTCAGCAACCGACATTTCAACCCAAGCATACAGGGAAAGCGCCATGCCCAGCGTATCGAAGCCTGGACCCAAATTAGCAGTGCTCGCAGGCACCTTTACGATTACACGACGGTTATTCATAACGTTATAAAGCTCCTTCGATTGCTAGTGTTGGCTTAACCTTCAACGCGATACACGCTTTTCACCTTGCGGATAACATCCAGCTCTTCAAAGGTTTGCAATACCTTCTGCATCGCTGCTTTATTCGCATCATGCGTAATGACGATAATTTCCGCCTCTGGATTGACAGGATTCGGCTGTTGCAGAACCGATTCCAAGCTTACCTCAAAGTCTGCAAATACTTGAGTAATGCGCGCTAGCACGCCTGCGCGATCTGCTACATGGAGAAGCAGGAAATATTTTGAGGAGATTTGCTCATCGGTTTTGAGCTTCTTCTCCTTATAGGTCATAATATTTTGCTTGCCGTTAACGCCAAGCTTCAAGTTTTTCACAACGGCAACGAGATCGGCAACAATCGAGGTAGCCGTAGGCATGCCGCCAGCGCCCGGACCATAAAACATCGTTTCTCCAACCGCTTCGCCATGAACATATACGGCGTTGAATACGCCATTGACTGACGCGATAGGATGCGAATGCTTAACCATCGTTGGCTGTACGCTAATGCTGAATTCGTCATCTTGACGCTCTGCGATGCCAAGCAGCTTAAGCTCATAGCCCAGGCGCTTCGCATATTGGATGTCTTCACGGCTGACCGATGAAATCCCTTGAACGGATACATCATCCAAGGCCACATTGGCACGGAAGCCAAGCGTCGCCAAAATCGTCATTTTGCGCGCAGCATCCAGTCCCTCAACGTCAGAGGTCGGATCGGACTCCGCATAGCCGAGCGCTTGGGCTTCCTTAAGCACATCGGAGTACGAAGCGCCTTCCTGGCTCATCTTCGTCAAAATATAGTTCGTCGTGCCGTTAACGATACCCATAATTTTAGTTATCCGGTCGGAGGAGAAGCCTTCGATTAAAGTGCGGATAATCGGAATGCCGCCAGCTACGCTCGCTTCATAAAGCACATCGCAGCCGTACTCCTGAGCAACAGCCAGTATTTCCGTTCCATGCAGCGCCATCAAATCTTTATTGGCAGTCACTACATGCTTGCCGCGCGATAAAGCTTCAATAATATATTGCTTCGTCTGTTCAATTCCACCCATTACTTCGACGATCACATCAATGTCCGGATTGTGGATAATTTCCCAAGGGTCCTCTGTCAGCTTGGACGGGTCGATCGAAATGTCGCGCGCTTTGCTTTTGTTGCTGACCAGCACCTTCGCAATTTCAATTGCCGAACCGGTCTGGCTTTGCAGATCCTCCTGATGTCCTTCCACGATGCGGACGACACCTGTTCCTACTGTTCCAAGCCCTAACAAACCTACTTTAATTGGTTTCATATGATTCCCTCCATTTATCCTTCAATAATATAACGTTCTATTTCATCAGCCTTGCCCGATTACGGCGGCTTTACGTACGCCCTGCTGGCTGCGAATAACATCCATTAAAGAGTCCAAATCCCCGCTGAGCTGGGAAACGTCAACTGAAATGACCACATGGGCAAGTCCTTGCAGGGGAATGCTTTGGTTCATAGTCAGCACATTGCCTTCATGCGTCGCCACGAGCGACAGCACCTTTGACAGCACGCCCGAACGATGCTCCAGCTCCATAGAAATCGTCACCAGCCGCTCACGGTTAATCTGATGCATCGCATAAACGCCATCCTTATACTTATAAAAAGCGCTCCTGCTCAGGTTCGCCTTCTCGGCTGCCTCATGCACCGTTGCCGCTTCGCCTCTGGCAAGCATTTCCTTTACCTGCAATGTCTTGAGAATGGCTTCCGGCAGCATATCCTCCCGTACAGCAAAATACCGCTGCGTCACTTCCGTCCCCCCTAAAAAGACATTTGTTCTTCTATAAAGGACATTATAGCGGAATCATAAGGCTGGGGCAATAGGTTTAAATGATAATCCGCTTTTAAACGGGAATAGTATTCAAAAAAAAACGTTCCCTGCAAAGACAAGCTTCGCAGGGAACGGATTCAATTACATATAACGGGCCGTTATCACGGCAAAGCGTCTGGCTCGCATGCAGCGCGGTCTACTGCTCTGTCCAACTTACAGTCAGCTCGGAAACTCCTTCTTCTGAAGCTAGTTTACCGCCGATGATTGAAATAAATTCGGAGCCGGAAATCGTTCCTTGAATAATAATATTTTTATCATCGATCGTCTGGGCGCCGTCCTCCAGCCCTTTTTCATTTACATAATCTTTATAGGATTGGCCTAGCTTGGCGAAGTCTTCCTTCGTCTTGAAAACAAGCAAAACCGATTTTTTGCCGTTATCGATATTTTCAGTCGAATTTGTAATAACCGCATCATCGGGAATCGGGAAATCGGCAGGCAAATAATCGGGTCTTGCACTTGCAGACGATTCTCCGTCACCCTTTGTTTCTGTCTTTCCCTCATCTGAAGGAGCTGGTGATGCAGCAGCATCGCTTGGCGTCGCTTCCGCTCCAGGGCTTGCGCTTTCCGCTGTATTTCCCGGCGCTACGCTCGCTGTTTCCTGTGGAGCTGTATTGGTTCCACCAGCAGCATTATTGCCGCAGGCGCTTACGACACCCGCTATAATAACAACAGACAATAAAGAAAACCATCTATTTTTTTTCATGTTTTAACATCCTCTCATTTCATATGAAAATCTTCATGACAGCAGCAGCTTCCTGTTTAAAATAAGCATGACAATAAAATCGTTAAGCTCATTAATGGCGAGCAAAAGCAATATTACCACATAAAGCAGGAGACGGCCAGCATTCACCATTTCCAAATATATCAATGACGCGGTTTCAGCCAGTCCTCGTAGCTGAGGCTCAACGCAGTCAATTTTCCGACCAGGTCACCGTAATTTGTGAAACGCCGGCTTCTGAAAGTGTCGTACCCAACAGCCAAATGGAATCTGTTTTATCGATTGAGCCCTCAATCATAAGCTTCGAATCTGCAAACGTCACACTGCCGTCTTCCAGCTTTTTATCTATCGCATAAGCTTGATAAAGGTCAGCTAGCTCATCCATCGACTTTTTCGTCGTAAAATTGAACAATATCACTTTTTTGCCCTCATTTACCGATTTCGAGGAAGTCATGAAAACAGCATCATCGGGAATCGGAAAATCGCTTGGCAGATCAGCCGGTCTCGCAATAGCCGATGACGGTTCACTGCTCTCTGGCAGCTCGTCTGCCTCCGGCTCCGAAAGCGCTTCTTGCGGATCGGCTGCTGCCATCTCGGGCCATGTCTGGTCCACTGAAGCTGGGGCACTGCTCCCTCCATCCCCCGCCTCCTCGCTGCAAGCTCCAAGCCATACGGAAATACTCACCATTGTAATTAAGGAGAGTACTTTGCTTCTTTTCATTACGTTTAACATCCCTTCAACTGCTATTTTCCTTGGCATCGCAGCTTCTGCTGCCTAAGCCATGCATTCTACTGATTCAGCATACCTCCCAACACTTTTCTCTACTTGCATATGCCTCATTTACGCCGAATCAATATGTTGCTCTGTATAGCTATTACACCTTTTTGAGCAGGTTGTAACAGCTTTAGCGCCAATTTCTGAAAATACAGCTCAATGTGCACAAAAAAAGACGGCTTGCGCCGTCTCCTTGTGCCAATATTCGATTAAGCCATATAGTCGCTGCCTTCGAAAAATTCAAAGGTGAAATCGCCGATTTGCACCGTGTCGCCATCTTTGGCGCCATGCTTGCGCAGCGCTGCATCCACACCCATTTTCCGCATAATTTGGGCAAAACGCATGACCGAGTCATACGAAGTAACCTTCATACGCTTCAAATATTTCTCGATGCTTTCGCTCTCGACAACGTACAGCTCGTTCTCCTTGCGAATCGTATAGCTGGATTCCTCGCGTTTCTCGAACGTAAACACCTTACGCTCGGTAACATCCTTCACTTCTTCGATTTCCAAATCATCTGGAACCGACTCCAGCGTATCCATCGCCTTGTACAACAGCTCCTGAACACCCTGCTTCGTCAAAGAAGACATCGGCACAATAAGGTATTCCTTCTCGCCGCGCACTTCCTCCAGCTGCTGCTTGAACATCTCCAAATGCTCGGCCGCTTCCGGCATATCCATCTTGTTAGCCGCAATAATTTGCGGACGGTCGGCCAGCTTCTCATTGTAGAGCACCAGCTCTTCATTGATTTGCAGCCAATCCTCAAACGGATCGCGCCCCTCAGAGCCGGACATATCCAGCACGTGGATGATTACGCGAGTACGCTCGACATGGCGTAAAAACTCATGCCCCAGACCTACGCCCTCATGCGCGCCTTCGATTAATCCCGGTAAATCCGCCATTACGAAGCTGCGGTCATCGCCAACGTCTACAACCCCTAAATTCGGCGTTAGCGTTGTAAAATGATACGCGCCGATTTTCGGCTTGGCCCCGGATACGACCGACAGCAAGGTGGACTTGCCTACGCTTGGGAATCCGACTAGACCTACGTCTGCCATTACCTTAAGCTCAAGCACAATCCAGCGCTCTTGGCCTTCTTCACCCGTCTCGGCAATATCCGGAGCCGGGTTGTTAATCGTTGCAAACCTTGTATTGCCGCGTCCGCCGCGTCCGCCCTTTGCTACAATAATTTCCTGGCCATGGCGTGTCATGTCGGCAATGATTTCCTGCGAGTCATCGTCAATAATGATCGTGCCGGGAGGAATGCGTACGATCATATCATCCGCACCTGCACCATGCATGCTCTTCACTTTGCCGCGCTCGCCGCGCTCGCCTTTAAAATGCTTCTGATAGCGGAAATCCATCAGCGTGCGCAAGCCTTCATCTACACGGAAAATAATATTTCCGCCTTTACCGCCATCGCCACCGGCAGGTCCGCCCTCCGGTACGTATTTCTCACGACGATAGGAGACGATGCCGTCGCCGCCGTTGCCGCCTTTTACAAATATTTTCGCTTTATCGACAAACATGTTGTGCCCCCGTTCAAGCGCGCTTTTCCGCCTTAAGCCGTATTTCCTCCTGCGGATGTTCAATATCGACCGCCTGCAGAGTCGCGCCTTTCAACTGCTGTTTTATTTGATCCTTCAATTGTTGCTCGTCAATTAGCTCGCCTTCCAGATCGAAAGCAACGTGGAGCTGCTGCCCGTCCCAATCCAGTGCCAGCGTAAGTACGGCGACTTCGCCAAAACCAGGCTTAACCGCCAGACGATAGCCATTCATTATGCCAATTAATGCTTCGGAGATTTCGGTGCTGGCAAGCGGCAGCTCAACTAAATTCAAATCCTGCTCAATGTCCACCTTCAGCTCAAGCGAGCTTGTCAGTGTACGAAAGCCCTGGATGTAGCTGACGAGCGCTGGCTCCCCAAGCTTTGAAATTTGGCTCTCCGTAAGCATCTTTGCCCTTATTTTCTCCACATATTCCACCGTTTTATCCGGTTTCTGCATCCGTGTGTAGCCATATAGCACTTGCAGGTCGTTCATCCAGTCATGCCGATGATGGTTAAGCGTCCTCATCCCCGCGGCCTGCAGGCTGTGTATCGTAAGCGCGAGCTGCTTCGCGTGCTCACGCCGCTCCGAGCGAATCCAGATGGCTGCAACAGCCGCAAACCAAAGCATGAAAAGCACAAGCAGCCAGACTGACGAAGGCCATACAAGCATAGCCACAGCCGGAAGCACAATAGAAAAAGCCGCGATGTGCTTTGCCGATTTAATGCGATCCATTCATTGATCCCACTTTCTTCCGCATGTTTCCCAGCTAATTCAGTATAACATGTCGCTGCATTAGCCGATAGGTCTTTAAGCAGCAAATGCCCCGGCCTACACGCGAGGCCGGGGCATTTGCTGCTATTATGCTTCTACTGCTGCGGCTACTGGAGCCAGGTCCACTGGATACACGCTCACTTTTTTGCGATCGCGTCCCCAACGCTCAAACTTCACAACGCCTTCGACTTTCGCATAAAGCGTATCGTCTTTGCCGATGCCTACGTTAGTTCCTGGGTGAATTTTTGTTCCGCGTTGGCGGAACAAGATGCTTCCAGCAGATACGGTTTGACCGTCAGCACGTTTAGCGCCAAGACGCTTCGATTGACTGTCACGTCCGTTCTTTGTGGAACCTACACCTTTCTTCGAAGCGAAAAGCTGAAGATTCAGTTTCAACATGAGATTTCCCTCCCTCATTCAAGAGATTGTTGTTTAATCACAACATATTTTCCGTAGGACTCTGCAATCGTATTAAGCATCACGATCATCGACTCCAGCAGCAGCTGCACCTTAAGAGCGGTTTCCTGATCAGCTAAAACCGGAATATCCGATGATAACCATCCATTGTCCATTGCATAAGGAAGCTTCACCTCTGCCAGAGCTTCAATCGAATTGACCGTACCGACTGATACAGCCGATACGCCAGCGCAGACAATGTCTTTGCCGAGCTTCGCATACTTTGCATGACCTTTAATCTTAAACGATGTAATCCGCTTGTCAGCATTTCGTACAATCGTAACCGTGATCATAATAATCCTCTTACGCTTGGATTTTGCCGATCGTTACTTTTGTGTACGGTTGACGATGACCTTGCTTACGACGGTAGTTCTTTTTGGCTTTGTATTTGTAAACGATGATCTTTTGGCCTCTGCCTTGTTTTTCAACAGTAGCAGAAACAGTAGCGCCGGAAATAACTGGAGTACCAGTTACAAGACCGTCAGCACCGGATACAGCCAACACGCGATCAAACGTTACGCTTTCGCCTGCATTGGCGTTCAGTTTTTCGATGAAAAGCACATCGCCTTCCTGAACTTTGTATTGCTTGCCGCCAGTTTCGATAATTGCGAACATTGTGAGTGCACCTCCTTATTGTCGAAGACTCGCCTAATCCAGGTGAATGGCAGCATGGGCTGCTATTGCTTGTACCCGATCGGAGCGGTATCTGCAAGTCCGCTGTATACAACAATCAGACATACTTGAACATTTTAGCATACAAAATAGAATCAAGCAACCTCCTTTCTCCGCAAATGTCTAGCAATAAAACGATTTCTCCCGCTTCATTGTCCCAATAATTTTAATTTTGTATAATGAGGCCAGTCTTATCGAACGCTTTTTATGCAAAAGCATCTGTCTGAGGCGAGCACGCAATGACAGGCAGACGGCTCATCGTTCATGCTACCATTTAAAAGCAAAGGAAGGTTTTGCGGCATGGATGCCATACTTCGAATGAAAGATGCGCTCGACCTCATGGAGCAAAAAATGGAGGAGCGCCTCGACATCACCGAAATCGCCAAAGCCGCCTATGTATCGCCATTCCATTTTCAGCGGATGTTCCACATGCTGACGGGAATGACGGTAGCGGAATATATTCGCAGGCGCAAGCTAACACTCGCGGCACAGGAGCTGACGTCAAGCGCCATTAAAGTCGTAGATGTTGCTTTAAAATACGGCTATGATTCCCCAGAATCATTTTCCAAGGCGTTTCGCCGCATTCATGGCATTTCGCCGTCGGAAGCGAGAGCACTAGGCGTTTCATTGAAAGCCTTCCCCCGCATTTCATTCCAGCTATCATTGAAAGGAGACAAGGACATGGATTATCGGATCGTGGAAAAAGAAGCTTTTCAAATTGTCGGCTTGTCCTATGAAGTAAGCTGTAAGAACGGACAAAATTTCATCGACATCCCTAAACTATGGGAGGCATTCAACCATAGCGACGCGCCCGCCGAGCTGTACTCCAAAGGAGACGGGGCTATTATCGGTGTCTGCCTGGACGGCCAGCCCGATAAAGAAACCTTTACCTATATGATTGCCACTAAAGTGACGCCTGATGAAGCTGATTCTGAAAAGAAATATACTGCCCGCACCGTTCCTGCGGCTACATGGGCCATATTCACTTCGACCGGTCCTCTGCCGGATTCGCTTCAAAACGTATTCCGCCGGATATTCCAGGAATGGTTTCCCGCAACTGGCTATGAGCATTCTGGAGGCCCGGAGCTGGAGGTTTATTTCGAAGGCGATACTTGCGCTGAGGACTACCACTGCGAAGTGTGGATTCCGATTATGAAAAAATGATCCGCTCACAATGATGCGAATCACTAGTCACCGCGCGAACTAGTCATTGCGCGTTATACTTGCAGGTGAACAACCAAATTAGCTTCAGCCTGCTGAAATCAACAAAAGCGACCACTGGAGGGGAGGCCCTTCAGTGGTCGCTTTCTTCATTTGCACATACCATCTTCATAATGTTATTTCATGCTTAAGCCTGCGACTTCCTGCCGCTTCCTCCGCAGCACGGGCAGCGCTCTGTCAGCTGGCCCGCCGCACCCTCCCGCGCCTTTTTGCGGGTCACTTCCATAAGCCCTAGCCTTGTCCAGCCAACGACCGAGCATTTTGTCCGGTCCCGCCTCGCCCATTCATTCAGGCGCGCCATAATCCGCTCGCGGTTTGGTTCGTTTTCCATATCGATAAAATCGATAATAATGATGCCGCCCACATCACGCAGCCGCAGCAGCCGGGCAATCTCATCAGCCGCCTCTAAATTCGTGCGGAAAACCGTATCTTCTAAATTCGTAGCACCTGTAAATTTGCCCGTATTCACATCAATAACAGTTAAAGCTTCCGTCTCTCCCCATATGAGAGAGCCGCCGCTTGCGAGCCGAATATTCGGCTGGAATGCTTCATGGACCTGCCTAGTGACGTCAAAAACGTCAAAAAGCGCAAGCGAGGCATTCTTGTCATACAGCTTGAGCCGTTTCTCGAGCTGGGGTGTCATTTCCCTCAGCAGCGCAGCTGCTTCCTGCAGACGGGATGCATCATCAATCCATACCTCTTCCACTTCCATATCCAGCGTATCGCGGACAATTCGCCGCAGCAGCCCGGCTTCCATATGAAGGCCCATTGGTGCTTTGGCTACCTCTGCCTGGGTTATTATACGTTCCCAGTTAGCGCGAAGCTGGGCAACATCAGCGGCAAGCGACTGCTCGGTTTCTCCCGAGGCCGCTGTCCTAAGGATGATGCCTTCCTCGCCTTGCAGCAGCTGTTCGCCAACATTGCGCAGTCTGGCACGCTCGCTGTCGGCAGCAATTTTTCTCGAAACGCCTACATATCCAGCCTGCGGCATGAGTACCAGCCAGCGCCCCGGCAATGTAAAATGGGTCGTCACCCTGGCCCCCTTGCCGCCAAGCGGCTCCTTCATCACCTGTACAATAAGCTCTTGACCTGGCCGAACGAGCTCTTCAATCGAGGGTTTCGTTTCTGGCTGCTTTTCCAAATTGGGATGCAATAAATCATCTATATAAAGAAAAGCATTTTTGCCAAGGCCAATATCTACGAATGCCGCCTGCATGCCAGGCAATACGTTAATGACACGCCCTTTGTAGACATTGCCTACGAGGCCGCTTTTCTCCGACCGTTCCATAAAAAATTCCATGAGCCGGCCATCCTGCAAAACAGCTGTTTGAAGCATTTCTCCATCACTGTGCATCAACATTTGCTTCATCTCTCAAACATCACCCGCCAGCTCTCACGTTTTCTTTTATATTAACACAAGTCGCGGCGACAGTTCCTTATCTGTTTTTGGATTCCTTAAGGCAGCAGCTCAATAACAGGCCGGTTCGGGTTGCGCTCAAGCAAATAACGGTCCACAATACGCTGCTCCGGAGCCACCCTGGCTATGCTGGAGCCGCGCTCCATTATATAAAACAGGTGATACCGCTCGCGCCACAGCAAACGAACGGCATAAACCGCAGAGTGCCTGCCATCCACCACGATAGGGCTGGCAAGCACGCCTTGCGCCATTTTACGGATGGCTACCTGGTCGCGATGCATGAGAAAGCGAAGGAATAAATACGGGATGCTCCGATTATAGGTCCAGTTCGTCATAAACAGAAACGTTCCAATGACGAGCAGATTCATTTGAATACCGCCGCCGGGACGCAGCAGCCCCAGCAGTGAAACGCTGATCATCAAGCTGCTGAGCACAAGGCTGATGCGTGCCGTCCAGCGCATGACGCTGTAAAAGCTCAAGCTATAGCTAAGGGCAGCCTGCAGCAGCTTCCCGCCATCAAGCGGATAAATCGGCAATAAATTGAATAAGCCAATCATCATATTGGCATTAACGACATAGGCCGACCATTCGGAATCCCACAGCCCCAACTGGCCGAAACCCCAGGCAGCTAGTCCCATCCATACATTTTGCAGCGGTCCGGCTATCGCTACGAGTGCATCCTCTCCTGCTGGCAGGCTGCCCGCATCCTCCACTTCAGCCACACCGCCGAAAGGCAGCAGCTTAACTTCACGAATATGCCAGCCGAAATAACGCGCTACCAGCACATGACCAGCTTCATGGACAATAACGATTGAAAACAAGGTAAACAGCTCGACAAAATAACCTGTTAATACCGAGGCCGCCATTACCAGCACAAACAACGGATGCACCGACCAGCGAATGCCCCTCCATTTAACCAAGCGGGATCACGCTTACCGGATCAATATAGCGGTCGTTTTGCTTAATTGCAAAATAAAGCAGGCTCGGCTCCTCGCCGCTTGCTCTGCGCAGGCTCCCGATCTGGTCGCCCGCTTCCACCCAATCATTCACGCCAACCGATGCATATCCTAGCTTGCCATATACGCTGACTCGTTCATCCGCATGCTGAACTACGACGGTTACTCCATCATCCGATGGCTCCGAGACTACAAGCACTCTGCCCGTTTCCACCGCATTTACCGCTTCCTCCGATGACCCTGCAAGCTCAACACCATTCAGCAGCTCGGCAAATGTACGTACGATAGCACCGCCCTCAAGCGGAGCAACGATAGGCAGCTTGACAGTCCCTTCGGCAGCCGTTGCCTCCTTCTGCTCCTCTTGAAAAATCGGAATAAACGTCGGCGCTCCTGCAAACGTTTCTTTATACCATTTGGCCGCACTTGCAAAATCCAGCTCATCATGAAGCGCCTGTGCCACATATGTTCGGCTCTCCAATGACCACTCCTCATCGGTCTGGTATAAGCCCCATATGCCGGCGAACAATACAGCAGCCGCAATCATTTTCCAGCGCAGCTCACGAAAAAATGGATGTGGTCGTCCCCCTTTTGGCGGTTCCGCATACGGCGGTTCTCCCGGCTCATTTCTGTATCGATAATCGATACGGCTCGTCCGGCTTCGCTGATCATCCTGTATCTGCGTCCAGCCATCCCAAGGATTTGGGCTCTCTTTCCACAATTTCTCCGGATCCCTCTCCTCCTCATCCAACACGGGATAGGACGGCGGCACAGCCGGCACACTGTATTCCACTCTTGAAAGCCGCTCTTGCATGAATCCATCCCGAACGGGCTGCTCCATCAATCGTCTAATTTTCTCTTCTCGGCGCTTACGCACCGCTTCCTTCGTATCCATCATCCGTTCCTCCCCCTCTCGCTTGTCAGAGAGCTTGTTTCCTTCTACATCCTTATGAGGAAACACGGACAAGTATGCAAATCCAGCAGGCAAAAAGAAAAAGAACGCCGCCTTCTCTTCACAGAGAATGGCAGCGCCCTTCCAAGCAGCAGCTTATGTGGTTATTCAGCCAGCTCATACACTTCCTGATGGGCCTTTATACTGAATACGATACCAATACAAATCATATTCAGCAGCAGTGAAGTGCCGCCGTAACTGATGAATGGCAGCGTGATGCCGGTAATCGGCATTAGGCCGATCATCATGCCGATGTTTTGGAAAATCTGGAATACGAACATCGATGCGATGCCTATCGTCATATAGGATGCCCGTAAATCATGACATTTGAAGGCGATTATTATAATTCGATAAATGAGCAGGAAATACAGCAGCAATAATACAGCTGCCCCCTGAAACCCAAACTCCTCGCCGATGACAGCAAAAATGGAATCCGAATACGGGTAAGGAATGAACTTCCCATTTTTCATCTCGCCCTGAAGATAACCATCCCCCGTAAGCCCGCCGGAGCCTATTGCAATTTTAGCATTTTGGGATTGATAGCTTGCATCAGCAGATGCTTCCTCAGGATGCATAAACGTATTAATCCGATTATACCAGTGCGTTAATTCTTTTTCTTTCAAATAAGTATATATTTCCGTATTGAACATATTAAACAGCGTCATGAACAAGATCAAACCGCCGACAACGACAGCAAGCCCTACAAGAACATGCTTATATTTAACATTTCCAATCCAAAGCATTCCGAGCACAATAACCAAATAAATAATCGCATTTCCTAAATCGGGCTGCATCATTACAAGCGCAAACGGCAATAGGGAAAAGGCTGCTATCGGTAATAAATCTTGAGAAAAGCCTAATCTATCGCCTTTTCTTCTTCCCATAATGTAGGCAATACCGATAATCAAAAAGATTTTCATGATCTCTGCCGGTTGAAAGGAAAAACTGCCGAGCTTAAACCAGCCTTTCGCTCCATTGATGACAGAGCCGAAGAAATATACCATTATGAGCAATGTAACACCAAATCCGTACAATATATGCCAGGTTTTCAGTAAAATACGATAATCAAACAATGCGGCAAAAATAGCAATAAAAAAGCCTACTGCATAAAATATCATCATTTTATTTTCTGAACCAGCATAATTCGTATCATGAAAAGTTGCACTATGGATAACAAACAAACTAATAACCATCAGACAAACCAGGATTGCAATAATACCCCAGTCAATTTTTTTGAATTTATTTAGCACAAGGCAATCATCCTATTCCCAAAAACTTGCGGAACCGTTTGAAGGCGCCTGCCTTCTCGTCTAGCAGCATGAGCGGAACCATATCACCCAAAATGCGGCGGGCAATGTTGCGGTAAGCAATCGCCGCGCGCGAGGAAGGGTCCATTACGGTTGGCTCCCCCGTATTTGCGGATTTAATAACCTTCTCATCGTCCGGCACGATACCGAGCAAATCAACGGCAAGCACCTGACAAATTTCATCAATATCGAGCATTTCGCCGCTCTTCACCATGTTCTGGCGAATGCGGTTAATGATGATTTTGGCGGCAATGCCTTCTTTTTCAAGCAGACCAATTACCCGGTCTGCATCGCGAACGGCAGCATTTTCTGGTGTTGTAATGACAATAGCGCGATCCGCACCAGCAATCGCATTACGGAAGCCCTGTTCAATTCCGGCTGGGCAATCAATAATGACATAGTCAAATTCCTTCTTTAGCTCCAGCACCATGTCTTTGACCTGTTCGGGCGATACATCATTTTTGTCCTTCGTTTGGGCAGCTGGCAGCATGTACAGCTCGTCAAAGCGCTTGTCCTTGATCAGCGCTTGATTCAAGCGGCAGCGGCCTTCTGCCACATCGATAAGATCATAAATAATGCGGTTTTCCAGTCCCATAACCACATCCAAATTACGCAGTCCGATGTCGGTGTCAACCATACATACCTTCTTGCCAAGCAGAGCCAGTGCCGTTCCCAGATTAGCGGACGTAGTCGTCTTGCCAACGCCGCCTTTTCCAGATGTGACAACAATCGCTTCTCCCATAAGTTACACCCCTCTTAACATAATCGGATTATTGCGTAAACGGTATAATTGCGAAATTTTATCCATTTGCATCGTTCCCTCATTCAAAAAAGCAAATTCCATCGCCGGATCGCCCGACATCCATTCCTCCGGTGGCCTGCTAATGATATCTGCTATGCGCAATTGCGTCGGCCGCATCAGCGATGCCGCAATAATAACGTCCGTTCGGCCGTTCACACCCGCATGAGCAACGCCGCGCAGCGCGCCCATCACATAAATATCGCCGGTGCTTATAATCGTTCCTCCCGGGTTTACATCCCCCGTCAGCAGCAAATCGCCTTCACGCTCCATCGTTTGGCCCGATCGAATAATTCCGCTAATGAGCTGAATGCCCGGCGGCGGCGGCGGCAAGCTGCCTTCCGCGGACTCCGATTCCACCGATTGTACAATCAGATTGCCCTGCGCGCGAATGACCGATCGAATCCGTTCTTTATCCTCATCGCCGAGCTGCCTAGTTCCCAGCTTGACATGGACGTGTACGAGCGGGCCGGTGAGCAGCTGCTGATGGGTTTTCTCAAGCTTGTAGTGCAGCTCATCAAGTAATAAATCAAGCTCACAACTATCGTCGAGAAGGAACACGAGACCTTCCTTGACGCCTTTAATCATAATATGCTGCTTTTCGGCCACGATTGTCCCTCCCCAACGTATTGCATTCTTTTCGAAACAATCGAATTCCTGCTTTTTCCGCCAATTTATTCCTCATCCTGGTCCTGATTAAGCTTCGCATCCTGCTCATACAGCTTTCGAACAGGCACATAAATAATCAAGGCAAAGGCAAGCTGCAAAAATAAGCTAGGCAAAATATGATCCAGCAGCGCGTATGCATACGACTCCTCCGTCAACCGGAAAAGCGAATAAATGAAATAAACGGCTGAATCGTATGCGATGCATGCAAAGCCAATGACGGACAGGCAAGTGAGCAGCGTGCTGCGGCGGCGATCGAACAGCAGTCCGGCAAAATAGCCAATCAGCCCCATCATAAACGTATGAACGCCGAGCAAATGACCGTAATAGACGATATCCTGAATAAGTCCGATACCTAAACCAAACAGCAATGCGCGATGGCGACCGCTATACAGAGCAGCATATAAGATAAAGACAAAACTGAAATGCGGGATAATTTTACTCGAATAATCCGCCGGAATGATCCAGGGCATAACGCTGCCTTCTATAATAAAAAGCAGAAACAACAGCAGGATAAGCCGATTTGTGCTCATCATACTCATTTGCCCGCATCCTCCGATGCAGTGACCTCGACGACAAACACCTCTTTAAGCTGGTTCAAATTAGCTGCCATCTCAATAGAAGCCGTATATGTCAAGCCAAAGTTGCCTTCTTCCTTCGTCTCTACTGTTCCAATTACAAGACCACGCGGATAAACGCTGTCGCTCCCTGAAGTAACAACCAGGTCACCCACAATCATTTTGTCGTTCTCGGCGATTCTCGTCATAATTAACCGCTGCGTCTCATCATCATAGCTGGTAACCATGCCGAAAGAGTCGCTTTTGCCGAGAATAGTCGCCGCAATCGCATTGGAAGTCGGCGACTTGTCATCCAGCTCCGTAATCGGCATGACGGTTGCCGTATTCGGCCTTACTTGGCTGATGATACCGATAATGCCGTCAATTGTCGTAACCGCCATATTCTGCTTAATGCCACTCAGCGAGCCTAGATTGATTTCCAGCGTCTTGCTGTACGGATTATTGTCAATAGCAATGACATGGGCAATCCGGTAGTTGTAATTGTTAATTTTTTTCTGCTGCTCGGTAAAATTCAGCTCTTTCTGCAAACGCTCATTTTCTTCCTGCAAAAAGTTATAGCCGATTTTGTCGCGGGCATAAGCCGCTGCTGTCAGTCTAAGGTACTCATTCTCCTCATAAATCGACCGGAGTTTGCCAATATCCTCAAAGAAACCCGCTATTGAAGCAGCGGGCACATAAAACCATTGCTGAACGAATCCGACTGAATCTCCGATAAACTTCTCCGGCATACTCAGCTCCTTACGGTCACTTAGCGAGAAGCCGATGACCACAATGAACAGAATAAACCCGAACATAAGCATAAACATGCGCTTATTTCTAAACAGCTTAAACAGCTCGATCACCTGCCTGTTCTAATCACATTTTCATTTTTGCCTAATGGACGGAAAGCTCTCCTAGCGTCTCGAACGACCGCCTGAGCCGCCTCTGCTCTTGAACAAATGAATATGGTCAAGCGAACGGCCGGTACCTATAGCTACGCAGTCAAGCGGGTTGTCCGCAACAATGACCGGCATGCCTGTCTCGCGCTGCAGCAGCTTGTCCAGATTGCGAAGCAGCGCTCCGCCGCCCGTCAGTACAATGCCGCGATCCATAATATCCGCAGATAGCTCTGGCGGGCATTTTTCAAGTGTAATTTTAACAGCATCCACGATAGCTGTCACCGTATCCGCAAGCGCTTCGCTTACTTCATCCGATGTTATCGCAAGCGTCTTAGGCAGGCCGGATACGAGATCACGACCTCTAATTTCCACCGATTCCGGCGGATCAAGCGGCATTGCTGTACCCAGATCCATCTTAAGCTGCTCCGCCGTACGCTCCCCAATCATCAAATTGTAAAAGCGTTTAATATATTGGATAATCGACTCATCCATTTCATCCCCAGCGACGCGAATCGAACGGCTTGTTACAATGCCGCCAAGCGAGATTACTGCAACCTCTGTCGTTCCGCCTCCAATATCAACGACCATGCTGCCCGTCGGTTCCCAAACTGGCAGATCAGCGCCAATCGCTGCAGCGAACGGCTCTTCAATCGTATAGGCTTCGCGGGCGCCTGCTTGCTTCGCAGCATCTTCAACAGCACGCTTCTCAACTGCAGTAATGCCAGACGGCACGCAAATCATGACGTTCGGATGGCGCGGAAACAAAGATTTCTGCTTTTGCGCTGAACGGATAAAATATTTAATCATCGTTGCTGTCGTTTCAAAGTCGGCAATTACGCCATCTTTCATTGGACGTACTGCGCGAATATTGCCCGGCGTTCTGCCGATCATTTTTTTCGCTTGCTCGCCAACTGCTTCTATCGTTTTCGTATCGGTACGCAGGGCTACCACAGACGGCTCCCTCACGACAATTCCTTTTCCTTTTACGTATACAAGAGTATTAGCTGTTCCCAAGTCAATGCCAAGATCTTTCGATAAACCACCAAACATGTTAGTGCTCCCTTCTGAAATGCCACAATCCTTCTTATTATATTACATGTAGCCTTGTTCCTTCAAACTAATAAACCTTCCATCACCAATCACCAAATGATCCAGCACTTCAATGCCTACCAGCTCGCCAGCAGAGACGAGCCGCTTCGTCAGCGCAATGTCTTCAGCACTGGGCGTAGGATCGCCGCTCGGATGGTTATGCACGCAAATGAGCGAGGCGCTGCTGCATTTAATAGCCGCACGAAATACTTCTCGCGGATGAACGAGCGACGCATTCAGCGTCCCCATCGATAGCGTCTCTTGGGCGATAATGTGATTTTTCGTATTTAGAAAAAGACAGACGAAATGCTCCTTTTTCAAATGACGAAGCTCATCCATGACATAATTCGCCGCATCCTCTGGCCTCCGCACCGTAACAACGTCGCCATTGCCTGTACGAGACACTCTGCGTCCGAGCTCAAGTCCTGCGCGCAATTGAATCGCTTTCGCCGGGCCAATGCCGCGAATCGCTGTCAGCTCTTCCAGACTCATATCCATCAAGTTGCGCAAATTGCCACATTCCTTCATGATATTACCCGCAAGATGGACAACTGATTCCTTTTTTGTACCCGTTCGCAAAAGAATGGCCAATAATTCCGTGTGACTGAGCGCTTCGGCCCCATATTTAATTAATCGCTCTCTTGGACGTTCTTCCTGTGGGACATCACGAATAAATTGGCGCTGCGACTCCATGCCCATCCCTGCTTTCGTAAGTTAGCTTGAAGTACGTGGATCAAAATACATATATGCGATACGCCGCCAGCATATCTGACAGCAGTGACAACGGCAACCCGACAACGTTGAAATAACAGCCCTCGATCCGCTCAACAAGCGTAGCCCCATAACCTTGAATACCATAAGAACCGGCTTTGTCATGCGGCTCTCCAGTAGCTATATACCGATTAATCTGGTCTTCCTTAAGGGGCCTCATATGCACCTTCGTCATGCGATGAGCCGAGGATTGTTCACCATTATGCGTTAAAACACAAGCTACACCTGTATATACTTCATGAGCTCTGCCTTGTAGGCTGCTCAACATCGCAAAAGCATCTGCCTCATCTGCTGGCTTGCCCAGCACATGGCCATCCACAACGACAATCGTGTCCGCGCCAACGACGATAGAGGGTTCCGTATTCCCCTGCATCCGCAAAAGCTCAGCCGTTGCCCGCGCCTTGCGCAAGGAAAGCTGTTCTACAATTTGCTCGGGGCTCCAATCGGAGGGCACACTTTCGTCCGCTTCCGAGGACAAAATATAAACCGGCAAGGAAAGGTCAAGAGAGGCGACCAGTTCCTTCCGGCGCGGAGACGACGATGCCAGCACGAACTGGCTGATCGGATTCATAGGTATAGCGCTCCTTCGTTTAAACTTACAGTTTGCGATAAAGCCATATAGCCACTATAACACCAATAATACTGAATAAGCTAATTTGGAAGTTAATCGTCATTGTAAAGCTCAGTACATACAAATCAACGGCAGGAGACCACGAAGCCTCAATCGCTTTGGTCAAGAAAGTTATTCCCGGTATCGACTCCAGCCAGCGTGCCACCAAGGCCCCCGCAAGCAGACCGAGCACTAGGAAAAGCAATAACATCCAGCCGTTTTTCTTCATTGTTCAACGCCTCTCGCCAAGTAATGACAACTGCTCTCTATTATACCTTAGTATGATTTCCGTTTACAATGCGCGTATAGTCTCAAACCACGATTTTTGTGTCAGGATCGCTTCCATTAGAGCTCGCTGCACCGACCACAAGTGCGCCTGAGAAGGATTTTTATCATATTCCGTAAGCGACGAAGCCGCTGTATTTACCGCTTGAACAACCGCACCCATCGACGCTTTACCCGCCTCGTCTTGAATCCCAGACTCCATCGCCTTTATGCTGAGCGTCCATTTTTGATGCTCCGTCCGCCAAGCCTTCGCCGCATTTTCGCCAAGCGGCGCAAGAACCGGCTGCTCCAGTTGGGCCAGCGCCAAATCATCCAGCATGCTTATCAAGGCATTCGTCTGCTCAAAAAAACTGCTTGCAGCTGCCGCCTTCCCCGTAAAAGGAAACTGCTCTGGTGCCTGAACAATAAGCTCTTTCACATATACCTCGGTACCAGGCAGCATTTTGCTCAGCGCAATTGCCCTGCTGCGATCGCCCGCCATCCCCGCATATACCCGAAAGTCGTCTGCTGTTGTCGCAGCAGCAGAAGCAAGTCCCCTGCTAGCCAGCTCCTCCATTGCGGCATCTCTGCCCTCTGAGTTGCTAAATACGCCATATTGCAGCAAATGGTAGGCCTGTGGCTGAATGGCCAGTTCCACCGTTTCAAGCGGCGCAGCTGAGCTTCCGCTATTTCCCGCACCTGCTCCCGTGCCCAAGCCATTTCCCGCATTTTGGGATGCTGGATTCCCGCTGACCGCGCTCGACTGCCCGCCCGCTGGATTAGAAGAGCTAAGCGAGGAGGAATCCAAAAATAAAGACAACAGCAAATAACCGAATAAGGCTCCCGTTGCCAGCGCCCCTGCTACCGATAAAAAAACATTGATCCAAGATGGCGAATGTCCAAGCCTGCGTATCGAGCGAACCGGACGGTTGCCTAAATCAAGCTCAGGCGAATGCCGCTGGCCGTCATCAGCCCATCCATAGCGGGTATTTTCTGGCCCATGCTCCATTGCATCGCTATTGCGTTTTGAGCCGCCGAAAGAAGGAGCCTGCTGTTGAAGGTCATTAAATACTCCCTTCTCCTCCACTCTTTGCTGCTCTTCAGAAACGAAAGCAGGCGGCTCATTGTCTGCGACATGTCTGGATGTTTTCGATGCTATGGACGAATCGGCAGGCGAATAGGTACGATTAACAGTCACTGTATTAGATTCGTCAGGCAAGTGATGATCCGACTCGCGAATCAACTGCTCCAGCTGATCCATCTCCTCATCGACCTGGGTGCTCCATGGACTGAACTGCGCATCTGAATAAGAGGCTGTATTTTTATATAAGGGGATGACTCTCGCAAAATCTCCCTGCTTCGAAGCACTAGGCTGCGCAGCAGCAGCTGGAACTTCCACAGCTGGCTCCGCTGCGGCCATCTGCTTGTTTTCGGAGCGCGAAGCTTGTCCGGCTTGGTCGAAACGGTACGTAATGCGGTTTTTTGAGTTCATGTCATTCTCTCCTTGTCTCATTCTTCTATTCCTACTCTATGAGACAATTAAGAGATTTATGATTATGAACAAACGGATACGTAAATAACATTCGCAGCTTACCTCAAGTTTCGTACAGTCGACAACCTTTTTTGCTATAAAAATCTAAGGGAATTGTATCCAGCCCCTCAATGCTGCGCTAGCTCATTGGAAAACTTTATTTAAATGGCGTCAAAGACATTGCCATCGTTTGGGTGCAGCTCCTTCTTATTACGCAACAAAAAACGCTGGAAAACGATTTTCACGTTTTCCAGCGTTTAATGGAGCTGCCTCATGCAGTGGATACCTGCTTTATTTACGGCCTGCCTTTAACCATTTAGCCAAAGCATCCGCTGTTTTCCAAATATCGCCGGCTCCCATCGTGATGACCAGATCGCCAGCCGAAGCAGCTGTCTTCAAATACTCCAGCACTTCTTCCTTTGTTGCAATAAAAGTCGTATTCGCATTGCTGTTCGTCTTAATAAGCTCAACCAGCTTCTGCGAGTTGACGCCCTCAATTTGCTGCTCGCCAGCTGGCGAATAAATGTCGGTAATGATGACCTCGTCCGCTTCCGGAAACGCCCGGCTGAACTGGTCGAGAAGGAAATAGGTACGCGTGTAGCGCTGCGGCTGGAACACAGCTACAATCCGTTTGCCCGTCGCTTTGGCAGCACTGATCGTCGCGCTGATCTCGGTTGGATGATGGGCATAGTCGTCAATAACGAGAATGTCCTCTACTTCGCCGAGCACTTGGAAACGACGCTTGGCCCCAATGAATTCACGAATAGCGCCCGCAATTTGTGCAAATGGCAGCCCTGCTTCCAGACAGGTAATAATAGTAGCCATCGCATTATATACATTATGTTTACCTGGTACAGACAGTTCAACCTCGCCCAAGAGCTTCCCTAGATGGGTTAATTGGAACGATACTTTACGGTCACCCAGTACGACTTGCTCCGCTTTGTATTGGGCCTCGCCATCAATGCCGTAAGTAACGAGCTGAGATGGATCGAGCGATTGACTTGCATACAGCTTGCTAATGATCTCGTCAATATTGTCATCGTCAGCACATACGATAGCTTTGCCATCCGGCTTTACCTGCGACAGAAATTGAACGTAGGCATCTTTCAGCTTGCCAAAATCACCGTCATAATTTTCCAGATGATCCGGCTCAATATTGGTTACAATCGCAATCGACGGATGGTAATGCAGGAAAGAGCCATCGCTCTCATCTGCCTCCGCTACTACGTATTCGCCGCTTCCGGCTTTTGCATTCGTACCCACGTTTACGATCTCGCCGCCAATAATGTAGGTTGGATCCGTTCCGCAGTTTTCCATCACAAGGGCAATCATCGACGAGGTCGTCGTCTTGCCATGAGCGCCTGCAACGGCAACGCCTTTGCCTTCATTCATCAGCTGGGCAAGCATTTGGGAGCGATGCAGCACCGGAATATTTAGCGCCTCCGCTGCGCACCGCTCTACATTGTCTTTGGTCAGTGCTGTGGAGTAAACAACAAGCTCCGCACCTTTAATATTTTCCGGTTCATGACCGATATAGATTTTTGCGCCTTTCGCCACCAGCTTCTCTGTGAGTTCCTGACGAGCGACATCAGAACCAGTTACCGTATAGCCCTTCTCCAGCATGACGCGGGCGATAGCACTCATCCCGTAACCGCCTATTCCGATGAAATGAACATGTTTTGCTGTATTCAAAGACGGTTCACCAACCTTTTTCAGAATCCGAGTTGTACAATAAGCGGGCGCGAACGTCCGCTATTAAATAAAGCGTTCCGGTCACAACCCCAAGGTCTGTTTCCCCGGTCAAATGCTGCAGCTGCTGAAGCGCCGCTTTCCAGTCAGGCTCTACAATCAGCTCAAAAGCCTCTTTCCCCTGCACAGAACGTATGAGATCAGCCAGCGCCTGCGCATCTTTTTTGTTGCGAAAATCAGGCTCGGTCACAATTAGCGTATCTACTATTGGCAGTATATGCTTCATAACCTCACGATGATTCTTATTATCCAGCATACCCATCATTAGGATTAAACGATCATAGCGATAGGTTGTTTTTAGCGCAGCAGCAAGCGTCTCCGCCCCTTCAGGATTATGCGCTCCATCAATGAGAATACGCGGGGAATGCGACACCATTTCCAGACGTCCAGGCCATGCCGCAAGGCGCAGCCCCTCCTCCAGCGCATCATCCTCCACGATGAGAGCCGCATATTGGCGAAGCACCTCAAGCGCCATCACTGCAACCGCTGCATTCGTGCGCTGATGGGCGCCGTTCAGCGTGATCGTCAGCGGATGGATAGGGCGGAAAAGCCCATCGAAACGGAACGTTTGCTCATCCTCGCGAACCGAAAGCGCCGTCTCGCTGAACTGCTCGCCTAATAAATACAGCGAGCTTTTGCTATCAATCGCCTTTTGCCGAATAACTTCGATCACTTCTGGCTGCGTAACCGCACTCACGACAGGAACGCCAGGCTTAATAATGCCCGCCTTTTCCGCCGCTACCTTCTCCAGCGTATCGCCAAGGCGATCCATATGGTCATGCCCGACATTGGTAATGATGGAGAGAACGGGCGTCACAATATTTGTAACGTCCATTCGTCCGCCGAGCCCCGTTTCCCATACGACATAATCGGGATACGTTACCTTCGCGAAATACAAGATGGCCAGCGCCGTAGACACCTCGAACATCGTCGGAGAGCCCTGCTCGGTTGCCGCAATTTCCTCAACGACAGGCTTTAGCACATTCGACAGTTCAAGCAGTGTCTGCTCTTCAATATCAGCGTTATTATATTGAAAACGATTCGTAAACTTCGTAATGTATGGCGATGTAAACGTACCTACATCATAACCGCATTTAATAAGCGTGCTCGTCAAAAAAGCACAGGTAGAGCCTTTGCCGTTCGTTCCAGCCACATGGATAAATTTCAGTCTGCGATGTGGATTACCCAGCCGCTCCATTAAGAGCAGGACTCGCTCAAGACCAGGCCTTATCCCGAAAGGAATAAGACCATTTATCCAATCTACTGCTTCCTGGTACGACTGCAGCCCGCCGCTTTCCGGCTGGCCCGAGAGCTGATTCGTCATCGTAGAAACGCCTTCTTTCTTCCCGGTGTCTATCCGCGTAAATCCGCGATTCTTGCTTGAACCTTATCGCGTTTGTCCGCATAATCCTTCATTTTGGAGCGTTCCTCTTCGATGACCTTCGCAGGAGCCTTCGCTACAAAGCCCTCATTGCCGAGCTTCTTCTCAATGCGGGTTACTTCGCCGTTCAGCGTCGCAAGCTCTTTCTCAAGGCGGGCAATTTCCTGCGAAATATCAATCAGCCCTGCTAGCGGGAAGTACAGCTCTGCGCCCGTAACAATACTGCTCATCGCCTTATCCGGAGCTGCTAACGCAAGACCTGCCTCCAGCTTCGAGGTTCCGCAGAACCGGCGGACAAACTCATCATTGCGGGTCAAAATGATCGCCTCGGCTTCGCTCGTCGGCTTAATCATCAGTTCGATTTTTTTGCTCATCGGCACGTTTACTTCCGCGCGAACGTTACGCACCGAACGGATAATATCCATCAGCAGCTCCATTTCCTTCACCGCTTCAGGCGCTTCCAGCGCAGCATCGTATTCCGGCCATGCTGCAAGCGTAATCGTCTCGCCTTCATGCGGCAGATGCTGCCAAATTTCCTCACTGATGTAAGGCATAAACGGATGAATCAGACGCTGCGTGCGATCAAGCACATAAGCGAGTACCGATTTAGTCGCTTGTTTCGCTTCTTCATCGCTGCCATAAAGGTTAAGCTTCGCAAACTCGATGTACCAGTCGCATAGGTCATCCCAAATGAAGTTGTACAACTGGCGGCCCGTTTCTCCGAACTCGTAGTTGTCCATCAAGCGGGTTACTTCGCGAACGGTTTCGTTAAGACGGTGCAAAATCCAGCGATCCGCCGTACCCAGCTTGCCGGTAATATTAATGTCGCTTGCGGTGAAGCCTTCCAAATTCATCAGTGCAAAGCGCGACGCATTCCAAATTTTATTGGCAAAGTTGCGCGACTGCTCCACCTTTTCAAAGCGGAAGCGCAAATCCTGCCCCGGTGTACTGCCTGTCGATAGCATATAACGCATCGCATCTGCGCCGTACTGTTCAATGACTTCGAGCGGATCGACGCCGTTGCCAAGCGACTTGGACATTTTATTGCCGTTCGCATCGCGTACAAGACCATGAATCAGCACGTCCTTAAACGGCTTTTGATCTGTGAACTCCAGTGCAGTAAATATCATTCGAGATACCCAGAAAAAGATAATGTCATAGCCCGTCACCAAAACATTCGTCGGATAGAAGCGTTTTAAGTCCTCGGTTTGCTCTGGCCAGCCAAGCGTCGAGAATGGCCATAGACCCGAGCTGAACCATGTATCCAAAACATCCTCGTCCTGGCGCAGCTCCGTGCTGCCACAAGAAGAACAGCTCGTTACATCTTCGTCGGAAACATGCATTTCACCGCAAGCGTCGCAATACCAAGCAGGGATACGGTGTCCCCACCACAGCTGGCGGGAAATACACCAGTCATGTACATTTTCAATCCATTGCAAATAAATTTTCTCAAAACGGTCTGGAACGAAGTTTACGCCTTCGCCGGATTTTTGCGCATTAATCGCCTGCTCCGCGAGCGGCTTCATTTCAACGAACCATTGCGTGGACAAATACGGCTCAACGACCGCACCGCTGCGCTCGCTGTGGCCAACCTGATGCACGTGATCCTCGATTTGAACGCACACGCCCTGCTCCTGCAAATCCTTCACGAGCTGCTTGCGGCAGTCGAAACGGTCCAGTCCCGCATAAGGGCCAGCTTCCGCATTCATCTTGCCGGACTCGTCCATAACGATAATTTGCGGCAAATCATGACGAAGGCCAACCTCGAAGTCATTCGGATCATGGGCAGGCGTAATTTTTACAGCGCCGGAGCCAAATTCCTTGTCAACGTATTCGTCGCCAATAATCGGAATCTCGCGTCCAATGACCGGCAATACGATCATTTGACCAATGAGGTGCTGGTATCGCTCATCTTCAGGATGAACGGCAACCGCGCTATCGCCCAGCATCGTTTCCGGACGCGTTGTCGCAACCGTAATATGCCCTGAGCCGTCCTTCAAAGGATATTGCAAATGATACAAATGACCGTTCAGCTCTTTATGCTCAACCTCAATATCGGACAAAGCCGTTCTAGCAGCCGGATCCCAGTTGATGATTTTTTTGCCGCGGTAAATGAGGCCCTTCTTGTAAAGCTGTACAAACACCTCGCGCACAGCCTTCGACAGCCCCTCATCAAGCGTGAATCGTTCGCGCGAATAATCAAGCGACAGCCCCATTTTTGCCCATTGGCCGCGAATCGTTCCCGCATATTGCTCCTTCCAATCCCAGACCTGCTCCAAAAAAGCCTCGCGTCCCAGATCGTAGCGGGATTGTCCTTGCTCGCGGAGCTTCTGCTCCACTTTCGTCTGTGTCGCAATGCCTGCGTGGTCCGTTCCTGGCAGCCACAAAGCATCAAAGCCCTGCATCCGCTTAAAGCGAATGAGAATATCCTGCAAAGTGAAATCGAGCGCATGCCCAATGTGCAAAATTCCCGTTACATTCGGCGGGGGAATAACGATCGTATAGGTCTTGGCTTCCGGGCGCTTGCCCGCTTCAAAAAATTTTCCATCCATCCAGAAGTCATACCACTTCAGTTCAGCGGCTTTCGGGTCGTAGGTCGTCGGCATCGCCGGCGTCGTTTGATTTTCAGACATAAGCTCCATCCTCCACATATCGCATAATGGCATCATTACTTTAATTTTGAATACAAAAAAACCTTCCGCCCTTATAGCAAAGGACGAAAGGTTAGCTTCCGTGGTACCACCTTTGTTCCGCGCGTCTTGCAGCTGCACGGCACTCAAACAGATAACGGCTGTGGCCGGCTTGAATTAACGAATAACAATCCGCTTGATTCAAGCAACTCCAGGGCGACTTGTACGAGTAAAATCCTGCGGAACTCTCAGCACTAACGGCTCCGCTCTCTGAAGGCTTGGCTGCGTACTCTTCCCCTTCAACGTCGTTCGTTGACTTTAAGACATATTTATTTAATAATACCCTCTTTGTGAAAAAAAGTCAAACAACAAGGCACATTCAAGCTCTTTTATACTTGCTGGGCACATAAAAAAGAGCTTTGACTGTTATTTCACAGGTCAAAGCTCCTTTTATTTAACAGCCTGCTGCTACGGAATATAAAGCAGCTGCCCTTCCGATACCGCCGACTCATTCAAGCCGTTGTACAGCAAAATCTCACGCGGGTTCAAGCTGTAGCGCACTGCAATGGACTCCAGCGTCTCGTCGCGCTGCACGATGCATACCCGGATTTTACGGAATTCATGCTCATCGGATTGCTTCAAAAATAAATTGCGCCACTCGATTTCATCGCCTGCCGGCTGCTGAGCCTTCGTCTGCTCAAGCGCATAATCCGCCGCCTCCTGCTCAGCCTGCCGCGCTAATTGCTCGCGCTTGCTCGTTTGCAGCAGCGTCACAAGCCCGACGCCTGATGCAGGAGCTCCAGTTGCTTCCGGCGCCTTGCTGCCAAAGGCAATGCGCATCTCCTGCTTCTCCGGCTCCGCTTGCTGCTCCGCACCAGCTTCCTCCCCCTCCTGCCATTCGTTCAAACGCTCCAGCTCGCTATCCTGCCACGGGGATGTGTCGTAGCTGCTTTGCTCTGCCCCCGCCGGAATGTAAGTTTCCTCTGCCTGCTGCGGTTGTCCCCCTGGGCTCCAGCCAAAGTCCTCCGCCTGTTGATAGGCAGAAGCTCCCTGCTGCCTTTCCTGCGCAATGCCATGACCAAGCCCAGTTACGACTGGCTGCTGTGCAAAAGCAGGCGGTGGATTGAAATTAGCGTTAAAGTTCGGCTGTGCCCCGGAATGATCCTGCCCCTGAAACCACTCTGCTGCTGACAAGCCTGCGTCACGCGGCGAAGGCGAGATCGTAACGCCAGCCTTCGGCCCTTCTGCTTCCGCGCTTTCATCAGCCGCTTCATACGTCCGCTCATTATATGCATTACTAGCATTGTAAGCCTCAATCTCGGATTCAGACTCAGCGAACTGTTGAGCCCCAATAAACACTTGAGCCTCATTATACTCTTGTGCCTCATTATACCCTTGTGCCTCATTATACTCTTGTGCCTCATTATAACCTTGATTCTGTTCCTGCTCCCCCCTGAAAGGCAATTGTCCTTCCTGTCCAGCAAAATAGGGTTCAGCTTGCAGCCCATAAGCGGCCTGGTCCGCCACCTGCGCCTCGTCAGCAGCAAATGGTTCGCCGCCGCTACGCTGAAGCTCCTCATCGTACGAAGCCTGGCTCGTATCTACGCGATCATGGACGACGGTGAATGGCTCCTCGCGCCACGCTTCCTCCACTTCCTGCTGCGGCTCCACAAGAATGCCGCGCAGCGACAACACACCGGTAATGTTAAGCGTTCGCGAGGAAAGCAAATCCACGTCAAAATTATCAATTTCCACCGTCACATCGTCCAGCCGTGAAATCCGGTTCATCGGCATCGTAATTTCGACGGGAATGAAATGCTCCAATGCCTGAAGCGGAGCGGCTTCGTTCGTACTGCGATATACCCCGCTTAGTAGCAGCTGGCCTTTCAAAACCGCATGGTCCCCCTGCTCAACAACCTGAATGCGAGGCACAAGCTCAATTTCTTCCAGTTCATCGATATCGGCAACTTCATCCGACAGATGCACGCGTTCATACACGTCAAAGCGCAAGCCTTTCGTTTGATCCGTCACGCTCAAGTCCTCCCTCCCTATACTGACCCATTTCGTCGCAGTCTCTTAGACAATGCTTGGGCTAAAAATGCTACTCTCACTAATTATCTATATGGGCAAAGGGGGGAGAGCATGACTATCTTTTGCAGAGGCTATAATTTAGCTCGCAATTCGGGAAGCCAAGCGGGCTCTGGCGCCGCAACTTCCACAGGCGAATCTGTCCACGGGTGGGCAAAAATAAGGCGTTCGCCATGCAGCGCCTGCGTCTTCAGCAGCTGCACAGAGCCGCCATAAAGCGAATCCCCAATCAGGGGATGGCCCAAGTGGCTCATATGGACGCGTATTTGATGCGTACGTCCCGTCTCCAGCTGCAAACGGACCAGCGTCGCTCCGGCATACATCTCGGCCGTTTCATAATGGGTAACAGCGGCATCGCCGCCCTGGGTCACACGCCGTCTGGAGCGATGATGGCGGTCCTTGCCAATCGGAGCGTCAACGGTTCCCGCAGGCGGACGCAGCCGTCCTTGAACAAACGCCATATAGCGGCGGTCGATCGCCTTGCGGCGCATCGCTTCGTCCAGCTTCCACTGGGCGAAATCATTTTTGGAATAAAGCACGGGGCCCGATGTATCATCATCGAGACGATGGATATGACGGACAGGCAGCGGATCTCCTTGCAGTAGCATATGACGAGCCGCCGCTTCATCCAGCGTTCCCGCCTGATTGGCACCTGTGCCATGCACAGGCATCCCTGCCTCCTTATAAAGCACGAGGCAAAAATCATCCTCGAAAAGAACGGTTGGAACGGGATTGCCTTGCGACAGCCTCGCTTGACGATACAAGGGATCGCTAAGCGGGTCCGCAGCGGGAAAGGCGAGCAAGCCCAGACGCTGCCCATCAAAGCGGATGCCGCCAACGGAGAACAGCCGATTGATCCATTTTTCTGGAAAAAGAGAACGGGCCAGCAGCCACTGCCGCACTTGATGCGGATGACTGCCGGCCTCTAATGTTCCGGTGCGTTCTCCAGGTTGCCCGTCATAATTTGGTGCAGACCATGAGCCTTCTGACAGCTGCTGCCAATCGAGCTCAAGCCACTCCCCCGCCCGCTTATAGTGAAGCATTGGCATGGAATGAAACCTCCTATTTTCGAATGCAATCGCCTAAATTGCTGCTTGCTAGAACTACAACCTGCTCAAAGCAGCCCTGTTTGCAGCAATCGTTGCATCAATATCTTCATCGGTATGGACAGCTGACACAAACATGCCTTCGAACTGCGATGGAGCGACGCTCACGCCAAGCTCCAGCATAGCGGCAAAATACACCTTGAAGCGCTCTAAATCCGCTGTTTTGGCTGTATCGTAATTAATGACATGCGTTTCGGTGAAAAACGGGCAAACCATCGAGCCGACACGGTTGATCGTGGAAGCAATGCCAGCCGCCTGCGCATTCGCTTCAAAGCCGCGCTGCAATCGGACCGCTTGGCGCTCCAGCAGCTCATACGTTTCCGGTGTCAGCAGCTTGAGCGTCGTATAACCAGCAGCCATCGCCAGCGGGTTGCCTGACAGCGTGCCCGCCTGATAAATCGGACCGCTCGGCGCCATAAGCTCCATCAGATCGCGTCTGCCGCCGTATGCGCCGACAGGCAGTCCGCCCCCAATCACCTTGCCGAAGCAAGTGATATCCGGCTTAATGCCATACAGACCTTGCGCACTGCTGTAGTGGACACGAAAGCCCGTCATCACTTCATCAAAAATAAGCAGGCTGCCGTATTGCTCCGTAATGTCGCGCAGTCCTTGCAGAAAGCCCGGAAGCGGCGGGACAACGCCCATGTTTCCGGCAATCGGCTCGACGATGACACAGGCAATTTCCTCGCCGTACTTTTCAAATACGAGCTTAATCGACTCGATATCATTGTAAGGCACCGTAATCGTCTGGGAGGCAATGCTTTCCGGAACGCCGGGACTGTCCGGCAAGCCAAGCGTCGCCACACCGGAACCCGCTTTAATGAGCAGGCTGTCGGCATGTCCGTGGTATGAGCCTTCAAACTTGACGATTTTGCTGCGCTTCGTAAACCCGCGAGCGAGACGCAAGGCGCTCATTGTCGCTTCCGTGCCGGAGTTGACCATCCGGACCACATCTACCGAAGGCACACGCTCGCACACAAGCTCCGCCATCAGCGTCTCCAGTTCCGTTGGCGCCCCAAAGCTGGTGCCTTTTTCCGCGGTACGCTTGATCGCTTCAACGACCTCTGGATGCGCATGGCCCATAATGAGTGGTCCCCATGAAGCAACGTAATCGATGTAGCTGTTGCCGTCGATATCAAATACGCGGCTGCCTTGGCCGCGCTCCATATAAACCGGGTTCAATCCTACGGATTTAAAAGCGCGAACCGGACTGTTCACGCCGCCCGGAATCACTTGCTTGGCCCGCGCAAATGCCTCGCGTGAGCGAATATCGCTTCTGCCTGAAGATGAATGACTCATCAACTATTCAGCCCCTTTCAACCAACGTGCAGCATCCTTCGCATGGTACGTAATCAAAATGTCCGCGCCCGCGCGCTTCATTCCGGTCAACGTCTCCAATACGACAGCGCGCTCGTCAATCCAGCCATTTGCCGCTGCCGCTTTTACCATTGCATATTCGCCGCTCACATTGTACGCCGCCACTGGCAGATCAAAATGCTCCTTCAGCAGGCGAATAACGTCCATATACGCAAGCGCTGGCTTAACCATCAGCATATCCGCTCCTTCAACGACGTCGGACTCCGCTTCCCGCAGCGCTTCGCGCGCATTGGCAGGGTCCATCTGATACGTCTTGCGGTCGCCGAATTGCGGCGTTGAATGTGCCGCTTCGCGGAACGGGCCATAAAAAGCTGAAGCATATTTGACCGAGTAGGACAAAATCGGAATATGAGTAAAGCCCGCTTCATCCAAACCTTCGCGAATAGCGCCAACGAAGCCGTCCATCATGTTGGACGGAGCGATCATATCCGCGCCTGCCTCAGCTTGTGAAACCGCTGTGCGAACGAGCTGTACCAGCGAAGCATCGTTATCGACCTCTGCATTGCCTGTACGCTCATGCACATGGATAAGGCCGCAATGACCATGATCTGTAAATTGGCATAGGCAAGTATCTGCTACAACGAGCAGCTCAGGCGCCCAGCCCTTTACAGCACGAATAGCCTCTTGCACAATACCGTCAGGAGCAAATGCGGAAGTGCCTTCGCTATCCTTCGCAGCAGGAACGCCAAACAGCATGACGGATGGAATGCCTAGAGCAACAACTTCCCTGATCTCCTCTTCCAAGCGGTCTAATGAAAAATGATAAACGCCCGGCATCGATGTGATCTCTTCCTTCACGTTCGTGCCCACCGTCACAAAAATCGGATAAATAAAATCATTAGCAGAAAGCGCCGTTTCCCTCACCATACTGCGAAGAGCGGCGGATTGCCGCAATCTCCGATGTCTTACGACAGGAAATGCCATCTTCCATTCCTCCTCCAACTGTTTTGTGAAGCTTGTGTCGCGCCAATTACAGCTTGTGCCCTTGCCTCAACTTATAAATGCTTATATTAAAATAATAATGCCTTATCCCCGTTCCGCGCTGCGGAACTTAATCATCGCATCGATAAGCGATGGTATAGTCGCCTGCTCGGCCTCTGCGGCTACACGCAAGCCTGCTTCCTTCATCGTAGCTGACGTCAGCGGCCCTATGCTGATCGCCGGAATGTCCAATATCGCCTGTACAGGATCGCTAATGCCGCTGCGGCGCAGCTTCTCCAGCAGATTCGTTACGGTCGAGGAACTGGTGAACGTAATCATATGAATCTGCTTCTCGTCGATCCATTCCAGCACCTGATCATCCTGCGTATCGGCAAGTACCGTCTCGTACACGTCGATTTCCGTTGGCAGCAGCCCCTTGGCCGCCAATTCGCGCGGCAGCACCTCGCGTGCCAAATCACCGCGCGGCAGCAGTACCCGCTCGCCAGCTTGCAGCTCTCCTGCAAGCTGCTCCAGCAGCCCTTCTGCCTGAAACTTGGCCGGCAGCAGCTCGGCAGTCAGCCCGCGATTTTCCAGCGCTTCGGCTGTTCTCGGGCCAACGGCCGCGATTCTAGCCTTATGGAAGCGCCGAATATCGATTCCGAAACGCCGCAGCCAACGATAGAAATAGTCCACGCCGTTTACGCTCGTGAACATCAGCCAGCTATATTGCTCCGCTTCCGAAAGCGCAGCGCGCAGCGTAGCGACCGCTGCGGCCTCCTCAGGCTCGCGGATATCAATGACAGGGTATTCGCATGGCTCACCGCCCAGCTCATCTACCAGGTCAGCCAACTCGCTTGCCTGTGCTCTCGCTCTCGTCACCAGTACGCGCGTACCGAACAGCGGCTTGCTTTCGTACCACTGCAATTGCTCGCGCTGCAGCACGACATCGCCAACGACAATGACAGCCGGCGGCTGAAAATTCGCCTCGCGCACAATTTGCTCGATCGTAGCAAGCGTGCCGACAACCGTCTGCTGCTCGACCCTCGTTCCCCAGCGCACCAGTGCAACTGGCGTTGTGTCAGGCTTGCCATGCTTCATGAGCTGATCGGCAATATAACCAATCTTGGCTACGCCCATCAGAAAAATAAGCGTTCCTGTCGCATTCGTTACCTTGTCCCAATAAATCGAGCGATCCAGCTTATCGGGGCTTTCGTGTCCCGTTATGATCGAAAGGGAGGATGCAAAATCACGATGCGTAACCGGAATGCCAGCATAAGCAGGCACAGCGATCGCCGAAGTAATGCCCGGCACGATTTCAAAACCTATGCCGTTTTCCTTAAGCAGTCCCGCTTCCTCGCCTACGCGGCCAAAAATCGTCGGATCGCCGCCCTTAAGCCGCGTCACCACCTTGCCTTGCAAAGCAAGGTCCACAAGCAGCTGGTTAATTTCCTCCTGCTTCATCGTGTGGCGGTCGGGAAGCTTGCCTACGTATACTTTCTCGGCACCCGGCTTCATATGCGCAAGCAGCCTTGGGCTTGCCAAGCGGTCATAGACGACAACATCGCTTTTCTTCAAATATTCCAAGCCGCGCAGCGTAATCAGCTTGGCGTCACCCGGACCCGCCCCAACCAAATAAACGATACCTTTCCCCATCACTACGATCCCCCGATTTCCGCTAAAATGCGGTCCGCTCCTCTTGCTATGAGCGCTGCGGCCACTTCCTTGCCCAGCACCTCTGGATCGCTGCCTGTCTTGATTTCCTTCAGCAGCACTGCTCCATCCGCCGATCCTACAATTCCCGTCAGCTCCAGCTCAGCGCCTTCCAGCGTGCCGTCTGCCCCTTTATGCACAACCGCATGGGCGCCAATCGGAATTTGGCAGCCGCCATTGAGCGCGCCGAGAAAGCTCCGCTCGGCCCGAACCGCATAAGCGGTTTCGCTGTCATTAAATAAATCAAGCAGCTCACGAATCTGCCCGTCATTCCCCCGGCATTCAATGCCAAGCGCGCCTTGCCCAACAGCTGGCACAGACACCTTTTCCGGCAAAAAGGCAGATATGCGGTTTCCCCAGCCCATTCTGCTAAGCCCGGCTGCAGCTAGAACGATCGCATCGAAGCCTTCCGTTTCCAGCTTGCGAATCCGGGAATCAATGTTGCCTCTAATGGATTCCACGACTAGGTCAGGGCGCAAGTTTTTGAGCTGAGAGGAACGGCGCAGACTGCTCGTCCCAACCTTTGCGCCTTGCGGCAAATCAGCGAGACTTTCGCCCTGCTTCATAATGAGGCAATCCCGCGGATCCACGCGTTTCGGAATCGCACCATTCATTAATCCCTCAGGCAGCTCGTACGGCATATCCTTCATGCTGTGAACCGCCATATCGATTTCGCCATCCAGCAGCGCTTGCTCGATTTCCTTGACGAATAATCCTTTACCGCCAACCTTCGATAAGGTCACATCAAGAATTTGATCGCCTTTTGTGACGATTTTTCGAATTTCAAACGAATAGTTAAAGCCATGCTGCTCGCTGATTCGTTTCAGCTCGTCAATCACTTGTCCCGTTTGCGTAAGCGCGAGTGCGCTTTGGCGGGTTCCGACAATAATGGTACGCTTATCCTTATTGTTTGCTGCCATTTATGTATTCCTCCTGTCAGTTGCTGCGATGAGCCGCTCAATCCATACGTCTATATCGCCGTCTTCCTCGCTTTGTCTTGGAGCTTCGCACGCCGCAAGCTTCAGTACTTCGCTGCGCAGCCTGCGGTCGCCAATGGTGAGCTTCACCCGTTCACGAAGCTCTTTCAGCCTAGCTGTGCTGCCGATATATTCCGGACCATACTGCCGCGCCAGCTCCTCCCGAATACGTGAGGACAATGCCGGGCTAGCCCCGGATGCCGACACGGCAACGACCAGCTCGCCGCGCCGCACAACCGACGGATTAATAAAAGTTCCAGCCGAGGCCTCATCTGCCCGATTAACCCAAATGCCCGCCTGCTCGCCATCCAGCGCTATTTGGCGATTCAGCTCCGCCTGATCAGTAGCGGCAAACAGCAGCCGCGCCGCCTTCGCGTCCCCGCTCGCATAAGCTCTTGCTTTTGTCTCGATGTGGCCGCCACGTGCAAGCTCCTCCAGCTGAGGAGTGAAATCAAGCGCAATGACCGTCACCTGATCGGCTCCCGCTTCAAGCAGTCCTAGCACCTTGCGCTCGGCAATCGGGCCGCCGCCGACCACGATGCAGCGGCACCCCTGAAGCTTTAGCATGACCGGATAGTAGCCGTTCATAAACCTCACCTAACTTCTAATGAAAATTAGATACGTAGCTTGCCAGCAAATTGAGAACTAGAAAGCTGAACGCCACAATATGCAGCTTTGCAAGCTGTGTGCTCGTGCGATTAAGCAACGACCGATTTACAACAAAAATAATATATACAATTAGAGCGAGGAAAGAAGTAATAACTTTCCAATCCAGCAGCAGCATCGAACGCCCCTCAATGAGCAGCAGCGTCACTGCAAGCGACAGCGACAAAGCAAGCAGCGGAACGCCGATAATGACAGCGCGATCAGAATATCGCTCAATTTTATCAAGGCTGGGGAGCCTTCTTACATATTTGGACCAGCGTTTCTCCTTCAGCTCCCGATGCAGGAAAATGTACATCCCGGCGAAAAGAACGCCTATCGTCAGCGACACATAGGAAACAAGCACGAGGCTAATATGCACAATCAGCAGCTCTCTTGCTGTTGTGGAAATCGCGAACATCGCCTCATTGCCCGGCTTGCTGTAAAGATTAAGCGCCAGCACGGAAAATCCAATGACGTTTACGAGAAATACAATAAACTCTATTTTGAAAAAACGGCTGATTACAAGCGATATAGAGACCAAGAGCCAGCAAAAACCCAGCCAATATTCAAAGGTTGATATCGTCGCCACTTCAAAATGCGACACAATTCGCGAAATGAGAAACAACGTCTGTAATATCCATACAAAAATAAGTAGCCCTGTACCCATCCGTTTCGCTCTCCGGCTTGCGTCCATAAAATCGGAGAAATAAAACAGAAGGCTCAGGGCGTATACATAAAGTATCGCGTCATACAACCAGTTTAGCGTTGCCATAAATGCCTCCACATCGCCGCCCTATGCGTCTGTCAAGAGCGTGCTTCTACCGAAGGGCAGAAGCCAATGCTGCCGTAGCTGCAGGTGATTGCACATTTTTCATTTTTGCTGCAGCCGCCTCGGCAGCTTCCGCTTTAAGCTCAGCTTGCTGCGACTTGTCCAATTGCTCTTCCAGTGCAAAAAGCTTTACAAACATGTCCATCGCTTCTTCAGCACGTCTTTCTCCGGCCATTTCCTTAATCCGCAAAATAGGGTCCTGCATCATTTGATTGACAATGCTCTTCGTCAGCTTTCTGATTACTTTAAGCTCATGCTCGTCCAGATCCGGGAGCTTGTTCGTCAAGCTGTTGAACGTCTCCTCATGAATCTCTGCCGCTTTCGTCTGAAGCGCCCGAATAAGCGGCACGACTCCCAGCGTTTTGTACCATTGCTCAAACAGATCCATTTCCTGAGCGATCATTGTTTCGATTTTGGCGGCTTCCTTGCGGCGCTGTTCCAAGTTACTTTCCACAATGCCCTCCAAGTCGTCGATGTCATACAAAAAGACGTTGTCCACCGCAGCAATCGTTGGATCAAGATCCCTAGGAACCGCGATATCAATCATGAACAGCGGCTTTGATCTCCGGCGCTGCATGGCGCTTGCGACAACCTGACGCGTAAGCACGAAGTTGTCAGCTCCCGTCGAGCTGATGACAATATCAGCTTCATGCAGCCTATTCGCCGCTTCGTCCATCGAGCAAGCTATTCCGTTAAACTTGTCCGCTAATTGAACGGCACGTTCATACGTCCGGTTCACGACGATAACCCGGTCAGCCCCATTCGCATACAGATGCTTCGCTGTCAGCTCGCCGGTCTCGCCAGCCCCAATCAGCATGACCGTCTTTTTGGAAAATTGGCCGAATATACGCTTGCCCAGCTCAACGGCAGCATAGCTGACCGATACGGCAGATTCGCCAATCGTTGTCTCCGAATGCGCCCGCTTCGCCATCGTAATCGCCTGCTTAAACAGCGTATTGAAAAGCGTTCCCGTCGTTCTTTGCTGCTGGGCTAGTGCGAAAGCATCCTTCACTTGTCCGAGAATTTGCGTCTCGCCGATAATCATGGAATCCAAACCGCTTGCAACGCGGAATAGATGCTCAATCGCCTTCTCATCCTCGTACATATATAAATGATTCGTAAATTCTTTCCTTGGCAGGTTGAACCACTGCTCCATAAAGCTGCGGATATAATGCCCGCACAAATGATGCCTGTCCACCACCGCATACAATTCTGTCCGATTGCAGGTCGCTACAATGACACATTCCATAATGCTGTCTGTATTCATAAGCTGTTTGACAGCTTCTGGCAGCTCTTTTTCCGAAAACGCAAAACGTTCTCTCACTTCTACTGGAGCTGTACGGTAGTTAAGACCTACTGTAATAATGTGCATATGTGTCACCTGCCTCCCTTATCAAATTGCCGCGTCTCATTCTTTCTACGCCATTATAGCACAGTTCGACATTCATACTTCCTTCATTTATGAATAAAGTTTGAACCACAAATCCATTATTCCCTAATCATACAAAGAAATAACCATGGAAGCTTCCATGGTTATTTCTGTATCATACATGTGAGAGCTTTAAACGAGCTCGATTTGTTTCATTTTCGGTTCTTCAACTTGCAATTCGCCCATACCGCGTATCAGCTTCTTTGCATGAGTTGTTGTTGGCTTCAGCACAGCAATCATATAATCGATAGCCACCTGTGGATCCACGGTTTCACCGCAAGTATAACAATCAAGCGCGGCGAATCCTCTCTCAGGATACGTGTGAATAGAGAGGTGACTCTCTGACAGCAACACGAGTACGGTTGCTCCTTGAGGCTCAAATTGTTTGGATTGCACCGACATTACAGTAGCGCCACAGCTTTCAGCAGCCTCCACCATTTGGGCTTGCAAAAATTCAGCGTTGTTCAGTAGATCGAAATCTACTCCCCAAGTATCAACAGCAACGTGTCTTCCGAAAGTTGAGTATTCCATCTTCCGGTTCCCCCTTCCTAGGAATAAAATGTTTAAAAATTTCATCCGCTAGGACCTACGTCATTCACTTCCCGAGGGAATAATCTCTCGCAACATAACCATGTCCTGAGTGAATCCTGGTTCCTATTATTGTGTTAAACGATGTTTTCAACGAGATTAAAAATAACATCTATCCGTCAGAATTGCAACCTTTTTTTTCAGCCGGCCATATTATTTTTTGCATCCTGCGGACTGAATACGGAAATATGGTCGACCTTTCCGGTTGCTTTCGGGATAATGAATTTGAGCTGGTATTGATCATTCACCTTGTACACATAAATCTGATCGTCGCCATTCGTCGCTGTTTCATCGGCTTTGCCCAGTGACTTCTCAATATCAACGTAAGACAACTGCTGCAAATTGGCCGCGTAGGAACGCATATCGAACACCTTCATGCCTTTGTTGAAGCCGATCGTAACGCCCCGTTTTGTATAGGCTGCGTAAATCCCTTTTCCCGCAGCCTCCGTGCTGTCAGCCTTACCCCAATCCTGCTCAATCTCGTCGAACAGCGCAATATGCGCTGCGTATTTCACCTCGGGAATTTTACCTTCCTTCGCCAAATCAACAAGCTGGCCTATGCTGGGTGTTTCGCTCGCTTGCCCTGCATGTGCCGTCTGACCTGCTTGTCCAGCATCAGACGAGCTTGCTGGCGCTGTTTCCTGACCGTTAGCGGATGTTTCCTGGCTATCTGATGTTTGTCCAGCCTGTTGCTGGCCATCAGGCGTGCTGCTTTGAACGGCAGAGGTAGCAGTCGGTGCAGTATTCCCCGCTCCGCTGCAAGCAGCCAGCAGCAGCATAGTTGCGGCTGCCGCCATACAGGCAAACGATTTGAATGCCGTTGTTTTTATCATGCTGTATACCTCCAGATTCACGTGAAGCTCCTGCTTCTTTTACTCGTAAAAGATTGTCCTTCGTTATTATGGACTGCTTCTATCCTCTAAATGTTGCAGTATGCAATCAAAACCAAAAATTACCACTTCATAGTTCTGCCTCAAGCAGCCCTTCCTGAAAATAAAAAAAAGAAACCGCAGCAGCGATTCCTATAAGCTTATGTTTACTGTCTGCAAGCCATGGCATCATTACGCCTCAAGCACAAACAGCTTCTGCGTATGCGAGGCCAAACGCTCATCAATTGCGGCGATTTCCGTCTGATTTTTCGTCTGATTCCGAAGATCAAGCAGCTCGTTAATGGCATTATTCACCATCGAAATCTCGCGTTCAATCAAACGGCTGCGGAATACCCGCTCCAGTTGCCCGATCGTATCCTTGTATTCGAACACAACACGTGCGCCGCTCTTCGTTGTTTCAACGATTTTACGAACGGCTCCCTGTATATAGTGGTAGGTCATTGTATAATGGCTGTAAATGCGATTAACAACGGCGTCCCCATGGAAAGCTGAAACAGCTTTGCGCATAGCATTGGTTAGCTTCTGGTGAACAAGGCGGCAGGTGAGCACACAAACGTAACGGTCTTGTTGACGCTCAAAGATCAGTCTGATCTCTTCCCTCCCTGCTACGTCTTCGAGAACCAGCTCCTGATTGCCGTTATCGAGCACCATCACTTGTAGGTGAAGCTGCTGATCATCAAAAAAACGGACAAATTGGGTCATCTCTTCATTCGTTAACTGCAGTTTGGCATTTACATACTCTGTGGCTAGCCGCTGAGCCATAAAAATCTCCTCAATTCTTTAAACTTGCAATTGGATGCTACAATCAATTCTATTCTTCTATACCCGCTTTGCGTAAATTTGAAACGAATCCGTCGTCCAATGACCATTCGCCCTTTCACGCTTGCTTACCTATATTATACGTGATTGCATCCATTTATTCCTGCCGCTCAGTGCCGAAATTCTCGCATATTTCAGAAAAAACGGGAAAATTATGCGAGGAGACCCACATATCTTCCTGTATTCTCTTTCTTATGTGAAAAGTTGCCGCACTTGCTCCCTTATGTGGATATCGTCTCCGTAATAACGCTCCATAATTCATCGCGGCCTTGGCCGGTCTCCGAGGAATAGAGCACTACTTTATCACGAGGGTCTGCTTGCAGCGTCGTCTTGATCATTTTAATATGCTTGTCCCATTTGCCTTTAGGGATTTTGTCCGCTTTCGTTGCAACAATGCAGGTTGGAATATTGTAATGCTTGAGCCAATTGTACATAAGCTGGTCATCCTTCGATGGCTCATGGCGAATATCGATAATAAGCAGTTGCAGCTTAAGCTCCTTGCGATCGCGAATGTATCTTTCAATCATTTGACCAAAAGCTTCGCGCTGGGTTTTGGAAACTTTGGCATAGCCATAACCGGGAAAATCGACAAAATAGATGCTGTCATTGACGCGGTAATAGTTAAGCTGCTGGGTTTTACCAGGCTGCGAGCTTGTTCTTGCCAAGTTTTTACGCATAATCATTTTATTAATTAATGAGGACTTCCCGACATTCGAACGCCCTGCCAGAGCAATCTCTGGCAAGGCATCCTCCGGGTATTGGTGCGGCTGAACCGCGCTTATAATAAAATCTGCTTGTGTAATCTTCATAATATAGGTGTTCCTGCTTTCTCTTCTGTGTTGGCCGGAAGCAGCGCATGCAGGAGGACTTCATCAATATGCCCAACCGGGACAAACGTTATCTCGCTCCGCACACTGTCTGGAATGTCGCGCAGATCGCGTTCATTATCCTTCGGCAGCAATATTTTCTTAATGCCTGCGCGGTGGGCGGCAAGCGATTTCTCCTTGAGTCCGCCGATTGGCAGTACGCGTCCGCGAAGCGTGATTTCCCCTGTCATCGCGACCTCTTTGGACACATAACGTCCAGTCAAAGCCGATATCAGCGCAGTGGCTATCGTGATGCCTGCAGACGGTCCATCCTTCGGAATCGCACCTTCCGGAATATGAATATGAATATCATTTTTCTCATGAAACTGCGGGTCAATGCCAAGCTCCAGCGCCTTCGAACGCGTATAGCTGAACGCAGCCTGCGCCGATTCCTTCATGACATCTCCGAGCTGCCCCGTGAGTGTCAGCTTTCCGCTGCCCGGCATAACGGTAACCTCAATAACGAGCGTATCGCCGCCAACCTCCGTCCAGGCCAGGCCTGTAACGGCACCGATCTGATTTTCAGCCTCAGCCATGCCGTAGCGGAACTTCGCAGGTCCAAGCCACTCCTTAAGCAGCTCCAGATCAACGTTGAGCGTCTTCACCTCAGCAGGCTGCTCTTTCTCTGATTGCGGCTCAGACTGCAAGGCAGCCTCTTGCTGCTTCTCTAGACGCCCAGATAGGGATGCAGCTTCTCCGCCCTCGCCAAATGCCGCTTCCAGCACATTCAGAGCAGGCTCATCCTGCTCAGCAGCTTCCTCTGCCTTGATCGGAACCGTGCCCGATGCGACAATTTGCTTCGCTGCCTTGCGGCAAATCGCAGCCATTTGCTGCTCCAAATTCCGCACGCCGGATTCGCGCGTGTAATCGCGAATAAGCTGAAGCAGCGTTTCTTCGCTCACATGCAGCTGCTCATCAGTAAGGCCATGCTCCCGCTTCTGCTTCGGCAGCAAATAACGCTCAGCGATTTTCAGCTTCTCAAGCTCGGTATATCCGGGAATGTATAGCACTTCCATCCGGTCCAGAAGGGGACGCGGAATGTTATGCATGGCATTCGCCGTCGTTACGAACATGACGCTCGACAAGTCGAATGGAACCTCAACAAAATGATCGCTAAACGTATTATTTTGCTCCGGATCCAGCACCTCAAGCAATGCAGAGGCCGGATCGCCGCGGAAATCCATTGCCATCTTGTCGATTTCATCGAGCAGAAATACCGGGTTGCTTGAACCGGCCGTCTTCATGCCTTGAATAATGCGCCCTGGCATAGCACCCACGTATGTACGGCGATGCCCGCGAATTTCTGCCTCGTCCCGCACCCCGCCAAGCGATATGCGAACGAATTTGCGCCCGAGCGACTTCGCAATGGACCGAGCGAGCGACGTTTTACCAACGCCTGGAGGGCCGACTAGACACAGAATCGGTCCTTTAAGCTTTTTCACAAGCTGCTGGACCGCAAGGTATTCCAGTACCCGCTCCTTCGGCTTTTCAAGCCCGTAATGATCCTGATTGAGAATGTCTTCCGCCTTGGATAGACTGAGATCATCTTCAGTCTCCTTGTTCCATGGCAACGATAAAAGCCAATCGATATAATTGCGTATAACGCCGCCTTCAGCCGAGGTGGTCGGCATTTTTTCCAGACGGTCAATTTCTTTCTCAATCTTTTCTTTCACTTGGTCAGGAACGCCTGCCTGCTCCAGCTGGCTGCGCAGCTCCTCAACCTCGCCGGCGCGTCCTTCCTTCTCGCCAAGCTCCTTCTGGATCGCTTTCATCTGCTCACGCAAATAATATTCCTTCTGCGTTTTCTCCATCTGCTTCTTGACGCGCTGGCTGATTTTGCGCTCCAGCTCCAGCACTTCCCGCTCATTGTTCAAAATATCGAGCAGACGCTCAAGCCGCTGACGGACATCGATCGTCTCCAAAATATCCTGCTTGTCTTTAATCTTGAGCGACAGATGGCTCGTAATGACATCGGCCAGACGCCCTGGATCATCGATATCCGAGACCGCAGCATGCGTCTCTGGCGTAATTTTTTTGGACAAGGAAGTATAATGCTCGAATTGGCTGAGCACCGAGCGCATGAGCGCATCAACCTCAGGGTCGGTTGTTTCCTCTTCCGGGAATTCCTTAACCATAACCTCATAAAATTCTTCTGTCGGCAAATAATCCATAATTTCCGCGCGCAGGACGCCTTCCACCAGCACGCGGATCGTTCCGTTAGGCAGCTTAAGCATCTGCCGTACCTTCGCAATCGTACCGACTCTGTAAATATCTTCCTCGGTCGGCTCCTCTATGTTCACTTCCGATTGCGAGCAAAGCAATATCATATGATCGTCAACCATCGCGCGCTCTAGCGCGCGAACCGATTTATCCCTACCCACATCAAGGTGTAGCACCATGCTGGGATATACCAGTAGCCCCCTGAGCGGAAGCAAGGGCAGCCGACGGTTTTTCGTTTTTCCGGGTCCCACACCAGCACCTCCAAAAGTTCAAGTCTCCCTTATTTTATCATTCTGCGGAATCAGCCTGCAAATAGGGAACAGCCGCCCCCATATACCGTTCGTTTGGAACGTGGTTTTCCACTTCGTTTACGATCGTATTTCCTAGAGGGAACACCAGATTAAATACTTCATCTACACGTTCCACAGGAATGACCTTCAAACCTTTCAGATCAGCAAAAATGGCCTGCCAGTTTTCACGCGGAATAATGACCGTATCTGCCCCTGCCTGAAAAGCAGCCTCAACCTTCGCCAGCACGCCGCCTACAGGCTTGACGTCGCCATGGATGCCAACTTCCCCGGTCATCGCCAGCTTGTTGTCGATGGTCTCGTTTTTGATCGCTGAAGCAATTGCCGTCGCCATTGCAACCCCAGCAGACGGGCCATCAATCGGCGTTCCGCCAGGGAAGTTGATATGCAAGTCATAATCCTGCGGATTGAGACCATACCGGCGCAGCATCGTCAGAACGTTTTCGACAGAGCCTTTCGCCATGCTTTTGCGGCGCAGCGTACGCGAGCCTCCGCCAAGCTCTTCCTCCTCGACCACTCCAGTAATCGTATATTGCCCTTTGCCGCTGGCAGCTGGAATAGCACTGACCTCCACTTCGAGCAGCATGCCCATATTCGGGCCATAGACGGCAAGACCGTTGACAACGCCCACTTGCGGCGCCTCCGGCACCTTGCGCTCTGGACGCGGCGGAATTTGGCTGCTGTTCACAACCCATTCTACATCGGCTGCTGTAATGCGATCTCGTTTCTCGGACAAAGCAACGCCTGCGGCCAGCTGAATGACGTTTACCGCTTCACGGCCATTTGTCGCATAGCGCTGCACGACCTCTACTGCTTCAGGGCATGGGGAAAATCCAATTTTCCGAATCGCATTTTCGGCAATGGAGGAAATTTCACCAGCAAGCAGCGGACGAAAGAAAATTTCCATGCAGCGCGAGCGAATCGCGGGCGGCAGCTCCTGCGGCGAACGTGTCGTTGCACCGACAAGACGGAAATCGGCAGGCAGGCCATTTTGAAAAATATCATGGATATACGAAGGAATGTTAACGTCCTCGGAATTATAATAGGCGCTCTCCAAATACACTTTGCGATCTTCGAGCACTTTTAACAGCTTATTCATTTGGACGGGATGCAATTCTCCGATTTCGTCAATGAACAAAATACCGCCATGCGCCTTCGTTACAGCGCCAGCCTTCGGCTGAGGGATACCAGCAACGCCCATTGCCCCCGCGCCTTGATATATCGGATCGTGAACGGAACCAATCAAAGGATCTGCAATGCCGCGCTCATCAAATCTCGCAGTAGTTGCATCGATTTCCGTAAACTTCGCTTCAGGCAAAAACGGCGAGGACGCATTTTTCTTCGCTTCCTCCAGCACAACGCGAGCTGCCGCTGTTTTCCCGACGCCCGGCGGTCCATAAATAATGACATGCTGCGGATTTGCGCTGCACAGCGCGGCTTTGAGCGCGCGCAGGCCATCCAGCTGGCCAACGATATCCTGCATCGCCTGCGGCCTTGTCTTCTCGGCAAGCGGCTTCGTCAGCGAGATGGAACGCAGCTTGCGCAGCTTATCCATTTCCTTGCGGGACTCACGGTCAACCGCAGACCGATTCGTTTTTTGATTGCGCAGCAAATTCCAGAAATACAAACCGATAACCACTGCAAAAAACACTTGAATCAACATCAAAATAATACTTAAATTCATTTGTTACCCGCTCCTCTCAAAGGCACACTCCGGCAATAAAGTTCATAACTGGTAGTATTGCCTCATCAGGAGAAAAATAACCATCTATATAAGCGTAAACGGCGTTGCCTTCCGTTGGCGGCAACGCCCGTTTTGCACAGATATAGAAGCTGATTCAAGATGAAACGGCTGTCGCCATCCTTTGGCGGCGCGGCGAGTTTCATTCCGAGAAATTAAGAGAAGGTATCGCGCAATGCTATACTTTCCTTTATTTTCAAAAAAAACCGTGCCGTCGTTCACATGAACAACAGCACGGCCATGTTTATAAGGCAGGCGTATGATGCTTGCGGCCAGGAATTTCTCCTGTTTCTTCAAAAGCGTGAACGATAATATCAATTTCCTTCTTCAGCTCATTCAGCAGCTCAGCTTCCGGAACTTTGCGAACCAGCTCTCCGTAACGGAACAGCATCCCTTCGCCTCTAGCTCCTGCAATACCGATATCTGCTTCACGCGCTTCACCAGGACCATTGACGGCACAGCCAAGCACTGACACCTTGATCGGCACCTTGATTTTCGAAATATATTCCTCGACCTCATTGGCGATCGTGAACAAGTCAATATCAAGCCGTCCGCAAGTTGGACAGGAGACGAGCGTTGCCGCATTCGTAATAAGTCCAAATGTTTTCAGCAGCTCGCGAGCTACCTTTACTTCTTCCACAGGATCAGCACTTAGACTAATACGCAGCGTATTGCCGATGCCAAGCGTCAGCAGCGCGCCAATGCCAGCAGCACTTTTGATCGTGCCCGTATGCAGTGTGCCTGCTTCCGTAATGCCAAGGTGAAGCGGGTAACGGATCTTCTCCGCAGCCATCTTGTAAGCAGCAATAGCCATCGGAACGTCAGAAGCTTTGAGCGACACAATAATATCGTGGAAATCCAGCTCCTCCAAAATGCCAATGTGGAACAAAGCGCTCTCCACCATTGCTTCAGGCGTCGGATAGCCGTATTTCTCCAGCAAATGATTTTCTAAGGAGCCTGCATTTACACCGATACGAATCGGAATGCCTTTTTCCTTGCAAGCTTTCACGACCGCTTCAACACGCTCGCGGCGGCCGATATTGCCGGGATTGATTCTAACCTTGTCAATGCCGTTTTCAATTGCAGCAAGCGCGAGCCTATAATCAAAATGGATATCGGCAACAAGAGGAATATGAATCCGCTTCTTTATTTCCTTAATCGCTTCCGCCGCTTCCTTATTGTTGACGGTCACGCGAACGACCTGACAGCCCGCTTCCTCGAGCCGAAGTATTTCCGCAACAGTTGCCTCTACGTCTGCCGTTTTGGTCGTGCACATACTTTGAATGATGACTTCGTCGCTGCCGCCAATCGTCAAGTTGCCGACTTTGACAGGCACCGTATCTTTACGTGTGTACATACAGTGATCTCTCCCATGAACGTCAAAGTCCACCCTCTTGATGCGAGCTATGAAGCCGCCCAGCGGGTGGAACAGTGACGGTGATGAATATTATTTAGGCGCTTTCTTCCTTCTTCTTGCCCTTCTTCGCAGTCAGCTCAGGCATAATTTTGTCCCGAACAGCCTGCTCCGTAACGAGGCAAGTGTTGACATCATCGCGCGATGGAATTTCATACATCACATCAAGCATAATGCCCTCAATAATGGCACGAAGGCCGCGGGCACCTGTATTGCGCTTGATTGCTTCCTTAGCGATCGCTTCCAAAGCGCCTTCTTCGAAGTCCAATTTTACATTGTCCATCTCCAGCAGCTTCTGGTATTGCTTAACGAGCGCATTTTTAGGTTCGGACAAAATCCGTACCAAAGCCGGCTCATCAAGCGGCTCCAAAGTCGAGATAACAGGCAGACGGCCGACAAACTCGGGGATAAGACCGAATTTGAGCAAATCTTCCGGCAGTACCATCGACAAGTATTCGCCTGCTTTCAAATCCTTCTGTACTTCGCCAGTAGAATTGAAGCCGATCACTTTTTTGCCGATACGACGTTTGATTAGCTGCTCCAGCCCATCGAAGGCACCGCCGCAAATAAACAAAATGTTCGTCGTATCAATTTGGATGAACTCTTGATGTGGATGCTTGCGTCCGCCTTGTGGCGGTACAGAGGCTACCGTGCCTTCAAGAATTTTCAGCAGGGCTTGCTGAACGCCTTCACCCGATACATCGCGTGTAATTGAAGGGTTCTCGGATTTACGAGCAACCTTATCAATTTCATCGATATAAATAATGCCGCGCTCCGCTTTCTCAACGTCATAGTCTGCCGCCTGAATAAGCTTGAGCAAAATGTTCTCAACGTCCTCGCCCACATAACCCGCTTCAGTAAGCGAGGTTGCATCAGCAATTGCGAATGGAACGTTCAAAATTTTAGCCATTGTCTGCGCCAGCAGCGTTTTACCCGAGCCTGTAGGGCCAACGAGCAAAATGTTACTCTTTTGCAGTTCAACGTCTTCGATTTTGCTTTGAGAATTTACGCGCTTGTAGTGGTTGTAAACAGCAACTGCAAGCGACTTCTTAGCAAATTCCTGTCCGATCACATAGGAATCAAGAATACCGCGAATATCTTGCGGCTTCGGAATGTCTTTCAGGTCCAGCTCTTCTTCATGACCTAGCTCTTCCTCTACAATCTCCGTGCAGAGCTCGATACATTCATCGCATATATAGACGCCGGGACCGGCAACCAATTTACGCACTTGCTCCTGCGATTTGCCGCAGAATGAGCATTTCAACTGGCCCTTCTCATCGTTGAATTTAAACATGGAATCACCCCTTCATCAAAATCTTATATCGGCGTGGTAATAACCTTGTCGATCAAGCCGTATTCCAACGCTTCCTGCGCACTAAGAAAATAATCGCGATCTGTATCGCGGTCGATTTTATCATAGGGCTGACCGGTACGCTCCACATAAATATTATTCAGCTTATGCTTCGTTTTAAGAATCCAGTCGGCATGAATTTTAATATCCGTAGCCTGACCTCTTACGCCGCCAAGCGGCTGATGAATCATAACTTCGCTGTTAGGCAGCGCAAAACGCTTGCCCTTGGCTCCCGCTGTCAGCAGAAGGGAACCCATGCTCGCAGCCATACCTACACAAATCGTAGACACGTCCGGCTTAATATATTGCATCGTATCAAAAATGCCCATGCCAGCCGTTACAGAACCGCCAGGGGAATTGATGTACAGATGGATGTCTTTCTCAGGATCGTCGGCCGTTAGAAAAAGCAGCTGTGCAATGATGGAGTTTGCAACATCGTCATCAATCGCACTTCCGAGAAAAATAATTCTGTCCTTGAGCAAACGCGAGTAAATATCGTAAGACCTCTCCCCGCGATTCGTTTGTTCGACTACGATAGGTACCAGATTCATCCGACCAACCTCTTTTCGTTTATGGCTTAATTTCCAACTTTATTGTAACACGCCAAAAGCTCACTGTCATTTTTCACTACTACCTTATGCGAACGGCGATGCTTGATATGTACGGAGAACTGCCCCGCGCTTGGTTGTACCATTATGTAGTTTGAAAATAAGGCACGTGGGTAGACGTGCCTTATTCTCAAGTTAATGCTTATATTCAGTTGATTGATTAAGCTTCCTGAGCCGCTTCAACAATCTTGCTGTTGTCATTCAGGAACTTGATTGTTTTGCGAAGTTGAACATCTTGCTTCAGGCTGTCAATGTTGCCGTTCTTCGTGAAAAGTTCACGAAGCTCTTCAACTGGACGGTTGTAAGAAGTCGACAGCGTTTCAAGCTCAGCTGTCAAATCCTCGTCTGTAATCTCGATGTTTTCTGCTTTAGCAATCGCTTCAAGAACCAGGTTGTTGCGAACGCGTTTAGCTGCATCGCCTGCCATTTGCTCACGAAGCACGGACTCGTCTTGGCCAGAGAACTGGTAGTACAGGTCCAGCGTCATGCCTTGCATGCGAAGACGGTTTTCGAAATCGCGAAGCATGAAATCCACTTCCGTATCAACCATTGGCTGTGGAATTTCCACTTGCGCAGCTTCGCTTGCTTTTTCAACGAGTTGAACTTCAAGCAATTGCTCTGCATCTTTAGCTTTCTTTTCTTTCAGCTTGCCAGCAAGATCTTGCTTGTACTCTTCAAGCGTATCAAATTCGCTGACATCTTTAGCGAACTCATCGTCAAGAGCAGGCAGGCTTTTGCGTTTGATTTCGTGCAGCTTCACTTTGAAAATCGCTTGCTTACCAGCAAGGTTCTCAGCGTGGTACGCTTCCGGGAAAGTCACTTCAACATCTTTAAAGTCGCCGATTTGCATGCCAACGACTTGATCTTCAAAGCCTGGAATGAACGAATTCGAGCCTAGCTCAAGCGAATAGCCTTCGCTTTTGCCGCCTTCGAACTGCTCGCCATCTACATAACCATCAAAATCAATGACAGTTGTATCGCCGTTCTCAGCTGGACCTTCTTCAAGAACAGTCAGCTCAGCATGACGTTGCTGCAGGCGCTCCAGTTCAGCAGCGATTTCTTCTTCGCTAACTTCTGTGCTTGCAGCTGTAACTTCAAGGCCTTTGTACTCGCCAAGCTCAACTTCTGGCTTAACGATAACTTTAGCTTTGAATTTGAACGTTTGGCCTTTGCCAAATTGTTCAACATCGATTTCAGGACGGTCAACCGGCTGAAGATCGTTTTCTTCGATTGCGTTTGTGTAAGCTTCAGGCAGCAAAATGTCGATTGCATCCTGATAAAGGCTCTCTACGCCAAAGCGCGATTCGAACATGCCCCGTGGAACTTTACCTTTACGGAATCCAGGAACGTTAACCTTTTGAACGACTTTCTTAAACGCCTCATCCAGTGCTACTGCTACTTTCTCAGCACCAACCTCAACATCGATGGATACGATGTTCTTGTCTATTTTTTCCCAAGTTGCTTTCATTTTATGCTTTCCCCTCCAAAAATACGCATACATCCGTAGATTTCACGTTTCATAAACCATTCTATTATAATAGTATTGAGCTTTTTTATCAAGGCTCGGGATCTTCATCCCCTGGCTGCGGTACAACGGCTACCTGACGAAGCGTCCGGCAAGCCTGTTCGTAACGGAATCTAAGTGCTTCTGTAATGCCGTATGTATCTCGAATATCATCATCATTGACGGTGCCATATACGGTAATTAACAAAGTCTGGTGCAGCGCTCCTGCGTAGCAATCCACCGTCTCCTCATCATCCCGCAGCATCCAAGTGTAAGCGGTCGTGCCGTATAAAAATTGCAAGCTATCTTTCCACAACTCTCTTGCAAAATGTGGAAGCGATGGATCATCCGCCTCCGTAATGCTTTCCACGCGCTCCAAAATGCGATTGACAGGCTGCGGGAAATCATCCATTGCAAGCGGCGTTGCCTCAATCTCAAGCTCTACTTGCTCGCCTAGCCTGTCCATAACAAGCCGTCCGGTCGCTCCTCGCTTGCGCAAGCATTGCAGCGCCTTGAACTGCACGATAGGATGAACGTCTGACGCCGTAGTGAGCCACTGTGAAATGATGTCATCCACCTCGGTTGCCCGAATGAATACCGCCCGCTCCAGCGCCAAAATCTGCTGATCAATCATCGGGTGATGCTTCATAATGTAGAGCACCTGTTTCACATAGCCTTCATCCTGCTCAGCAGGATTGAGCAGATCTTCACGTATCGCTTGCTCATCCGCTTCCTGCTCTGCTGGATTCATCGCGTCCTCTTCACCTGGCACGCGATATTCCGGAAAAGCCATGTCTAGCCAGGAAAGCAAGCTTTCCCATTCCTCATAGTGGCGCTCGTCCTCACCTTTGCAGGAAAGCAGGAACTGCAGCAGCCGCTTGGCTTCACCGTATTGCTCGGCTTCAAGCATCCGGGTCAATTGAATTTGATACTGATCCAACATTCGCGGGAACAAATACACGTTTTTTCCTGTGCCTTCATTATGCGAGTCATTGGGAGTTGTAATGGTACCACCACCTTGTCGGTCAAACTCCAGCTTCGTCTGTCCATTGCTTGCGATAGATTATACCATGGAAGCGAGCAATATAAAAATATACGTTTATCCGGCAGCATAATTTCAAAAAAAGCTTGCCCTGCTCATTGAAAATGTGTATATTAATTCATGTGGCTTTTTTACCCAACTGATTTCAAACAGAAACATGAAATTGCCTATTGCGTAAATGCAGGCCGCCATGCTATACTCATTCTTACGTGTCCCAGTAGCTCAGCTGGATAGAGCAACGCCCTTCTAAGGCGTCGGTCGGGAGTTCGAATCTCTCCTGGGACGTACTTCAATTCCATTTATTTCAATTAGATAAAGCAACGAAAGCACACCGTTTTTCAAAAATGTGCGCTTTCGCTGCTTTTTTATTTGGAATTTAAACAAAAGAGTGGCTTCTCAATTTGAGAAGCCACTCTTTTGTTTTTAATACTTGTAGCTCTTACGAATACATTAAATCCGAATGCTTTCTAGATCTTCATCCCCGTAAATATCTAATGAGTAATACATTCTCTTTTCTTTATAATCGAACATTCCGAAAATAAAATTATGGAATACGCGGTACCCCGTTCCTTCTCTTTCAATGGATTCGACAGGGTAAGCGCTAGGATAGGTTTTTGAATACGTATCGAGGTATAAACCGACGGCTGCTTTTTCAACATTTAAGTTATCGTGCAGTTCTTCCGCAATATAATACATCAGATCCGGTATAACCATATCATCCTTTTTTTGCATTTTCATCAGGCTGGAATAATCAGCAGCATCCGTAATGATTCCACCAATTACAATGCCCTTGGTATCCTCAGAATACGAAACAAACCAAGTGAACTCAAGATCTAAACCATCCTGGGTCAAGTAGCTATACTCATCATTCAGAAAATTTTCAATTTGCTTTACCGTTGCAGCTTGAGCACTTCCAGACGTTGTTTCTCCTGGTGCTGCCGCAGTATAAGATTTAGATTGCTGAGGCTTCTTCAAAAATGTGCTTACATCAGTAGATGGAATTGCTAAATTAATGGCCGCAGAGCTTTCTACAAGCGCAGTTGTAATGCCCACCAGCTCGCCTCTCAAATTAAATAAAGCCCCGCCGCTGCTGCCATGATCGATAGGCGTAGAAATTTGAATATAATTTTGACCGTCGACCGTTCTGCTCTTCGAACTAACCACGCCGGAAGTAAGAGAATTAGTAAAGCCTAGCGGCGATCCGATCGCCACGACCGATTCGCCCAGTTTCAGCTTGGAGGAATCACCAATCGTAACGGTTGGCAAGTTCAAATTAGACGAATCTATTTTAATCAAAGCCAGATCTCTATCCTTATCAGCATTCAAAACAGTGCTGGATACATATTTTGCTTCATCACTTGTATAAATGACCGCTTTATGAGCACCTTCGATAACATGATAATTCGTTATAATTTCACCTTTTGCACCGACAATTACGCCGCTGCCGCTTGCGATTGCTTGATTATTTTGATCGACTACCTCAATATACACAACCCGGTCGGACAGCTCGCCTATTTGCTCAATCGTCATATCCCCCGTTTTCGCAGGATCGGTTGGGGTTGGGGTAGGTGCCGGCGTAGTGGTCGGAGCAGGCGTTTCCGTCGTTGGCGCCGTTGCATTTCCAGCATTCAAATATATTTTTTTGCTTTTCACTTCAATGCCATAGCCTAACGTTTCACTTACAAAACGAAGCGGCACATACGTTACACCCGATATCGCCTTAGGTGCCACATTTAATTTAAAGGATGCCCCATTTGAATAAGCTATCGGATTATTGATCGTTAAAATAATTTCTGTGCTATCTTTTTTGGCATTGATCGTTTTGGTTTTGCCATTGTAGCTAATCGTTGCCCCTAAAGCTTCAAATAAATTGCGGAAGGGCACTAGCGTCGTGCCTTCACTAACAAATGGAGAATTGCTGAATGTCAGCTCTGTACCATCCAAATATACTTTCCATTTCCCTTCTGCTGCATAACTTGTTGTAGCACTTGGAATAAATAACGAAATCATAAGGATAAAAAATACTATTTTCTTCACTTCAAACATCCCTTCAGTTTATATGCTTCCTGCTTATTGAAGTATATTACAACATAGCTATGTAAGTAAAAGATTAATTTTTAAAATAAAAATATTTTTACGAAATTATAGCATTCATTATCCACACGGAAAAAGAAAAGACACCACTTCTTCCCCAATTAACAGGAGAAATGGCGTCTTTAATTCCTAATCATTCAATTATAGCAACGATTTACTACTGTCTTTCAACGGTAAAGCCATCTTTCTCAAGCACCGTCACGATACCGTCAGGGCCCAACATATGCAATGCTCCTACTACTACAAAATAGGTCGATTTATCAGTGCCGTTCAAAAACCCTTTTACTTGATCCGTCATGCCTTTATTGCGGTCTTTAATCAAAGCATTGTAATATTCAGGCTCTTTGGCAACTTCTTCTGTCATTGAAACGAGTACATCATCGCTGCCGCTTACCCACATATCCGTTAAAGCATCAATGCCTGTAGGCTCCGAAGGTGCTTGCTGGCTTACTGCATCTAGAGCTTCAACCAGCTGCTTCTCCTGCAATGCATCAGAAAAACGATCAAACATCGACAACTGGCCTTCTGCTGTCTCAAGGGAAATGACAGGGACATTCGCTTTATTCGCTTTTTCTGTAAAATAAAGATCTATGCCATTGCTAGTCTCATAGCCAGTACCCTGCATTTGCAGCGCAGCAATAGTTTGTGTTACTGCCCAAGGCTTATAAGGATCAAATGCATTTTCCTTTAATTTATTAGCCTTCAACAAGGCAACGATTTTCGCATACGTTTCAGCCGAGACATGATCCTTCAGCGTCGTGCCATCGGAGTAAGTACCCAGTTTGTTTGCATAAGTTTGCAATGCAGTTGCATCCAGCTTAGTCAAGTCTACTTCTACTGCGAGATGCTGTGCGGTTTTGAATGCCTCTTCAATTTCCGGGCGAAGCGGATACATGCTGTCTTTCGCCACGTGAATCGAACCAAGCAAGTAAACGGTATTGCCGTTCTTTTCTACTTTCCACAGGAAGCCTTTGCTGCCTTCGGCATTGACCTTAACTGTGAACGTAATCGTGCGAAGCGCTTTGCTCCAGTCTACTTGATAGCCAGCTGCCTCACCAATGAAACGAAGCGGAATGTACGTTACATTTTTGATTGTTTTTGGAGCCACTTCAAGCTGTTTTTTCTCGCCGTTGACCGTAGCCGTTTTGTTGCCAATTTGCAGCGACAGGTCTACGCCCTCTTTGGTAGCGGTTACCGTTTGGGTGCTTTTATTCCACACGACCTTCGCATCAAGCTCTTCCAAAATCGGACGCATTGGCACGAGCGTGCTGCCCTTCTCAATAACAGGCTCGAAATTGTCAAATTTGACTTCGTTGCCATTAATAACGACGCTTATTGGCTTCTCAGCCGCATGTACAGGAGTAAACAGGGAAAAAGCTACAAATAATGACATGATTAAAGCACTAATTTTTTTCATTTGGACTCCTTATAAAACCGTATTGGTAGAGAAGAATGCTGCTTGCCCGTTGTAAAAGCCTAAAAGCCCCCTTTCACACTTTTACATTCCATCCCTCTTGGTAAGTTTACCCTCTTCACCCACAGGTTTCAATACCCGCCACCGCTGCGTTTTTCAATTAAATCCATATTTAAAGCCTATGGTTTTCTTGAAAAATAAAAAGCGAATGCTTACCGCATTGTACACGCCTTAACCATTCGCTTATTGGCGAATCCGTAAGGCGAAGCAGTAAAGCATTCGCTATCAGGTTATTAAAATGTTCGCATACAGCTTTTGGCTAGCTAACGTCAAAAATAGCTTATCTTTGATTGCCGCGACGTTTGCCAGTCGGATTATTTTGCGCATCATGCTTAGGATTTTTATCGACGACCTGCTCGGCAAACTTTGGGTTTACGTCAAATTTCAAGCTTTTATCCTTAGGTGATTGACTCATCTTCTGCTCCCCCTCCCATTGTCGCCTCATGAAGCGGCAGTCCCATCTGCTCGATATGACGTTTCGTTGATTCTGTGCCATACTCATGCAGAAGCTGATAAATTTGGACAATTAAAGAATCGTAGCCGTAGTTCATTTCTTCATCACTAGCTGGGCTGAACGGCGTTTTGGCAAAATGGAACGTCTGCAATTCATCCATGCTCGAAAGCTCCTCAAATAGCTCCTGCAAGCGGATAAACTCCCGTTCGTTCGCCATAATCTCCAGCTCGTAGGCTGCTGCGCCTTGATCCTCAAGAATTTGCCCAGCCTGGACGGATACATAATATTTTCGGCGGGTTTGATCCAATCCATCGCCTTGTCTCATTTGCAAGCTGACACTCCCTTCCGAATTTATGCCGCAAACACAGCTGCTTGCCGCGCCGCCATCCCTAGCTTCCCCAGATGGACAGACATTTTATGCCTTTTTTCAGCATATGACTATTATTATCGCGACTGGAGTCCTGCAGAAGAGAGGGATGAGGGCAATGTGTGGAATAACCGGCTGGATTGATTGGACGCGCGATCTAACCCATGACAGCAGCACTTTGGAAAAAATGACAAAAACATTGGAGCTTCGCGGGCCTGACGCCTCAGGCACTTGGATATCAGCGCATTGTGCGCTTGGACACCGGCGGCTTAGTGTCATCGATCCGGAAAATGGCGCCCAGCCAATGATTCGGCGCACTGAAGACGATGATCTATTTGTCATCGTCTATAATGGCGAATTATACAACGCAGGTGAGCTGCGCAAGGAATTGGAGGCTGCTGGAAGCAAATTTACAACGACCTGCGATACAGAGGTGCTGCTCCTTGCTTTTATGCATTGGGGCAAAGCTTGCGTCGAACGGTTTAATGGCATATTCGCCTTCGCAATATGGAATGTGGAAGAGCAGGAGCTTTTTTTGGCTCGCGACAGACTTGGCGTCAAGCCCTTGTTCATTAGTCAAGCCAGCGGGCTGTTTTTATTCGGCTCAGAACCAAAGGCCATTTTAGCACATCCTGACGTGCTGCCGGAGGTCGGTGCAGAAGGGCTTGCTGAGCTGTTTATACTTGGTCCTGCACGGACGCCAGGCCATGGCGTCTATAAGCATATTACCGAGCTGCTGCCAGCCGAGTGCATGACCGTGTCACAGGCGGGCATCCGCAAAGCGAAATATTGGAGCCTTGAAAGCTCCCCACATACGGAAAACGTTCAAGAAACGGCCGAGCATGTCCGCGACCTGCTCCGTGATACGACCGAGCGCCAGCTCGTATCGGATGTACCGGTGTGCACACTGCTGTCTGGCGGGCTGGATTCCAGCGCCTTGACGACGCTTGCCGTGCAATATTACGAGCAGACCGGGCAAGGGAACGTTCATACGTTTTCGGTCGATTATGCGGATAATGCCAAGCATTTTAAAGCTCATGCGTTTCAGCCAAACAGCGACGCCCCTTGGATCGAGCGTATGACCACCTACCTCGATACCGTCCATCATTCGGTGCAGTTTGATACGCCGGAGCTGGTAGCCGCTTTGCGGGATGCCACCTTCGCCCGTGACCTGCCAGGCATGGCAGACGTCGATGCTTCGCTGCTTTTGTTTTGCCGTGAAATTAAAAAAGAAGCGACCGTCGCCATTTCTGGTGAGGCGGCCGATGAAATTTTTGGCGGCTATCCATGGTTCCACCGCGAGGATGCGCTGAACGCGTCCACCTTCCCATGGTCGCTCGCCTCAGATATGCGCTCCAGCCTGCTCGCCCCGGATGTAGAAAAATGGATTAAACCGCTCGATTATATCGGCGACCGCTACGCCCAAGCGGTAGCAGAGGTGCCCCATCTGGACGGCGAAAGTGAGGCTGTACGCAAAATGCGGCAAATGTCTTACCTCAACATTACCCGCTTTATGCCAACGCTGCTGGATCGGAAGGATCGGATGAGCATGGCTGCCGGACTGGAAGTCCGGGTGCCATTTTGCGACCATCGCCTCGTACAGTATGTATGGAACATTCCCTGGGATATTAAAACATCTGGGGACCGTGAAAAAGGCATTTTACGCAAGGCGCTCCGCGGCGTATTGCCAGATGATGTGCTCACTCGCAAAAAAAGTCCGTATCCGAAGACGCATAATCCGAATTATTTGGCCGCTGTCAAAGGGCTGCTGCTTGACCTATTAAACGACTCCTCCTCCCCGTTGCTCCCGCTCATTGATGTCAAAAAAGTGCGCGAGCTCGCCGAGTCTGCTGACGCCAGCTCCAATATCCCCTGGTTCGGCCAATTAATGTCTGGCCCCCAGTTGTTCGCTTACTTGTATCAAATGAATCTGTGGCTGAAGGAGTACAGCATTCGTATTAAATGATGCTACCATTGTCGAATGGCTGGTTTATTGTATAATTAGAGCAGCGAATGTTACAAAATGTGGAACCATTGTTGGCTGCATCCTTTCATTCGTGAATTCAAGCTGGAGGATTAATTCATGGGCGTATCGGCCGCAATGATCGTGAAAAACGGAGAAAGATCAATAGAACGTGCAATAAACAGCATTATGGATGCAGTAGATGAAATTATAGTCGTTGATACGGGTTCAACAGACGAAACTCTTCCCATTCTCAATCGGCTGGCTGGGGAACATGAAAAAGTACAGCTGCACCATTTTACGTGGATAAATGATTTTTCGGCGGCCCGAAACTACTCGCTTTCTCTCGTCATGCATAAATGGACATTCGTTGTAGATGATGATGATGTACTGCCGCTTGATCAAATTCATAAACTAAGACAATATACTTCTGAAATGGATCAGCAGGGACGCGAGGTCGGCATGTACGTCCGTTATAATAATACTGTAGATGGTGTCGTTAATACCGTTCATGAAAAAGCATATTTACGACTATTTCCAAGCAGATTGCGCTATAAAGATATGATTCATGAAATTGTTGATACACAGGGCATGGAGCTGCTGCAATCCGATATTGATATTTTGCATGACGGGTATGATAACAATGTAGTCGATATGAAGCAAAAGGCCGTTCGCAATCTCACCTTGCTGCAGCAAAATTTAAAAGTAGATCAAGGAAATGCCCGCCTCTGGATGCAGCTTGGAAGGGAAATGAAATCGTTTGACCCCGCCAAGGCGCTTCATTTTTTAAATCGCGCAGAGTCGCTTACAACAAATGAAGGTCTGCTGAAATGGATACGTGAAAGCAAGAACGGTCTATAAAAAAAGGAAGCGACACGCCGCGCAGCGTGCTCGCTTCCTTTTTAGTTATGAGTAGCCCTATATGTGCCACTTAGACCAGCTTCGGCAAAAGCTCCTTAAGCGCATGGCCGCGATGGCTGATCTGCTGCTTCTCTTCCTTGGACAGCTGCGCCATGCCGCGATTAAGCGTTGACAGCCAAAACAATGGATCGTAGCCGAAGCCGCCATCGCCGCGCGGCTTGTCCATAATAAAGCCGTCAACGGTTCCTTCGGCTTCCATAAACTCGCCCGTCGCTGGATCATACAGCGCCAGCACGCATACAAACTGCGCACGGCTCAGCAGCTTCGTGCCATCCTCCAGTGCCTCCGCCGCTTCAGGCAACGCCAAGCGGTTCAGCTCCGCAAGCAGCTTCGCATTATTCGAGCTGTCCGTAGCTCCTTCGCCAGAATATCTGGCCGAATATACGCCCGGAGCACCGGCAAGCGCTGCTACGCTCAAGCCGGAATCATCGGCGAGCACCGGCACCTGAAAGGCATCGCCCGCCGCCTTCGCTTTAATTCGCGCATTTGCCGAGAATGTATCGCCATCCTCCACAATATCCGCAAACTCTGGGTATGCGTTCAGGCTGACTACACGCTTTCCAAGCTTCGCGAAAGCGTGGGCAAATTCCTTGACCTTGCCCTCATTTTTCGTAGCAATCAGAATGATCTCGCTGCTTAGCTCCATTATTTCTCTGCTCCTCGTCCGATCAGACCTGCTGCTTCCCCAAGCACCTCGCGCTGCTTTGCAATCAGCTCAGCAATGCCGCCCTCCGCCAGTTCCAGAAGCTCATTCAGCTCCTTGCGGGAAAATGGCGCGTCCTCGCCTGTACCTTGAAGCTCCACAAATTGGCCGCTCCCTGTCATTACGACGTTCATGTCCACCTTGGCCTTGGAGTCCTCGTCATAGGCAAGGTCCAGCATCGGCTGATCTTGAATAACGCCCACGCTCACCGAAGCCAAATAATCCGTAATCGGATATTTCGTAAAGGTGACGTTCGTCGACAGCTTGTTCACTGCCAGACAAAGCGCGAGAAAAGCGCCAGTTATCGAGGTCGTGCGCGTACCTCCATCCGCTTGAATGACATCGCAATCGAGCGTAATCGTTCTTTCTCCAAGCGCCTGCAAATCTACGACAGACCGCAAAGCTCTGCCAATGAGACGTTGGATTTCCATCGTACGGCCCGTCAGCTTGCCCTTAGCCGCCTCCCGATGATTGCGCGAATGGGTTGCTCTGGGCAGCATCGAATATTCCGCTGTAATCCAGCCTTTGCCCTGATTTTTCATAAAAGGAGGCACACGCTCCTCCACGCTTGCTGTACAAATGACCTTTGTTTCTCCGACCTCAATTAGGACGGATCCTTCCGCATATTTATTTACGCCCGCCGTAATTGTAACCGGTCGCAGCTCATTGGTTTGACGTCCATCTGTTCTCATCGTAATGCAGCCTCCTAGCCTATGTTTCAACACAATACTACCCATTTTACCAAAGTAAAACTAGAAAAGCATCCGTAACCGCAAAAAGAGAGCGCCCATGCGCCCTCTCCCTGCCTCGAAGCCATCACGTTTGGCTCCATGCCTTGCTTAAATTTTACTTTTATGACTTCATCGCATTCACATGATGCGGTCTGCCGACTGGCTCGTTGTAAGAAGTATTTTGATCATCTACAACGTTCGCTTCACCGTTCAACCGGATTTGAACTTTCGCTGCTCCTGTATTTTCCGTCACAGATAAGACGACGGCCTGCAGCATTTCAGCAGGAGCATTTTGACCGCTCTCATAGGCGGTATCTTGAAGATCTACCGTTACGGTATCATCCTTCTGCTCAATACTTGTAACCTGAACATCATTGGTCATCACGCCATTCAGCTGCTTGCGGTTAAGCGGGCCGGCAATCAGCTCCTCCACCGCTGCCTTCACCGTCGACTCAGGCCTTGCGATCAGCCTTGTAACGGGAACATAATATTGCTCTTCATTGGATGTTTGGGAGGAGAAATACAGCGTAACTGGTGTTGAGTAAGCCGAGCTGACGCCATCCGCTGTTTCCAGGTTGATGCCGACTGAGCGAGTAAGCGGACGGTCCAGTGGGAAACCATCTACCGGCATTTCGCTCAGCTTGCTGCCCTCGTACCATAGCTCCACCTTTTCAATTCCGGTCATCGCCGTCAGCGTCCACGTAATGGCTTCAACGATTTCCCGCTCTTTCGTTGCTGTATAATCTGCAAAAGGAGCGGAAAACTCTACTGTAGCCATCTTCAACTGTGGATCAACATGGTAGGATTTAATTTGAGTACCTTGTGGAATCACAGCCTGAAAATCTTCCGGAAGCTGGCTCGCATAAGCGCCGCCATCGACCATCATTTCCAGCGCCTTCTGCCCGGCAGCTTCTTTGCCGCCAAGCGTCGTAAGCAGCGAGATTGGTGCAAGGTATCCATTTTTGTCCTCTAAGTATACGGTCAACTGCGTTTCTTCTCCCTGTGGATTTACGCTGCTTGTCTGTCCTGTATTCGTACCGTCAATGACGTTGGTTGATTCCGTCTGAGGCGGGTCAATCTCCTTGCTTGTCTCCGTTGAGAACAGCCCGCACCCTGCGGTCAGCAGAGGCACAACCATAACACCGCTTATCGCGGCAAGGCGAATCCATTTCGTTTGAACCATTTTGTTTTTTCCTCCTCTAGTGATTTTTGCCGCATGCGGCTTTGTACAACTCTCATTTTGTAGTAATATGTATACGAGCCCTTCCCCGTTTTAGACCAGTTTTGTCCACAAAATTACATCCAATAAGGGGGACACCAAGATGACAACACCACAACCATACAGCTTGAACAGCCGCAAGGTTGCCGAAGCGACGGAGGAGTGGCTTGTAAAGCGCGGCATTACGAAAATCGCCGTAGCCCAGCTCGTGCATTTTTTGCAAAAGGATTATTTCCCAGAGCTAACAATCGATGAATGCATCGTAAATGTTGACGCTGTTTTATCCAAGCGCGAGGTGCAAAATGCAGTGCTCACCGGCATCCAGCTCGACATGCTCGCCGAAGAAGGTAAGCTGCTGCCGCCGCTTCAGGAAATGATTAAAAACGATGAAGGGCTGTACGGCTGCGATGAAATTCTCGCCTTGTCCATCGTCAATGTATATGGAAGCATCGGCTTCACAAACTTCGGCTATATTGACAAGCTGAAGCCCGGCATTTTGAAAAAGCTTAACGATAAATCGAGCGGCGATGTACACACTTTCCTCGATGATATTATCGGTGCTATTGCAGCCTCAGCTGCAAGCCGCATTGCTCATCGAAAGCAAGCGGAGCGTGAAGGAGCAACTAATCCCCCGCTCGATTAAAAGTCGGATAGATAACGAACAGGCGCCGCGTCTTGCTAAAGATGCGGCGCCTGTTTGATGTCTAAACAAATGCTTTGTGCTTTGTGCTTTGTGCTTTTTGATTTCTCGTTTGGCCATGCAAATTAGACACTATAATTTTTGCTTTATGCTGTTATCCCCTTAGCTCAGAAACCAGGTTTTCATTTGCAATTCCCCTTTTCTGAGCTAAGGGGATAACTCCCCAAAGCGAACAAAAGACAATATTTATTTCCCCTTCACGCTCAGCCATTCCTCACGCTTTCATTGCCCGGAATAGGCAATAATCATTCCTACCGCAAGCTACACCTCGCGCTGCTAAACAGCGTTCATTTGTAATCGCTTACATGATCAAAAGAGAACCTTTCCGCCTCTTTTCAGCTGAAAACGAGATTTTACAAAAAGCATGCCTGGGGACTATGATCATTGCACCTGCCTCAAACCGAGTCGCCTGCGGAGAGATCAAGTAGCTTTTTTTTCCATGGTGAAAAAACTTATAACAGGAGATAGTAGCAATAACGTGCTCTGCAAAAATGCTTTTCACTCTTACAACTAACTGCTGGCGGTGACCTGAAATGATGACTTTTTTAAAACGGCTTGTAATCGGACGGCCGCTCAAATCCAATGAACTTGGCGACCAGAAGCTGATCAAGCTGAAAGCGCTGGCCATTCTTTCGTCGGATGCTCTATCCTCCGTTGCCTATGGACCGGAACAAATTTTGATTGTATTAATAACGGTAAGTGCTGCTGCATTCTGGTATTCCGTACCGATTGCCGCGTTCGTGCTCATTTTGCTGCTGGCGCTTATTCTGTCTTATCGGCAAATTATTTTCGCCTATCCGCACGGCGGGGGCGCATATGTCGTATCCAAAGAAAATCTCGGCATTTTCCCCGGATTAATTTCAGGCGGCTCCTTGCTAGTGGACTACATATTGACGGTAGCGGTCAGCGTCTCCGCGGGAACCGACGCCATTACGTCGGCTTTTCCCAGCCTCCATGAGCATAATGTGTTGATTGCTGTTATTTTCGTCATTTTGATTACGATATTGAATTTGCGTGGCGTGACCGAGTCGGCATCCATTCTCGCCTACCCGGTGTATTTGTTCGTTCTTGCGCTGTTTATTTTAATCGGAGCAGGTATTTACAATATTGCAACCGGCCATGTGCCGCCTGAGCTGCATACGCCGATTGGGACGCCAGTTGCAGGCATCAGCTTGTTCCTGCTGCTGCGCGCCTTTGCTTCTGGCAGCTCCGCGCTCACAGGGGTAGAAGCCATTTCCAATGCGATACCAAACTTTCGCGACCCGGCTCCCCGAAATGCTGCGAAGACGCTCTCATCAATGGGCATTTTGCTGGCTATTCTCTTCTCTGGCATTGTGTTCCTGGCCTATTATTACGGCATTAAACCGGCGGTAGAAGTAACCGTCGTTTCCCAAATTGCTGAGCATACGTTTGGACGGCATTTTATGTATTTCTTCATTCAGGGCACTACGGCGCTGATTTTGATATTGGCAGCTAATACAGGCTATTCGGCTTTTCCGCTGCTCGCGGTGAATTTGGCTAAAGACAAGTTTATTCCGCGGATGTTTACGGTCAGGGGCGACCGCCTTGGCTATTCCAATGGCATTATCAGCCTTGGCGTGCTATCCATCCTGTTGATTATTGCTTTTGGCGGTCAGACCGAGCATTTGATTCCGCTTTATGCGGTCGGGGTATTCATTCCATTTACCTTGTCCCAGACGGGGATGATTGTGAAATGGGTCCGCCAGAAGCCGAAGGGCTGGGTCGTGAAGCTGCTTATAAACTCGGCAGGGGCGCTCATCAGCTTGATCGTCACAATGATGTTCTTTTTGACGAAGTTCGCGCAAGTATGGCCTGTGCTTGTGTTTCTGCCGATTATTATTTATGTGTTTCACCGGATTAAAAAGCATTACAACGCCGTCGGCGAACAGCTGCGGCTCACAACGTGCGAGCCTGCGATGCCCATCGAAGGCAATGTGCTGATTTTGCCTGTGGCCGGAATGACACATGTTGTTGATAATTCCATTGCCTATGCCAAGTCATTGTCCGTGAATCAAATTATTGCGGTGTATGTGCCATTTGAGCGAGAGGAAGGCGAGGCGTTCGAGGAAAAATGGAAGGATTGGCAGCCGGACGTGCGATTAGTCGTATTGCATTCGCCTTATCGTTCGGTCATGCAGCCGCTGCTGAAATTTATTGATACGGTGGAGCGCAAGGCCAGCCAGTCCAGCTACCGCGTGACGGTGATTATTCCGCAATTTATCCCGAAACGCGGCTGGCATAATATTTTGCACAACCAGACGAGCTTTATGATTCGCGCCCTGCTGCTCCACCGCAAAAACGTCGTAGTTACGACCGTTCCCTATCATCTCAAAAAATAAATAACGCCCGCACGCTCCGTTCGCGATATCCGGCCCGAATGCTCCAGCTCATACAAATGGGCGAGCGTCTCGGCCATTGCAAAACGGTGCTGATGCGGGCTTTGTTGTGCCCGTGCACCGAAAGATCGTCCACACACCTCAAAGCCTGTGAGCGGCTCCTGCAGCATCATCAGCATTTGCTCCAGCCGCTGCACATGATGCTGCTTAATTTCTGCGATTCGGCTGGCAAATGTCGTGAACGAATCATAATGCCCTGGAAAAGCGCGCTTAACCTCATATTCGCTTAAGCGATCCAGACTTGCCAGAAAATCGCCAAGCGGATTCATCTCCTCGCCAGGAACGACGCTAATATTGGGGGTTATGCGCGGCAGCACCTGATCGCCGCATATCATCCATTGTTTATTGGCTTCATAGAAGCAGAGCTGGCCATAGGCATGTCCTGGCGCATCAAGCAGCTCCCACTGTGAACCGCCAAGCTCAAGCGTCTCGCCAGCCTCTATATACATGATTTGATCTTGCTGGGGCTGCGGCGAAACTTTTTCCTGGAAACTGCTTAAGTTGCTGCTAATTTCGTCAATGTAGTGCTGCGGCATGCCATGCAGAGCAAATAATTCAGCAAGCTCTTCTGACATCGTGCTGCCCTCTCCCCATAAGTACCTAACATAGCGATGGGCACGCCGGGACATCAAGACCGGTGCGCCGCTTAGCTCGGCAAAATAACCCGCGAGACCGTAATGATCGGGATGCTGATGCGTAAGGACGATGCGCGAAATTTGCTCTGGCGCAATCGAATGGTCCGCAAATACCGCTTCCCAGACCGCAAGCGTCTCCTCCGTTCGGAGACCAGGATCGATAAGCGTATATCCTCCCGCAGGCTCAGTAAATACGTAGCTGTTTACTGTTTTTAAGGCAAAGGGCAGCGGAAGCTTTACTTGCAGCAGCCCGTGCTCCCATTGCACCGCTTGAGCCGCCATTACGCATTAGCCCTTCCAAGCATAATAAGGCGCGGCGAGTTCAGCTCATCATAGGCTGAGCCATCGACGTTGCCAAATGTTTTCTCCAGCACAAGGCCTGCCTCGGCGAACGCCTGCTCAAACCATGTGAGCGAATACAGGCGAACCTGCTCATCATAATGGCGATTGTCTGCCTCATCGCTGCTTACGGCAATTTCTATATGCTTTTTGACCCAGCCATCTTCAATTTTACGCTGCTCGCGAATGACCCAGCCGGACTCTGCATCCTTGCGCTCCGATGCCGGAACGAGATTACGCTCTACATAAGCCGGATTCAGAAAATCAATTAGAAATGGCGCACCTGGCTTCAGCATGCGGCGAATTTCCCGCAGCACCTGCACGTTCTCTTTTTCATCTGCAAAATAGCCAAACGACGTAAATAAATTAACCGTTCCCTCGAACGCCCCCGATTCGAAAGGGAGCTGGCGCATGTCGCCCTGCACCCAGGTTACGCGCTGCAACGCATCATGCTTCCTCGCTTCGTTAAGCAGCGGTTCCGACAAATCCATCCCCGTCACTTCATAGCCGCAGTCTGCCAGTGCCAGCGCATGGCGTCCCATACCGCAGCCGATGTCCAGCACCTTTGCCGTAGCCGGAAGCTGGAGCCACTGCGCCATCAGCTGTACCTCCTTGTAGGCGTTATCCCAATCCCGATGCTTATAAACAACCATATAATCGCTTCCAAAACTCTGCTCAAACCAGTTGGACATATGTATTCTCCTCTACCCTTGCAATTCACTTCTCATCCCTTCATTGTACTGCACTTTATGCTACTTAGGCAAAAGGATGCCCTGTAATGATTCACTCCAATGGGTATAATTACAGGTCGCTTGGCGCACCTTAAGCCCGTGAGCGACAAGCTGGAAGCTCACTTTGCCCATTTTGCTGCTAAGGAGGAAGCTCTATGATCGACCACATCCGCCTGCTGTTTGCCCAATCGGTTGATTTAAAGGTGCAACAGCTCAAAAATGACGATTTAATTATCGAAATTGCCTATATCTCCTCTTTATGCGACGAGCAAATGATCAGCAATTATGTGCTAGTACCTTTTATGAAGGAAGAGGTGCCTTACGATAAACAGCTGCGTACGATTAGCGACTATCTAGTCGTTGATGATCCAGCTACGTGGACCGATTTGCTGCTGAAAGGCAATATTTTAATAGAAGCTCAAGGCATCGTTTACTCGCTTTACACAGCGAAAATTATTAGTAATGAAAGTACCCAAACCCAAGTAGAAAGTGCAATTCAAGGACCGCAGCTTGCGTTGAACGAAGATTTGAAAAAATCGCTTAACCTCATCCGCAGCATGTACCACTCTCCTGAGCTGTGTGTAGAGGAACACACCGTTGGGTCGCTGTCGAAGACGGAAATTATTGTTCTGTTCGATCAGCGCCGCGTCGATCCGACTGTATTGAATCAGTTAAGGCAAAGACTGACGAAAGCGCAAACCGAGATGCTGCAGGCCGCAGGCGAGCTGGAAACGATTTTAACCGGAAAGCAGTGGCATCTGTTCCCTACTGTCCTGATTACCGAGCGCCCGGATCGCATTACGACGGCTATCTCCAATGGTAAAATCGCCATTCTCATAAAAGGAAATATGTTCGCTCTAGTGCTGCCTGTCACCTTTTTTGACTTTATGCATGCGGTCGAGGATAACTACGAAGCCTTTTGGATGACCCGCACGCTTATCTTACTGCGCTATGTTGCGGTTGTATTGACCATTACGCTGCCTGCCCTCTATGTATCCATTATCTCTTACAATCCAGAGCTCTTTCGGGTACAGCTGGCACTCTCCATCGCCGGAAGCCGCTCGGCTGTACCCTACCCGTCCTTTATTGAGGTAATGGTTATGCTATTTATGATCGAAGCGCTAATTGAGGCTAGTATTCGGCTGCCCCGCTACATTGGCTCAACGGCTACAACCGTCGGCGGTCTTATTTTGGGACAAGCAGCCCAGCAGGCCGGTCTCGTCAGCAGCATTATGATTATTGTGACCTCCGTCGTCGCCATTTCCAATTTTGTCGTTCCGGTCAATTCCTTGTCATTTGCTATCCGCTTTTTGAAATATCCACTTATTGTGATGGCTATCTTTTTCGGCATTACCGGAGTTACCGTCGGCTCATTCATGTACGTGGTCTATTTATGCAATTTGCGAAGCTTCGGCAAGCCTTATTTCCGCATGTTTGCAGGCACAAAATCACAGTCAGGGGACATTGGGCAGGTAAAGGTGGAATGACACGCTACTTCTTTTACAACTTTTTTCTGACCAGCTTCGTCAACTTGATGCTGTATGTGCCGCATATTCTAATCGAACACCGTTACAGTGGCGCCGTCTCCTCGATGCTGATTTCCGGGGCCACCGGAACTTTGCTCACCTATGCCTATACTGCTGCGCTAGCGCATTTTCCCGGCATGGGGCTGCCTGAAATTTTACGGGCCTATTGGCCGCGGTGGCTCGTCTCGCCCATTATGGTTTATGTAGCGATTATTTGCTTCGTATCGTCTACTATTGTCGTGGCCGCCTTTGCGATCATGATCAACCGCTTTTTCAATCCGGAGCTGAATCCGCTGGTCATTTTATGCCTGCTTGTTATTGCCTGCGGCTATGCGGCCTCACGCTCGACGTTATCCGTACAGCATATTATCGAGGTTGGGCTGCTGCTCAATGCGCCGATTATTTTTTTCGTGCTGTTCAAAATGGTGAGAAGCCCGCAGTTAAATTGGGATGCCATTCATACTGTCGCCAATTTTGTGATGGTGCGCCCAGAGCTTGGCTCTATTGCCGCCGGGGTATTTGTATTCACCGGATTTTTCAATCTGTCGATATTTAATCGTCTACTGCCGCCGAATTTCAGCTATACGTATCGCTGGCTCGTACCGATATTTGGCATGATTATTTTGAGCATTTCCTTCTTCGTGCCTATCGGATTCCATGGTACTGAAGCGGTAGATGAATACCTTTATGTATGGAGCATGACTGCTGACTCGATTACACTGCAATACGGTTTTATCGAACGGGTATTGTTTCTGTTCCTGATTGTGTATCTAAATCTATCGCTCATTTATACGATGAGCTGCTGGCATCAAGCGATGGAATTTATTAAAAGCTGCTTCCCCAAGCTGAAAATGGCAACCGACTTCGAGGAAACGCCCGTTATCAACTATATGATTTGCGGTGTGTTTGCTGTAGCTGCCGTAATTTATTTGTTTTTCAGCGATGAACGCTTAGAGTTTATGTTTACGCGCTATTGGCTGACGGCGATGCTGTTTTCTTATATAGCCATCGTGATTTCCGTGTTCATGCTTAGCCGAAAGGAGCGTAAATCCGCATGAAGATGCGCTCGTTAAAGCTCACGCTGCTAGCTTTGTGCATGCTGTTGGCCTGTACAGCATTAAGCGGCTGCGGCTTTAAAGATATTGACAAACGTTATTTTATCGTGGCGATGGGTATCGATTACAGTGGCAAAAAACAAAATCCTTTTCTCATTACGCTGCGCCTGGCCATTGCCTCACCGAAAATCGAGCCCGGCGCTGGCAAAGCGCAAGTAGAAACAATTGAAGCCGCAAGCATCGCCGAAGGTGTGCGTATGCTGAAAGCCCATGTGGACAAGGAATTGGACTTTGGCCATTGCAAAATTTTTCTCATCGGTGAGCGCGTTGCTTATAAGGATTATTCCCCTGTGCTGGATTGGATGAAAAGACGGCGGGATATACAAAGTATTGCGAATTTGGCGATTGGCAAGCCGGATGCCCGGACGATTTTGAAAATTAATCCCCAGGCGGAGCGCTATCCGGGAAATGCGCTGTTTCTAAGCTTCAGTGCAGATGGAACGGACAATCCCTATACGTATGTAGAAAATCTTTCGGATCTGACGAGGCGCGTCATGGAAAAAGGTTTGGACCCCATCATGCCGATTATTCGCAACGAAGGCAACAGCGGCTATGTTATTAACCACACGGCGCTGCTGGATAAAACGAAAATCAAGCTCGTCCTAAAGCCGGAAGAATCACAGCTATTTAACCAGTTGGCTCAAAACTACGAGAAGTCTTCGATTCAAGGAAGTTTCTCAAACAATCGGATTGTGGGAGCCATCAGCAAAATTAAAAGCCATTATCACTTTAGCGAGCATAATGGCAAGCTTCAATTAAACATGGACGTTCGCATAAAAGCGCTTATGGAGGAAGCACCTCCACATTTGTTTGACCAGGGCTGGGGACAGGTGGAGCAAAAGCTAAGCCAAGATTACTCCAAATTGACGGATAAGCTGCTGATAAAAATACAGCAGGCTGGCGTCGATCCTTTCGGCTTTGGCCTGCATTACCGGGCGACTCATGCTGGCGAAGCAGCCTGGCAGCAATGGCAAAATATTTACCCGACGCTGCAATTCGCCGTCAATGCCCGAATCAAAATCGAAGGGACCGGCCTGATTAAATAGGCTGCGGTCCCTTCGTTTGTTATGTAGGCTATGTCATGATTAGTCGGCTTTCGAAGCAAGCCGATCCGTCTGGCGAAGCTGCTCAATTGTGCGGACGCCAATGCCGAACATCGCCGCCTTTAATTCAAACTCAATTCGCTCAAACTGCTGGGTAAGCTGGCGAATTGACAGGTCGGTCGTCCCATGCACCGCTTGCGGCAATAAGACACGCCCAAAGCCAGCGAGATTCGCTCCAAGCGCAATCGCTTTAGCCGCATCAACACCATGCCTTAATCCGCCGCTCGCTATAATGCTCATATGCGGCAATGTGCTGCGAATCGCGCTAACGCTTTCCGCTGTCGGAATGCCCCAATCGGCGAATGCCTCCGCAGCTTGCCGGCGCAATCCATCACCCGCCCGGTATTTCTCGACCTGGCTCCATGAAGTGCCCCCCGCTCCAGCGGCATCAATAAAGGAAATGCCTGCATTCGCAAGCATTGCGGCGGTACCCGCATCAATGCCCCAGCCTACTTCCTTCACACCGACTGGCACAGGGAGGGCGCGGCATACTTGCTCAATTCGCGTCAGCAAGCCGCGAAAGTCCGTGTTGCCTTCCGGCTGAAAAACCTCCTGCATGCTGTTGACGTGAAGCACGAGGGCATTCGCCTCTGCTATGTCAACTGCACGCAAGCAATCATCGGTACCGAAGCCGTAATTCAGCTGTACCGCTCCGAGATTGGCGATGATCGGTACCGAAGGCGCCTCCATTCTGATATGAAAGGAGGCGGCCAAGTCCTCACGCTCAATAGCGGCCCGCATGGAGCCCAGACCAATCGCCCAGCCTCGTGCCTCGGCAGCCTCTGCCAGGCGGCGGTTAATAGCCCCAGCCTCCGAGGTGCCTCCGGTCATAGAGCTGACGAGCAGCGGCGCTTTCATCGACGAATTGAACCACTCCGTCTTAAGTTCAATTTCCTCAAATGACAGCTCAGGCAGCGCATTATGACGGAACCGCAGTCGATCAAGCCCTGTATCGATATGCTGGCCGTTCACTTCCTCCTGCAAGCAAATGCGGATATGCTCATTTTTGCGTTTCGCGGTTTTCGCCGCTTCCTCCGCCTCCGTACGCTGCGTTGTCGTCATTGCCTTTACCTCCTGCAAATATTCTATCCGTCCATCATAACATACGCTGTGAGTACATGTTAAATTGATTGTAAAAATCATTAATATGAACTTTACAATCAAAATTATTGTTAAAAAGATATTTTTAGTTTAAAATAAAATCATAACCTGAAGGAGGCGCTTCATGATGCAAATCATTCACTTTAACGACTGGGAACTGCTTGACGCTTATGCGGCTCAAACCATTATTAATAAAATCCAAGAGAAGCCAAATGCGGTGCTAGGGCTCGCTACAGGCTCGACACCTCTAGGCATCTATGCCAAAATAATAGAAGCATATCGCAGCAAGGAAGTCTCGTTCGCCCAGACGACTACCGTCAATTTGGACGAATATGTAGGCCTGCCTGCCGAGCATGAACAAAGCTATGCTTATTATATGAAGCAGCAGTTATTTTCCCATATTGATATTGCAGACGATCATTATCATTTGCCTAATGGGCTGGCTGAAAATTTGAAAGCCGAATGCGACCGTTACGACCAGCTGCTGGAGCAAAATCCAATCGATATTCAGCTGCTTGGGCTTGGACATAACGGACATATCGGCTTTAATGAGCCTGATGCGTTGCTATCCGCGGGTACCCATGCCGTCCAACTGAAGGCGGCAACGCTGGAAGCAAATGCCCGGTTTTTCTCATCGGCCGCAGAAGTTCCGAAGATGGCGCTGACGATGGGTGTCGGCTCCATCCTGAAAGCACACACCATTATACTCGTGGTTCGCGGCGCAGATAAAGCGGAGATCGTAGAGCAAGCGTTGACCGGCCCTATTACAACTGATGTGCCAGCTTCGCTGCTCCAGACTCATCCCCGGGTTATCGTGCTTCTCGACCGCGAAGCCGGAAGGAAGCTGAAGTAATATGAAAAACTCGCCCTTCTCATGGGTGATTCATCACGTCCATATCGTCTTGGAAGACCGGATCATTGCTGGCAGTGCTGTTATTAAAAATGGCCTCATTTACCGCCTGCTGGAAAATGCTGCTGTTCTTAGTGCTGAAGAACAGGCGCTGCCCGCTATAGATGGAGCCGGCGGCTATTTATTGCCAGGCTTTATCGACGTCCATGTGCATGGCGGCTTTGGCGCCGACTTTATGGATGCCAGCCGCAGCAGCTACGACACGATTACCCGTTTCCACGCCTCCCAGGGCACAACGGGTATGCTGGCGACGACGATGACCGCTTCTAAAGAAGCGATCGAGTCGGTTCTGCATGCAGCAGCGGATTACAGAAGCGGCGACATGCCCTATGCCGCACTGCTTGGTGTCCATCTGGAAGGACCGTTTCTGAATGAAAAATGGATCGGTGCGCAAAATCCCGCTTACCTCTCGCCTCCTCGGCAGAACTGGCTGGAGGCATGGACTGCAGAGTTTCCCGATTTGATTCAAATTTTGACACTTGCGCCTGAACGGGAAGGCTCACTTCCGCTCATTGCCTGGCTTGCTGAAAATAATATCGTCGCCGCTTGCGGCCATACCGATGCCTCCTTCGCGGATATCGAAGCCGCAGCAGACGCTGGACTGTCCCACGCCGTCCATACGTATAATGCGATGCGTCCGCTGCATCACCGCGAGCCGGGAACCGTTGGCGCTGTTCTCAGCGATCCGCGAATATATGCCGAGCTCATTGCCGATGGTCATCATGTCCATCCGGGAGCAATCCGGCTGCTTGCAGCTGCCAAATCGGCAGACAAGCTTATTCTCATTACCGATGCCATGTCGGCAGCGGGCATGCCCGACGGGAATTACTCGCTTGGCGGCTTGGCCGTCGAGATGAAAGATCAGGTTGCCCGCCTGCAAGGCAGCGGCAGTCTCGCAGGCAGCAGTCTGACGATGCTGCGTGCCTTCCGGTACATGCTGGCCAACACTGCGCTGTCTGTCGCCGAAGTCAGCCGCTGCGCCAGCGGTAATGCGGCTAAGCAGCTCGGTATCTACGAGCAGACGGGCTCTATCGCATGCGGCAAGCAAGCAGATGTCATTTTGACGGATGCTGATTTCTCCGCAGTGAGCCATACTTGGGTAGGCGGCAAGCTTGTATTCGATGCTTCCCGGAATTAAACTATCTTCTCTATTAATAAAGCCGTCCTTGCCTAACAGCAGGGGCGGCTTTATTCGTATGGAATATCCAGCATAAGCTTCGCTTTAATTAAGCTTATTTCCGGCAGATGAATCCAATTGCAGCTCACAGCTAGCCTCTTTAACCTATTTCGGATAAAATTGGATAAGTCATTCCGCTTAAAGAAAGGAGAAGCTATGCGCTTATTCCACTCATTCCAATCGATACGTTCTTTTTCTGCTCAAACGCTCACTTTTATAGGAGGCTTATTTTTCGTTGTCGTTTTCGCTGCTTCCTTTATGAATACAGCGCAGCTGCTCCAAAGTCCCTTGCTTGCCGCTAGCGGTGTTTTCCTTACGCTCATCCTTATACTTGCCGCCTCCTGGTTGCTTGGACGCCAAATATCGGCTAAAAGCTATTTGCTCGCACTTATAGCGATCAGCCTGCTGTCCCGGCTCGGCTGGATTATTTGGATCGATACACCTCCCGATTCCGATTTCCTGTTTATGTATAATGCTGCCAAGCTAGCAGCAGCAGGCGATTTTTCATTTAATCAGGATGAATATTTTCTCAGCTGGGTGTACCAGTTTGGCTTTACGATGTATGAAGCAGGTATGATCAAGCTATTTGGCGGAGCAGCGCTGTTCATGCTTAAGCTAGTTAATGTGCTGTTCAGCGCAGCGACCGTGCTGCTCGTTTATTACGCTGCCCTAGAGCTGTTTAACGAGCATACGGCGCGAATTGCGGGGCTGCTGTATGCGCTCTATATTCCCAATATCATCATGTGCTCGGTACTGACGAATCAGCATTGGTCGACATTCTTTTTCACACTCGGCTGCCTGCTCATCATTAGTAAAAGCTTCGAAAACAAATATGGCTGGCTTCTAATCGGCCTCGCCTTCGGACTTGCGAACTTGATGAGACCGCTAAGCCTCGTGTATTTAGCTGGCTTTGCTGCCTTTCTACTGCTATTTCGCTTGTTCAAAGCTAAATCGGGCGATTACAGGCCTGCCGGGCTATCGATTGGAAAATCCACTACATTATTGCTTGCCCGTGCCGCCGGCGTGTTTATTATTTTTTATATGGTGCAAGCTTTAGCCAGCTATGCACTCGTGCAAAGCGAAGCCTCGCAATACCCGTTATCTAACCGGGAGCCTTATTGGAAATTCGTCGTAGGATTAAATGCGGAAACAGATGGCAGATGGTCGCTTGAGGATGGCAAGTACGTGCTGCAATTTAAGCTTGGCGAGGAGCGTGACGCAGCAGAGCTGGCATTGATCAAGGAGCGTCTCGCCGATCCGGCCGCAGTCGCCTCACTGTTTGCGCGCAAGCTCGCTATTTTTTGGGGCGAAGAGGATTCGGCGGTTATGTGGAGCTTGAAGGATATGAATCAGGAACAGCTTGCTGCCGTCCTAAAAATAGCGGAGCGCTTCCTCTTCACTGCCATGAGCGCAGCAGGAGTCTATTCGCTGTACAGCTTATGGCGCAGCCGGTTTGCCGAGCAGCATAAGGCCGGCCACATGCTTTTTCTGATTTTACTGCTGGGCTATGCGTTCGTGCAGCTTTGGATTGAAATACAAGCAAGATATCGGCTCGATCTGCTTCCATGCTTTATTTTATTGCAGAGCTACGGTATCTATATGATGCAAATGAAACGAATAGCGCTGCGAAAAATAAAGGCCGACTCCCTGAATTAAAGGCAGCCGACCTTTAAATATTGAGCAGCAGCAGTGGAAGTTGCCATTGTCCGTGTACTTATCGGCACGATTCCGCTGCTTTATATTTAATTAATGAATGATCATTCATTAAACTTAAAAAAAATTTATCGTTTTATCGCTTTATCGCGTCCCAACTCATTTTAATCGCGCTATCCAGCTTTTCAGGCGTAAACTCAAAATCACCTTTAAACTGCTCTTTAACCAGCTCGGCTACCGGCAAAATGGAATACGTAATGAGCATATGATTATCTACATCCTTGAACAGCTGCTGCTGCTTGCCGCTCTCAAAAAACTCAAATATAGGCATATACAGCGCTGCGCTTTCTTCCAAGCACCAATTTTGCAGCAGTGGCGAGTTCGAGATTTGTTCCATAAACAAAAAATAAGATTTGTGCTCCTGTACAAATTGGATAAAATTGCGAATGTACAGATTAAAGCGCTGCTCGATCGGTGCCGAATGGTCTACCCCATTAAACAGCTTATCGCTCATTATTTTTTTCGCTTTTAAATACGTCTTGCCGAGCATATCCTCCTTATTCTCAAAATAAATGTAAATCGTAGCCGCAGACACATTCGCCCGCTTGGCGATTTTAGAAATGGACGTTTCCGAAATGCCAATTTCGTTAATCAACTGAATCGTAGCTTCAAAAATTAATTCTATTTTATTTTCATCTCTTAGTCTCATGCGTCAACAATAAACGATCGTTTATTTATTGTCAATACTAAACGACAGCTGGCAGATTGCCCCCCCATTTTATGCGACAAAGGCTAGGAATGTAAAAAACAGGCAGCAGGAGCCACTTTCCATGCTCCTGCTGCCTTACCATTGCTAACTATTCGTTTCTGCTACGTAAACGTCAATATTGAGCTGCTGTGCCGCCAGCTTAAGCTCGCCTTCAATCGGCTGATCGGTAATGAAAGCTTGCAGCGCTGCAAGCGGCGAAATCGAGAACAGTGACATTTTGCCAACCTTCGTCTGATCGAACACCGCATACGTCTCAACGGATCGCCTAATCAGCGCTTTGGCAATTTGCGCTTCCTGTTCCGAATACGTCGTAATGCCCCCGCCTGCCGATACACCATCAACGCCAATGAACATTTTGCCAATATTCAAATGATCGACCATGCCTTCTCCCAGCGGCCCGCAAAGCTCAAAGCTGTTGTGGCGCATAATGCCGCCCGTGACAACGACTTGAATCGGGCTCCCCGCCAGCTCCATCGCAATATTCACTGCATTCGTCACGACGGTAATGCCGCTTCTGAGTTTAAGCTGCTTGGCAATCAAATAATTGGTCGTGCCGCCGGACAGGCCGATGACATCGCCCTCCTGAATAAGCGATACCGCCTTCGCGGCAATTCTTTCTTTTTCCAGGTACGAAATATCCTGCTTTTCCGAAAAGCCCATATCACGAACGACGCTGAGCCCATCATACATCGCCCCGCCAATCGTGCGAATAATCGGATAGCTGGCTTCCATTTGCTCTAAGTCTCTTCTTGCGGTCGCTTCCGAACAATCGAATTGCTCCACAATCTCGGAAATCGTAACGCGCCCCTGCTGCTTAAGCAGCTGCAGAATCGCCTCGCGGCGGCGCTGTCCTTTAGACGACGGAACATTCGCTTCAGCCATAATTAACGCTCCACCCATGCTTTATCGCTCATTCGCTGCTCGACAACGCTCCATTCTGGAAGCGCCTCCCAATCTCCACGCATTTGAACGACGAGTGAGCCATTGATGCTCGCAAGCTTTACAGCTTCGACAGGCGTCATTCCCTTCATAATCCCTGCCAAAAAGCCAGCGCAAAAACCATCGCCCGCTCCGACCGTATCAATAACCTTGTCCGCCTTATAGAAAGGAACAGCCGTTTCCTCGCTGCCATCCAGCACGATCGTCGCATCATCTTTGCCTTTAATGATCTTCACCGCATCCAGTTCAAGCAGCTTTTGCTTTACAACATCATAGCTATCTGTGTTGTAAAGCAGCATCAGCTCATCCCAGCCCGGCAAAAAGTAATCCGCATCAGCCGCAAAGGGCAGCAGCACCTCCCGCGCTTCTTCGATCGACCAAAGCTTCAGCCGCAAATTGGGATCAAAGCTTACTTTGACGCCAGCATCCTTTGCAATGTCGATGGCTCTCCGCACCGTCCGGCGGCAATTCTCGCTAAGCGCCGCTGTAATTCCCGTTACATGCAGCAGCTTCGATCCTTGAATGTACGCCTCATCAAGATGCTCTGGCTCCATCCGGCTTGCAGCAGAATGCTTGCGGTAATAATGCACGGCCATGCGGCCTGCTACCGTCTCGCGGAACATCATGCCCGTTGGCGCTTCTTCGCTCAGCCTGACGCGGGATACATCTACCCCTTCCCCGCGAAGCGTTTTCAATATAATCCGCCCGAAAGGATCATTACCAAGAGCGCCGAACCAGCCTACAGAGCTTCCTAAGCGGGAAAGGCCAATGGCGACATTGCTTTCCGCCCCGCCGAAGCCCTGCTCCAGTGTAGTCGCCCGTTCAATCGCCTTATGCTCCTGCGGCATAAATAGCGCCATCGATTCTCCGAATGTAATGATGTCTGGTGATGCTTGTCCCACATTCTCCGCCCCCTGCAACGTTGATTTGAGTTCGCTTTCCTTCCATAATCAAACAAACACGGTGTTCACTTGCCGACTTGCTATACTGTAGCAAAAATCGGGAAACGCATAAAATAAATAACAACCAGGTACAGCACCAGCACGATTAGGCTCATGACGCGAGCTTTGCCGATATGTGCGGAAGCGCTTTGTCCTTCACGAATAGAAGAAACGATGCGCTTCAGCGGCTTCGTAATAATACCGCCCAATGCAGCAATCCCCAAAAACAAAACCGTTACAATAATCATCCAGATTACGGCATAATCGCCTTTCGACATCATGTAGCCGCCTGTCAGAAGCTGTACAATGAGAAAATATTGTGCGACCCGGTTTGCCGACAGCAAGCCATCAGCCAGCCCTTCCTGTCCTACTCCTGCAAGCTTCGATGCCCGGCCAATCATAATCGGCAGCACAATATAAAAACCCATCCCTACAGCGCCCAATAAATGCAGCAAAACCATTACGTTATACATTCAGCTTTCCTCCTAAAAAAATTTGCGGGGCAGCAAGCGCAAGGCAAGCATCGGCTTAATTCTCACATGGCAAAGCTTGCGCTTAAATGCGCAAGCTTTATTGTAGCGATGCGATGAGTGCCCGCCAGCGCTGCATTAGCACCGTTTTTCTACTAAACACAGTATACTAAATGAACCTAGCAAATACAAAGAACTTCCATAAACCCATTAACTTACTCCGTTAAAAAACTAGCCTTCGCTCAATCCTCTGCCTTCAGGCCGTATTTAAAAATAACGGCATGGATCGCAAAATAATCGACATCGTCCGGCAGCGCATCTTTAATCGGACGCAGCTTCTCGGGACCCAGCTCCATAATGGCTGCTACAATTTCCTCTTCGCGATGGGCGGGAATAATTCGGCTAAAGTCCAGCTCATAGCCCTCCTCCGCACAGCGGATAATATGCCCTTCCACTGTTACCCGGCTGAGGCCGCGCTCTGCGGAAATGGCCTGCGGCGATTTGCCTTCATTAAACAGCTCTAAAGACAGCACATGGCTAGGCGTTTCATCATTCCCTCCCCTGCTGGAAGACTCTGCGGAAGCCGTCCTTGACTGCCCAACAGCAGATGCCTGCCCTGAAAAGGAAGCTGCCCCTCCTGCTGCACCGCCAGCTGCTTCGTTAGGCTTGCCTGCATGCTCGCCAATAATAGCCAGCACCTCGGCACCATATTTCCGCGCCTTGGCTGCGCCAATCCCTTTCGTTTGCAGCAGCTCATCTTCCGTTAGTGGTCTGGCATCAGCAAGTTCTTTGAGCGTTGCATCAAAAAACAGCATAAACGGCGGCACATTTTCGCGGGCTGCCGTCTCTTTGCGCCACTGCTTGAGCGCATCGAACAGCGGAGAAGCCATTCCGCGCTGCCCCGAATCTCTGCGTTTTACCGTTGTCCGCAGACGCTGCATGACCGTCTCCTTGCCTTCCAGAACAGGCAAAGCATTCGTCGTGAGCGAGACGGTCGGATATTGCCCATCACTCATCCGCAAGTAGCCCTCGGCGACAAGCCAATATAGCCAATCGGTAATTTCCTTCTCTGGCCAGCTGCTGAGCAGCCCATATGTAGTGAGCTCATCCAGCCTGAACTCCAGCAGCCGTTTGTCGCGTGAGCCTTTAAGAACTTTAGCTGCCATCGTCACGCCAAACCGACCGCGCATTCTGCCAACGCAGGAAAGGGCCTTCTGCGCTTCCGACGTTCGATCAACCAGCTCGCTTTTGTCGAGGCAATTGCCGCATTTTCCGCACGGCTCTACATTTTTCTCGCCAAAATAATCGACGATAAACTGCTGCAGGCAGCGATGCGTCCGGCTGTAGTTCATCATCGTATTCAGCTTGGACAGCTGAATCGACTTCCGTTCTGTATCGCCGACGCCCTGCTCGATAAGAAACCGCTGCACCTGCACATCCTGAGGCTCGAACAGCAAAATGCATTCGCTTTCCTCGCCGTCGCGTCCCGCCCGGCCCGCTTCCTGATAATACGACTCAACGTCGCCGGGCATTTGCCAGTGCAGCACATAACGCACGTTAGGCTTGTCAATGCCCATGCCAAACGCATTCGTGGCGACCATTACGCGCAGTTCATCGAAACGGAAGCGCTCCTGAGTCGTCGCTCGCTCCTCGTCGGACAAGCCGCCATGATATTTGCCTGCGGCAATCCCTTTGCGTACAAGCTGATCATGCACGGACTCGGCTTCTTTGCGCGTAGCCGTATAAATAATGCCCGACTGCTCTTCGCGCTCGGTTATAAACTTCTGCAAAAATTTCTTTTTGTCCGCCCCGCTAATGACCGACAACGATAAATTCGGCCTAGCAAAGCCGCTCACAAAAATATTCGGATCATGCATGCCCAGCATAGCCGATACATCCCGCGCCACCTCGTCCGTTGCCGTTGCGGTAAAGCCTGCAACTAGCGGACGGTTAGCGAGCTGTCCAATCCAGCCTGCCAGCTGGCGATAGCTTGGGCGGAAATCATGCCCCCACTGCGAGACACAGTGGGCCTCATCAATGGCGATCATCGGAATTTCCATCTGCTCGCTAAGTGAGCTGAACATTGGCGCATCAAGCCGCTCTGGCGCCACATACAGCAGCTTGTAATCGCCTCTGAACGCGCTTCGCAGTACTTCCCGGTATTCTACAGCTCCAAGCGAGCTGTTCAAAAATGCCGCTGGAATGCCGAGCCTGTTCAGCGCATCGACCTGATCCTTCATAAGCGATATGAGCGGAGAAACAACAAGCGTCGTTCCATTCAGCAGCAAGGACGGTATTTGGTAACAGACGGACTTGCCTCCGCCAGTCGGGAGAATGGCAAGCGTATCCCGGCCTTCCAGTATTCCTTGAATAATGGCTTCCTGTCCAGGTCGAAACGAGTCATAGCCGTACACCCGTTTCAGCTCGGCTCTAGCTTGCTCCAGCATGCTTCTTTCCCTCCCTTTGCACATTAAGCATCCTAAAAAATAGACCCATTACAAATATAAGCCCATTATAAGGGGGAACCTTACAACTTCTTATATTTCAAACGGAAAAACCCTGCCAGCAAAGTGTCAGGGTCCTCCCGTACTAAATCTTTTATATAAGCCAGCTTGCTTTAGCTAAGTCCATTAAGCAGTTACGATTTGGATAACATTTCGAACCGATTGCGCTGATTGATCAAGCGCAGCCTTTTCTTCTGCCGTCAAATCAAGCTCCAGCACTTTCTCAATGCCATCGCCGCCAATAACCGCGGGTACGCCCATGAACAGATCGTCATAGCCATATTCGCCTTCAAGGTAAGCGATAACTGGAATAATGCGTTTTTTGTCCTTCAAGATCGCTTCCGTCATTTGCACAAGCGCTGCAGCTGGCGCATAATATGCGCTGCCGTTGCCGAGCAAATTAACGATTTCGCCGCCGCCAACACGAGCGCGCTGTACAATCGCTTCAATGCGCTCAGCAGAGATCAGCTTATCGATAGGAATACCGCCAGCGTTGGAATACCGAACAAGTGGAACCATATCATCGCCATGACCGCCAAGCACGAAGCCGCGAACATCTTCCACGGAAACGTTAAGCTCTTGCGCAATAAATGTGCAGTAACGAGCAGTGTCAAGAACGCCGGATTGGCCGATAACGCGATTTTTAGGGAAACCAAGCGCTTGGTAAGCAACGTAAGTCATAGCGTCAACCGGGTTGCTAAGAATAATGACATAAGCGTTAGGGCTTGTTGCCTTTACGTTCTCACAAACGGATTTCACGATACCCGCGTTGGTGTTAACAAGATCGTCACGGCTCATGCCGGGTTTACGGGCAATGCCCGCAGTAATTATAACGACATCGGAATCCTTCGTATCTGCATAGTTAGAAGTCCCGATAATGTTAACATCAAGGCCTTGTACTGGTGTCGATTCAAGCATGTCAAGCGCTTTGCCCTTTGTCGGGTTTTCCAATTGTGGAATATCGACGAGCACAACGTCGCCTAGCTCTTTTTGTGCTGCCATCAGGGCAGTTGTAGCGCCTGTGAAGCCTGCTCCAACAACAGTAATTTTTCTGCGTTTGATTGCCATTGTCTCATTACCTCCAGCCATTGTTGGTTCTAGAAGTTGTTAATAACCTCGTCAGCGAACTCGGAGCATTTCACTTCTTTAGCGCCATCCATCAAGCGGGCAAAGTCATAAGTTACTGTTTTGTTGTTGATCGATGCTTCCAGACCTTTGTAGATCAGGTCAGCCGCTTCCTGCCAGCCAAGGTGCTCAAGCAGCATTACGCCGGAGAGAATAACCGAGCCTGGGTTAACAACGTCTTTATCTGCATATTTAGGAGCTGTACCATGCGTAGCTTCAAAAATAGCATGTCCAGTCAAGTAGTTGATGTTTGCTCCTGGAGCGATACCGATACCGCCAACTTGCGCTGCAAGTGCATCGGACAGGTAGTCGCCGTTCAGGTTCAGCGTTGCGATTACGTCAAAGTCAGTCGGTCGAGTCAGAACTTGCTGCAAAGCGATGTCCGCAATAGCGTCCTTCACGATCAGCTTGCCTGCTGCTTCCGCAGCTGCTTGTGCTGCATTTGCAGCTTCTGTGCCTTCTGCTTCTTTAATGCGGTCATATTGACCCCAAGTGAAGGTTTGCTCTGCAAATTCTGTTTCAGCTACTTCGTAGCCCCAGTTTTTGAAAGCTCCTTCTGTAAATTTCATGATGTTGCCTTTGTGTACCAGTGTAAGCGACTTGCGGCCATGCTTAAGCGCATATTCAATTGCTGCGCGGGCAAGGCGCTGCGAACCTTCTTTGGAAACCGGCTTGATGCCGATACCGGAAGTTTCAGGGAAACGGATTTTGTTAACGCCCATTTCAGTTTGCAGGAAGTTGATCACTTTTTTCACTTCTGCGGAACCTTCTTGGTACTCGATACCTGCATAAATGTCCTCTGTGTTTTCACGGAAAATAACCATGTCAACCAGCTCAGGGCGTTTTACAGGGGAAGGAACGCCGTCGAAGTAACGAACAGGACGCAGACATACGTACAGGTCAAGCTCTTGGCGAAGCGCTACGTTCAGGGAACGGATGCCGCCGCCGATTGGCGTAGTCAAAGGACCTTTGATTGCTACGATATATTCACGAATCGCTGTCAGCGTATCAGCTGGCAGCCACTCGCCGTATTCATTGAATGCTTTCTCGCCGGCAAAAACTTCGTACCAAGCGATCTTTTTGTCGCCGCCGTAAGCTTTCGCTACAGCTGCGTCAAGCACGCGTTTCGAAGCACGCCAGATGTCGCGGCCTGTGCCGTCGCCTTCGATGAAAGGAATGATTGGATTGCTAGGAACGTTCAGCACACCGTTGTCGATAGTGATTTTGTCGCCTTCAGTAGGTACTGCGAATTTTTCGAATTGAGCCATTGTTTATAATTCCTCCTTTAATTTGTGTAACGGTACTAAAAGCAGCGCTTAGCGCTCGTCGATTGGAATATATTTCGCGTTGACTGGACCGATATAGTCGGCGCGAGGACGAATCAAGCGATTGTTCTCGTATTGCTCAAGAATATGAGCACTCCAGCCGGAAACGCGGCTAATCGCAAAAATTGGCGTAAATAGATCACGAGCAATGCCTAGTGTCGTATAGACGGAAGCAGAGTAGAAATCTACATTTGGCTTAAGGCCTTTTTGACCGGTAACGAGCTCTTCGATCTTGATCGACATTTCATAAAGCTCCAAATTTCCAGTCAGCTTGCCGAGCTCTTGCGACATCTTTTGCAGATGCTTGGCGCGTGGATCGCCGTTTTTGTAAACGCGGTGACCGAAGCCCATAATCTTCTGCTTGTTCGCAAGCGCATTGTTGATATATGGCTCAACATTGGCAAAGGAGCCGATTTCCTCCAGCATAACCATTACCGCTTCATTAGCGCCGCCATGCAGCGGGCCTTTGAGCGCGCCGATTGCCGAGGTAACACCGGAATAAATGTCAGATAAAGTCGCTACCGTTACACGTGCCGCAAATGTAGATGCGTTAAGCTCATGGTCAGCATGCAGCACAAGTGCCTGATCAAGCGCTTTCACTGCAACCTCTTCAGGATCTTTGCCCGTAAGCATGTACAGGAAATTATGGGCGATGGATACGCCTTTCTTCGGAGCAATTGGATCTTTGCCTTCACGAATGCGAGCGAACGCTGCTACAACGGCTGGCAATTGCGCCTGCAACTTAATCGCTTTCAGCTGATTAGCTTCAGCAGTCATTTCATTAGCCGACTCATCATATAGAGCAAGGCTTGAAATGGCTGTACGAAGTGCCGCCATCGAATTCGTGTCCTTCGGGTACAGCTTAATTTGCTGGATAACGCCTTCAGGAATTGCTGTGTATGCATCTAACTGCTCTTGCAGTTTTGCTAGCTCGGAACGATTAGGCAGTTTGCCATACCATAACAAATAGGCAACCTCTTCAAATGTCGCATTTTCTGCCAAATCATCAATATCTATACCGCGGTATGTCAACACTCCGTCAATAATCGAGCTGATTGACGAAGAAGCGGCGACAATTCCTTCCAGACCTTTAGTTGCTGTCATCGTTCTCTCTCCTTTAGCTTGGAAATTTCACATCGCAAAATATCATTCGAATCCATGTCGTCCGTATAATCATAAATGATTTTGACAACAAAGTGAACAAAAGCACATATAAAAATGCTTTATCAGTAAGAAAGAAAATTGTGATGGGGTTGCTGGCATGTGAAATAACCTCACCTTTCGACACCCTGACAGATCTGGTACCTGCTTATGTAGTTAGATGTAAACGCCTGTCTTCTATCTTAACAGAAAAACAGGCAGAGTACTAACCGATCACGATACAAGCTTTAATAATCGTTTGTAAATAGACGAAACGACCGCTCCCCGGCAAAATACCGGGAAACAGCCGCTGCTTCATTTTTGCTTTTATTGATTGATGCCGAAATGACAAGGGCCTGCTGCGCAGCAAGTTTTCTTCCCTATAATAGGCTAAAGAAACAAATGGCTTGAAGGTTAATGATTTAACTCTCCAAACGATGAGCCTTGGTACTGTGGCTGCTGATAAGCAAAGGATTGGTTCGCATTTGAACTGGAAATTTGATTGCAAATGCTAGAAATTTGCTGCATTTGCTGCATCGCCTTTTGGTGACCTTGCAATGAGGTTTGGATAATATGGGCCGCTTGATGCTCACGCTGAGCAATTTGCTCCAACTGGGCGGCATTCGCTTGTTCTTGCTTCAACAATTGCTGATACATGCCTGATGCTTGCTGTGTTTGCTGCATCAGCTGCTGTAGAAGATGCTCGCATTGTGAAAGCTGTTGGCTAATATTCGTTTGTGAAAACTGATTCATTCGTAAAACCTCCAGATTGTTTAATAAACTGCCTCCTTTAATATGTCTTACACATCCATTTTTATTCTTGATTCGACAAATCTCGAATATCGTGATTCGCAACCCTAGAAGCTTGCTTTGAATGTCGCCTTACGCATCTTAGGACATTCTTCATCTGCTATGTTAAAATAAATTATTGCAAAAAATCGGAGGTTCGCTATGAATGAACATCGCATTGGTATTATAGATATAGGCTCCAACTCGGTGAGGCTCGTTGTTTATGAGCGAACAGCACACGGAGCACACCGCGTCATTGATGGGAGCAAACGCCCGGCGCGTCTAAGTGAACGAATTGACGATCAGGGCAATCTATCAGCTGAGGCAATGAGCGAGCTGCTCGGCACACTCAGCCATTTCCGCTTAATTTGCGCCCATAACCGAACTGGAGAAATCCGCGCAGTGGCAACAGCGGCAATTCGCAACGCTTCGAACCGCGCGGTTATTTTGGAAGCGATAAAAGCCGAAACCGGCCTTGATATAGAACTGCTTAGCGGCGAGCAAGAGGCAGCCTTTGGCTTCCTTGGGATGATTAATGCGATGGACCTGGAGGATGGTCTATTAGTTGATATTGGCGGCGGCAGCACGGAGGTATCGCTGTTTCGCGGACGCAAGCTGCAGCACTCCGTCTCCTTTCCTTTTGGCTGCGTGAGCCTGAATCGGCGTTTCGCATCCAAAGGCATGCTCAGCGACGAGGCTTTGCGCGCGCTGGACAATGCAGCGCTTGAAGCCTTCAAGTCCGTTCCATGGCTCGCCAAAGCGCAGGGACTGCCCATGATTGGCGTCGGGGGCACCGCTAGAGCGCTGGGCAAAATCCATCAAGCGGCGACGAACTACCCTTTTCATCAAACACATAATTATGCGATACCCGGAGGGGACGCCGAAATGGTGTTTGATCAGCTGCGGGCCCTGCCGCTGGACAAGCGCAGCAAGTTTCCCGGCCTGTCCAAAGATCGGGTAGACGTTATTGTGCCCGGCTTAGCCGTGCTGCGCCAGCTTTACAAGCTGACTAAAGCTTCAGGCTATATCATTTGTGGTGCCGGATTACGCGACGGCATTTTTCATGATACACGATTTTCGCAAGAGTCTACTCATCAGGATGTGCTGGGCTTCAGCCTGCATAACATCAGCATGCTTCATCCCGCTGCACCGATGCAGCATGTATCGCAGGTAAACCGGCTTGCTTTGCAGCTGTACGATGAGCTGAGGGAACTGCACCAAATGCCATCGCGAGCGCGGATTTTGCTTGATGCCGCTTCCAGCCTGTTTCGAATTGGCGCTTCCATTGACTACTACGACTACGCCAAGCATACGTTTTATTTAATCGTCAACTCGCATCTGAATGGATTGTCCCATAAGGAAATTTTGATTACGGCTTCGATCGCATCTTATAAAAGCAAAAGTCGGGCACGGCAGCAGCTCCGTCCCTACAAAGAGATGCTTGTCGAATCCGACTATGAGTTAATCTGCAGGCTGGGCACACTACTGCAGCTCGCCTCAGCGCTTGACCGCAGCGAGACACAGGCGCTAAGCAGGCTGGCCGTCTCTCTTACGCCTGAGCAGCTTAAGCTGCATGCCGTACGTCCTAGCAGCTCGCTGACCGTTGAGCGTCTGGAGGTAGGCGAGCTCGCTCCCGAGTTTTCCAAGCTGTGGAAGCTGACTCCTGTGCTCGAACTGCCTGATTATATTCAGGCATAGAAATCGTTGCTTTCCTTAAATATTTTCATAAAAAATAACGCGGTGAAAAAGGAATGGAGCATTCCTTTCTCACCGCGTTTTTCTTTTTTTATACTTGTACTTTCCAGCCTGGGATATGTCTAGCCTCGAATTGACTGCGGAACGGTTTATTTTCATTTTCAACATGAACATAAGTGCCGTTTGACTGCAGTTTCCTAGCTTTGACATTGTCATTCAAATTCAAGTTCAGCATGTTGATGAGCGTCTGGCGCAAATGCGCGTCGTACACTGGACACATCAGCTCCACCCGCTTCATCAGGTTGCGCGTCATCCAGTCGGCACTGGATAAATAAACTTCCTCTTCCCCGCCATTGTGGAAATACATGACTCTTGCATGCTCCAAATAACGGTCCACAATGCTGATTACCTGAATGTTCTCGCTTCGGCCAGCAACACCAGGACGCAAGCAGCATACGCCGCGGACAATCAAATCGATTTTCACGCCTGCCTGCGAAGCCTCGTACAGCTTATCGACCATCTCTTGATTGGAGAGCGAGTTCATCTTCGCAATGACACGGCCCTTCTTCCCAGCCGCCACATGGGCGATTTCCCGGTCAATAAGGCGGAACAGCTTCTGCTTGAGATCCGTTGGAGCTACGCCAAAAGCTTTCCAGTCATATGGATCGGAATAGCCCGTCACCTCATTGAACAGCGCCGATGCATCGCCGCCGATTGTCGGATGAGATGTAAACAGACCGATATCAGTATACAGCGTCGCTGTGCTGTCATTGTAATTGCCTGTGCCCACATGCACATAACGGCGCAGCGTGTCCTGCTCCCGACGCACGACGAGCAATATTTTCGCATGGGTTTTCAATCCAATCAGACCGTAGACGACATGGCAGCCCGCTTTCTCCAACTGGCGCGCCCAAGCAATATTGCGCTCCTCATCGAATCGCGCCTTCAGCTCGACAACAACGGTCACCTGCTTGCCAGATTCGGCTGCTTCAGCCAGCGCCTGAACGAGCGCTGACTTGCCGCTGACCCGATACATCGTCATTTTAATCGCAAGCACATCTGGATCGGTGGCCGCCTGAAGCACAAAATCATTAACCGCATCAAACGATTCATACGGATGGTACATGAGAACGTCCCGCTGGCGAATCACTTCAAACATGTCGTCGGTGTCGTCAAATTCCATCGGATAGACCGGCTCCATTTTGTCATAACGCAAATGGTCGTAGCCTGGTATAGCCTGAGCGAACTTCATCATAAAGCTTAAATCGAGCGGTCCATCAATTTCGATCAGGTTATCCTCGATTTCCAGCTCATCCTTGAGAATATCCAGCGCATCCGGATGCATGCCGCGAGCAACCTCAAGCCGTACGGAGATACCCCAACGGCGTTTGCGCAGCTCCTTCTCAATTTCCTCCAGCAAATCCTCGGCATCTTCATTGAGCGTAAAATCAGCATTGCGCGTCAAACGAAACGCATGCACCGCATAAGCTCCATAGCCATTGAAAAGGGTATCGATAAATTGCTCAATCAGATCCTCCAGCAGCACATATTCGCGCTTCTTGCTATTCGGGCGTTCAGGCAGCGGGACAAATCTTGCTAAAATCGATGGTACCTGCACCATCGCGAATAGCGGGTCTTCATCAGGCGCGGCTTCCGGGTGGCGCAATAAAACAGCTAAATATAATTCCTTCGTATGTACAAGTGGAAAAGGCCTGCTCTGATCGACCGCCATCGGTGTCAGGACAGGAAATACAATTTCATGAAAATACTCCGATACGGCCTTGGACTGCGTCATATTCAGCTCGCTCATTGAACGGATGGCAATGCCTTCCCGTCCCAAGCCGCGCAGCACGTCCCGATAAGATTTATATTGATCATGCACCATTTGATTCGTGCGTTTAATTAATCGTTTCCATAAGCCCGCGGGCGTATAGCCTGTAAAATCAATTTTAGAATAGCCTGCTTTAATTTGCTCTTGAATGCCCGCTACACGCACACTCATAAATTCATCTAAATTACTGGATACAATGGCTAGAAACTTGGCCCGCTCAAGCAGCGGATTGTTTACATCCTGCGCCTCTTGAAGCACTCGGCAGTTAAATTCGGCCCAACTTAAATCTCTGTTAACATAGTGGGACAAATGTTTTGTCATTTTGTGCGCCTCCCTCATATATGCCCCTATTATGCGCTACAACTATTCGTGTCGTATTATTAATTTGTAAAGCTAATGTAAACATCTTAGAACTTGCGTATGGAAAAAGATCCTCCGCGTATCCGTTTCTCCAGCCAGTGCAGCATGATCTGCTGATAAAAAGAACGGGTAAACGGCAGCAGAAAGGTCAGACCGATGATATCGCTGAAAAAGCCGGGAATAAGCAGCAGCAAACCGCCAGACAGCACACATAGACCCTCCAGCAGCTTGCGTCCGGGTATTTGGCCCTGCTGCAGCTGAAGCTGCGCTTCTGCCCACACTCTGCGTCCCTCCGCCAGCGTCAAATAAGCCCCGACCATACTGAACAAAACGATGAGCCCAAACGTCTTCCACCCGCCAAGCCAGCTGCCCACTTGCACGATGCCCCAAAACTCAATCAAAGGCAATATAATCAATGCTGCGATGAGCCATTTTTTCATTATTAATTCCTCCCGTCCAGTTTATGCTGGCAGCAGCCGTCACCATTCAGCTTGTTATCTGCCTCATTAAATCATACAGCGCGGGGAGCCCTTTGTCCAAACGCATAGGTCGCCACTCCTTATTTACCCACACATGCTTGGTTCCTCCCGTAACGAGCCGCTCCCCCGGAAGGCTTTCCTGCTGCTCGTAAAAAGCGGGCTTAAACGACGCCTCATCTACTTTGCGAATTTCCGATTCAAAGGATAAACGCACGGAAGTGAAATCTGAAATGCGCGTGCAAATAAGCAGTGTGTCGTCATAACGCGCCGGCAATGCATAATGGCAATGCAAATCGATGACAGGCAGCAGCATGCCGCTTTGTTCAATAGATTTGTAGTCAAAGCCTGCTGATCGTATCAGCTCGGTGCGCCCAATTTCAAACCAGTTCAAATAGTTCGTGTGAAACACGACCCCCATTTGATCCGTTTCCTGATAACGGACGCGCAGCGGATGCGCGAACCATCCAGACAACGGGCTGCTCATCATGTAAACCTCCCTTTAAGTTCAACAAAAGCGACGGTGAAATCACCATCGCTTGTTGTTGCTCTGTCTATACGAGCAGAGAATATGCAGTTAAGGTGAAACGGCCGAAAGCCGTCCTCTGGCGGCGCGCGGCGTTTCAGTCCGAGAAATATAGAGAAAGTATGACGAAATCATATACTTTCCTATATTTTTGAAAATTATACAGACTTGGATTGGCCGGAGTAAATAACGCCTGTTTCGCCGTAAAGCGTAACTTCCATGCCATCTTCCAAAATAGTTGTAGCATTAGAAATGCCCAGAATAACTGGAATTCCGAGGTTGATGCCGCAAACAGCCGCATGGCTAGTAATGCCGCCTTGCTCCGTTACGACAGCAGCCGCTTTCTCGAATGCAGGCATATATTCTTTATCGGTCGATACGGTTACCAGAATCGAACCTTGTTTTGTTTTTGCAATAGCTTCTTCAGGCGTGCGGGCAACGACTACTGTACCAGTAGCTGTTTGGCTGCCGATGCCTTGTCCATTTGCCAGAAGCTCGCCAATGTGGTGAATTTTGATTAGGTTTGTTGTTCCAGAGCGGCCTACTGGCACACCAGCCGTAATAACGATTGTATCGCCAAGAGCAAGCAAACCAGTGCTGAGTGCGCCGGTTACTGCATTTTCGAACAAACCGTCTGTGGAATCAACGAGTGCGCCTTTAACCGGAATAACGCCCCATACAAGTGCCAGGCGACGCATAACCGTCTCTTCTGTTGTTACCGCAATGATTGGCGCTTTCGGACGGTATTTGGATACCATACGGGAAGTGAAGCCGCTTTGCGTCGAAGTAACGATCGCTTTCGCTTTCAGGTCAAATGCGGAATTAGCTACCGCTTGGGAGATTGCTTCCGTTACGCTTGTTTGCTGTGCATTCGCTTGTTTCGTGAAAATTTCACGGTATTCAAGAGCCGATTCTGCACGCTCAGCGATACGAGCCATCGTTTGTACCGATTCAACTGGATATTTACCAGCAGCTGTTTCGCCGGAAAGCATGATCGCATCTGTACCGTCGAAAATCGCGTTCGCAACGTCGCTCGCCTCAGCACGAGTCGGACGCGGGTTGCGCTGCATCGAATCCAGCATTTGTGTTGCTGTAATAACGGGCTTGCCAGCGCGATTACATTTTTGAATCATCGATTTTTGTACGAGCGGTACTTCTTCTGCTGGAATTTCAACGCCAAGGTCGCCGCGGGCAACCATCAGGCCGTCGGAAACTTCCAAAATTTCATCAAGGTTGTCTACACCTTGCTGGTTCTCAATTTTAGAAATAATTTGGATATGACCCGCATTGTGACGCTCCAGAAGCTCGCGAATTTCCAAAACATCGCTTGCTTTACGCACGAAGGAAGCCGCGATGAAATCTACGCCTTGCTCAATGCCGAAGACGATGTCGTTCGCGTCTTTCTCAGTAATACCAGGAAGCGAGATGTTTACGCCTGGTACGTTAACGCCCTTCTTGCTTTTAATTTGACCGCTGTTGACGATGCGGCAAATGATTTCTGTTCCTTGCACCTCTTCAACCGTCAAGCCAATTAGGCCGTCATCGATCAAAATGGTCGAACCAACCGAAACGTCGTTAGGCAGATCCGTATAAGTAATCGGAATACGCGTTACGTCGCCAAGAATTTCTTCTGTTGTCAAAGCGATTTTCTCGCCTTGCACCAGTTCAATTGGCTCTTCTTTCAATTTGCCCAGACGAATTTCCGGGCCTTTCGTATCAAGGAGAATGGCAGTTGTTTTGCCGAGTTCGATATTTGCTTGACGAATATTCTTGATGCGGTTACCGTGCTCTTCAAAATCGCCGTGGGAGAAGTTCAGACGAGCGACGTTCATGCCCGCTTGAATAAGCTTCTTCGTGTTTTCAAGTGATTCGCTGGATGGTCCGATTGTACATACAATCTTTGTTTTACGCATGTTTAGTTTTCCTCCGTTATATTGCCTGCTTGAATGGTAGGCCTTGCTAGTTAATATTCTTTTAAAAATATAAGAATTTATAAGTTGTTCACATATAAATAGGCTTATATTTCTCGGACTGAAACGCGCTGTGCCGCCATAGGACGGCGAAAGCCGTTTCACCTTGACCACAACTTAAATTACACGATTACGAGCAGCTTGTACAGTATAAAATATTTGTAAACTATACCTGCGCCGATTCCGGCTGCGCTGCTTTCTCAGTGCTTGGTTCTCCGCCTACTGCTGCTGCCTCGGAAGGCTCGTCTGCCAGCTCAGCGGTTTGCTGCTCTTCTGCCAGCGCCTGCTGGGCAATCTGGAACTTGCCGATTTTGCGGAATTTGCAGTAGCGGTCCTCTTTCAGCTCTTCCGGCGTCATGGCGCGCAGCTCCTGCAAATGGCTCCACAGCTTGGTCTTCAAGTGCTCTGCTGTAAAAGCAAGATCACGATGCGCACCGCCCTGCGGCTCCTCTACAATGTCCTCGATGACTTCAAACGCGAGTAAATCTTTGGCTGTAATCTTCATCGCTTCCGCCGCCTGATCAGCTTTCGATGCATCCTTCCAGAGAATCGAAGCTGCTCCATTCGGCGAAATCGCAGAATAGATCGCATTTTCCAGCATCAGCACCCGGTTGCCTACGCCAAGCGCAAGTGCACCGCCGCTGCCGCCTTCGCCAATAACGACGCATATGATCGGCACGCCGAAACCAGCCATCTCCCGCAAATTACGGGCAATTGCTTCCGATTGGCCCCGTTCCTCAGCAGTATTGCCAGGATAAGCGCCTTTCGTATCAATAAAAGTAATAATGGGACGATTAAATTTATTAGCTTGCTGCATGAAGCGCAGCGCCTTGCGGAAACCTTCCGGGTGGGGACTTCCGAAGAAGCGGGCGATGTTGTCGCGCGTATCCTTGCCGCGTTGGTGTCCGACAACCGTTACCGGTACGCCGTTCAGCTTGGCAAGTCCGCCTACGATAGCCAAATCATCGGCAAACAGGCGGTCGCCATGCAGCTCGATGAAATCGGTAAACACCGCCTGAATGAAATCCAGCGTCGTCGGACGCTGATGGTGGCGCGCTACATGCATTTTTTGCGCAGGGGTCAGCTCCTGGTACATTTCCTGTTCCAGCTGCTTGCAGCGCTCCTCAAGACGGGCAATTTCCTCGGAAAAATCCATGCCATTGCCCGCCGCGAGCGTTTCCAGCGTCTTTATCTTTTCCCTTAAATCACTGAGCGGTTTCTCGAACGGAAGCTCACCCGCCATTAGACAATCCCTCCCCTGCGGTATGCATATCAAGCAGTTTGGTCAGCATTTGCTTCATGTCGTTACGGTGTACAACCATATCAAGCTGGCCATGCTGCAAATTGAATTCCGCCGTCTGGAAGTTGTCCGGCAGCTTCTGACGAATCGTCTGCTCGATTACAATGCGGCCTGCAAAGCCTACTAATGCGCCAGGCTCGGCCAAATTGTAGTCGCCAAGACTTGCGAAGCTCGCCGAGACGCCACCCATCGTTGGATCGGTGAATACCGAGATAAACAAGCCGCCCGCTTCATGAAGCTTGGAGAGCGCTGCGCTTGTTTTCGACATTTGCATAAGGCTCAGAATGCTTTCCTGCATGCGTGCGCCACCCGATGTGGAAAAAATAATAAGCGGCAGGCGCTTGTCAAGCGCCGCTTCTACAGCCCGCGTTATCTTTTCACCTACGACCGAGCCCATGCTGCCGCTGAAAAAGTCAAAGCTCATGACAGCGACAACGACAGGAAGACCGCCGATAGTTCCTTCGCCGGTAACAACTGCTTCACGCAAATTCGGATTTTTAGCCAGTTGCTGCTCCAGCTTGCTTGCATAACCAGGGAAACCAAGCGGATCTTCCGATACAAGGTCCGTATCGTATTCCGTCAGCTGTCCTTCATCAAGCGTCATGGCAATGCGCTCCCAAGCCGAAAGGCGGAAGTGATAGCCACAGGAGGAGCAGACCTTCAGATTCTTCTCCAGCTCTTTGCTGTATTGAATCGTTCCGCACCGCGTACACTTATTCATCAGTCCTTCTGGAATGTCGCGTTTAGGGCGCTCCGAAGGTACTGTCGCGTATTTCTTCTTCGTAAACAAGTCCTTAATTTGCACGTATGACACCTCTCAAGGCGCAATCGAATAAGGGAATCCGTTACGGCTGAAACAAGGAGTTAAACACTTCTTGAACTTCCTCCAGCTCACCCGACGGCACCAATATTTCAAATTGCTGTTTAGACAGATTGACTGGACGGATCTTCACGAGAAATCCTTCTTCCGTAAGCCGTTTCTTGATATTCTCTGCGATTTTTGCTGTTGGCGCGATATAAATGACCGTCCACATTATGGTACCTCCTGAAAACTTTGCTACGGGCAAAGTTTACATCTTAAACATAGCTAAGTCCCGTTAACAGGTCATATGATCTTATAATAGTATCATAATCATGGGGAATCGGGCAAATGGTATTGCTGCGCTTTCGGGTCCTGATGTGCAATTCTTGCCGATGCGGCCGCCGCAAGTCCCGCAACGAGATCATCAAGGAACACATGAATATGCCGCCCTTTTATATTAAGCTGATTAATAATGCCAGGCTTCACTTTATCCAAATAACCAAAACTCGTCAAGCCGATCATCCCGTACACGTTCGTAATGCCAAGCGCCAGCGTCTCATCCACCCCATACAGCGACTCATCATTTTCCATAATCGCCTGCAGCGGTTCAGGCAATAGCTTGCGCTCCGCCAGCTCGTCTAAAGCGATGCCCGTATAAAGCACATACTGCACCTCGCGCTTGCCCAGTACAGCCCGAACGCTGTCCTCGCATTCCTTCATGCATAAGCTCGCATTGTAAGGACGCTGCAGCGTATACACAATCTCAGCAATATCATCGACCTTCACTCCGCGCTTGCCCAGCCACGCTTCAATCTTGGATGTCGAAGCCATGTCCATCCCTCCCATGCTTGTACGCTGTTATGCAGCGTAAGCAGCGGCAATGCGGCTTTCGGGGCCCTAATAACGATGCTGCCTTTCGCGGAAGCTGTATCCCCATAGCCCGCAAGCAACAGCTGACCTCCCGCATTTCTCCGCTTGTATCCCTAAATGTATGCGGATAAAGAAAGATATGTGCATCATTTTGAATTCGCTTGCGCAAGAGGTCGCAGGGTGAAAACTTAGAAAGCGGAGAGGACGAAATAAGAGAAGAAAGCCCGAAATGCGAGGAAAAGAGGTTAACGAAGTAAAAGAAATAAGAGAAGTAAGAGAAATGGGCAGCAATGGCTTGAAAATAGGGCTGGCCTTCGCTGTAGACAGCTAAGGCCAGCCCTATGAGAGATCGCTTTGCCATGTTTAAGCTTCGCGATTATTAAATAAAATCAAACGTTCTAACCTTTGCAGGAGTCCTGTCTACCTAGCTATGAACTCCAGTAATTTATGCTTGCGCCGTATGCTGCTTGCTCCTATTTGACGACGACAGCCCCTTCGCCGAACAGCTGCTCAATCTCGCCGAACAACTCCGGCGACGGCTTGACGCGGTAGCTGTCGCTAAGGGCGATCAGCTTCTGTTCACGCTCGTAGAACAGAACGGTGTCCAGCTGGCCGGGGTGCTCGGCCAGCAACTGCTTGAGCCGCTCCAGCGCGGCAAGCTGCTCGCGCGCGGCTGCGAGCTTGATGTAAACCCGCTGGCGCTTACGCCCAGCGGGTTCCTGCCGCGGTGCCCGCGGAGGCAGCTGCTGCGCTTCGCCCGCAGCAGCAGCGCCGGGCCCGCGGCCCGCCGGGGCGGCTGGCGCTGCCGCCCCGCCCTTGCCCTGCCCGGACGGCTTCGCCCGCCCGGGACCGGGCCACGCGCCTCTCGCGGCGCGGGCTTGCGCTTGCCGTTGCAAGCGCTGCGCCTGCTCTGCGAGCGGCGCCCCTGCCGCAGCAGCTCCGCCTGCGAGCGGCACAACATCCTCCAGGATGAGCTTAAACTCCTCATCCTGATGCTGCACGGTCGCCTGCACAATGGCGAGGCCGCCCTTTTCCAGCTTATCCGCGCAGCGTTTCCACACTGCCGGGAACACAACGGCTTCAACGCGGAGGATGCGATCCTCCAGCTCCAGAAACCCCATCGCATTGCCCTTCTTGTTCGTGAACGGCTTCAGCGACACAATATGCACCGCCGCTACCGCCGGCGCGCCTTCCGCGCTATCCGCCAGCTCAAACAGACGGTCGAGCCCGAGCGGCGCAAGCTGCTCCTCCACTGCATCGAGCGGATGCCCTGACAAATACATGCCGAGCAGCTCGCGTTCAAACTCCAGCTGCTCAGCTGTTGAGAACGGCCTGATGTCCGGCAGCTCCACATCCCAGTTCTGCACCTCATCGAAACCAAACAGCTCGATCTGCAGCTCGGCGCGCTCCTTGCGCCATTTCACCGCCGCTTCGACCGTCTCCTCCAGGGCACCGAGCAATTGCGCCCGGTGCCCAGGCAGCGAGTCTAAGGCGCCAGCCTGGATGAGCGACTCCAGCACGCGCTTGTTCACGACGCGCAAATCGACGCGGCGGCACAGGTCGAGCAAGCTTTCAAACGGCTTGTCCGCCCGTTCCTTGCGCAGCGCTTCAATCGCCTGCGTACCGACATTTTTCACCGTCGCCAGCCCAAAGCGCACGGCCCCTTCAATCGGCGTGAACGTCACGCCGCTCTCGTTGACATCGGGCGGCAGCACCTGAATGCCCATTCGGCGGCATTCATCGACGTATTCCGCCGTTTTCCGCTGGTTGCCGTTCACGGATGCCAGCATCGAAGCCATAAAGGGAACCGGATAATGCGCCTTCAGCCATGCCGTCTGAAAAGCCAGTACGCCATAAGCAGCCGCATGCGCCCGCGGGAATCCATAGTCTGCAAAACGCACGATCATATCGTAAACGAGATTCGCCTCGTCCTCTCTGTAGCCCTGCGTCACACTGCCCTTCACAAAATGCTCCCGCTGCTCATCCAGCACCTCGCGCTTTTTCTTCGAAACGGCACGGCGCAGCAAATCCGCTTCGCCCAGCGAGAAGCCGGCCATGCTGGAGGCAATCTGCATAATTTGCTCTTGGTACACGATAATGCCATACGTATCGGATAGAATCGGCTCAAGGGACGGATGAGGGTATTCCACCTGCACCTCGCCATGCTTGCCTTGAATATATTTCGGAATAAATTCCATCGGACCAGGGCGATACAAAGCAAGAACCGATACGATATCCTCGAACTCCGACGCCCTCAAATCCCGCAATACGCGGCGCACACCGGAAGACTCCAATTGAAAAATGCCCGTCGTCTCGCCGCGGCCGAGCATCGCATACGTTTCTGGGTCATTGTCGGGAATCGTGCGAAAATCAATCGTCTCGCCATACTGCTCCTTCACCCAATTCAGCGTTCGCTCCAAAATCGAAAGGGTACGCAGTCCCAGAAAGTCCATCTTGAGCAGCCCAATCGCTTCCAGATGCTCCATCGAATATTGGGTTAAAACAGCCCCTTCGCCGCCCGCTTGCAGCGGCACATACTCCGTCAGCGGCTCGCTGGCAATAACAACACCAGCTGCATGCGTAGAGGCATGGCGCGGCATACCCTCTACCTTAAGCGCCATATCCAGCATCGCCGCCGTCTTCGGCAGGCGCTCCGCCGCCTCGCGCAGCCCTTCAGTCGTCCGCAGCGCCTCGGCAAGCGTAATGCCGAGCTGGCGCGGAATGAGCTTCGCCGCGCGATCCACCTCGGCAAGCGGCACATTCATCGCGCGTCCGACGTCGCGGACCGCTGCTTTCGCCGCCATGGTGCCGAACGTAATAATTTGAGCAACATGCCCTTCGCCGTATTTTTGGGCGACATAGGCAATGACTTCATCCCGGCGCTCATCATTAAAGTCGATATCAATATCGGGCATTGATATGCGCTCCGGATTCAGAAACCGCTCAAAGAGCAGCTTGTATTTCAGCGGATCTACATCGGTGATCCGCAGTGTATAAGCAACTAGAGAGCCGGCTGAAGAGCCCCGTCCCGGGCCTGTACGAATGCCCTGCTCATGGGCAAAACGGATAAAATCCCAGACGATTAGAAAATAATCGCTAAAGCCCATTTTTTCAATAACAGACAGCTCATAGGCTAGCCGCTGCTCTGCCTGCTGGCGGAAGTCCGGCTCCTGCATCCACTCCGGCAGCTGGCTGTATCTTGCAAGCAGTCCTTCGCTGCATAGCTGCTGCAAATACCCTGCTGAGCTTGCTCCCTCTGGCACGGGATGAAATACCGGAAGCGGCGCCCGTCCAAAAGCCAGCTCAAGCGTGCATTTATCCGCGATGGCTGCCGTATTTGCAATAGCCTGCGGCACATGGCGGAATAGGGCCTCCATCTCCTCCCCGCTCTTTAAATACATTTGGTCCGTCTGCATTTTCATACGGTCCTCATCATCGACGGATTTGCCTGTCCCAATGCAAATGAGTACATCCTGCATTTCTGCGTCAGCCGCAGTAATATAATGGACATCGTTCGTAACCGCCAGCTGAATGCCGGTTTCCTGCGCCAGCTCAATCATCGCTAAATTCACTTTTTTCTGCTCCAGCAAATGATGATCCTGAAGCTCCAAATAAAAATCATCGCCGAAAATGTCTCGGTACCGCTGTGCCGCCTTGCGCGCTTCATCGGGCCTGTCATGCAGCAAATGCTGCGAAACTTCGCCTCCAAGGCAGGCACTCAGGCAGACGATGCCTTCCGCATGCTTAGCCAGCATTTCCGGATCGACGCGCGGACGATAATGAAAGCCTTCCAAATGGGCAATCGAACTCAGCTTCATGAGATTGCGATAGCCTGTTTCATTTTTGGCAAGCAAAATTAAATGATAGATCGGGTTTTCTTTGCGCGAGCCCTTCTCAAACCGCGAGCTTGCGGTCATATACATCTCACAGCCTACAATCGGCTTAATACCATGCTGCTGGCAGGCACGGATGAACGGAATGGCTCCATACATGACGCCATGGTCCGTAAGCGCCAGCGCCTGCATTCCCAGCTCGGCAGCGCGGGCTGTCAAATCGCGAATCCGTGCCGCGCCATCAAGCAAGCTATATTCACTATGAACGTGCAAATGCACGAATGGCGACTCTTTAGCGGTCATTGCGCCTCGCCCCCTCAGGTGTTCCATCTCTATTTGTCTATTTTATCATAATCGCCAAGGCACCGCCCATACAATGATAATAGGAGCCGGACGGGCTCCACTTGGCGAAGAGAGCTGGTGAGCGAAGTGAATTATTTTTTGATGAAGGCAGGGCTCGATTTCTTTATTGCCTTTGGCGTCGTATTAGGCGGCTCAATGCTCGCTGGCATTGGATCGGTTTTTCTGCTGATGCCCCCCACCTCCATGATGGTCAATACAGCGGCAAATTTAAAAATATGGGCTATAGTAGCCGCAGTAGGCGGCTCCATTGATCCGATGCGCGTCATAGAAAGCAATATTATGGAGGGGCATCTGTCCCCAGCGGCACAGCAGGTTGGCTATATTATCGCTGCTTTTCTCGGGGCTCATATGGGCACGGAGCTTGTGAGGCTCATTTGCAAAGGGACGGGCTAAGCGATGCGGCTGCCACCGTTTGACAAATATATTAAAGGGCTGCAAATGTTCGGCATGCTCCTGCTCGGCATGGTTGTCGGCGCGGTCGTTTACAACTCCCTCTACCAAGCACAATTTGAGGCGCTTGTCAGTCTCAAAAGCGAGCTCGAAATTCAATTGGAGCAATATGAGCAGGACATTGGCAATCTTAAAGAGTTCAAGCATCAGCACACGGTTATCAAGAGCATTTTGCCGAGAATTGAGCTGGAAGCCGGGCAAAACGCAGGTCGTCCGCAGCTCGACAAAATGACAGAGGCTGAGCTGATTCGGCGAATCAAAGCCGATCTGTCCGTTTTTATCGGGCAAAGCATTTACGAGATTGATTCCAATGCGCAGTTTGCAAGAAAGCTGCTGAGCAAGAGAGTTTACAACGGGGTACTGGAGAAGGATTACGAGGTCGAGGTCAAAACGATGCTTGTCGTCGATAATGTGCTGCAGCTGTGGGTTAAAGTCCGCCTGCATGATCGCGGACCGAGTTAGCGTAAAGACACCCGCTGCGCTGCTTCTGTTTATGTCCCTATTCATGCTACAATAGCAGCAGAAATGCGGAATAGAGCACAATCATTCCGCTTGCAAAGGAGCTGCTTTAGAACGAATGGACTCACTGCTGCAATATTTATTCGCACCCGTCATCTTCCTCACCCTGCTGCTGACCGTTATTTTCAGCTACAGATCCCGCAGAGCAGCTGATGGTGCAAAGCGTATGCTGTACGGGGCCAGAATGAATATAAGCATGGGCGTCATGCTCATATTTATTGCCGGCGTTCAGCTGTTTTTGTCCAATGAATCCACTGTGCGCATCGTCATCGGGGCGCTATTCATGGTCATTGGCCTATTCAATCTTTTCGCAGGACTGCGCAATCTTAGTATGCTGCGCACGACGCGACGCTAAAAAAAGGCAACGGCGAACGCAGCGCTATTACAGCTTAGCTCCGTTCACTCCGCTTGCCTTTTTTTCAGAGCGACCGCCCTGGTTGCTTTATGTTTAAGGATCAATCATTTGGGCTGACATCATCGCTTTCGCTGCCAGCCCGCCCCGATCCCTCACTTCAATTTCCAGCTTCGTTGATTTGCGGCTCATCTCCATCGCCCGCGGTATAATCGTTATTTCACTGTCCATTTCTACTGGCTTCACAAAATAAGTCGTCATGCTTTCGAGCAAATAATCGCGTTTCCCCGTCTCGCGAATCATTCTCCTGCCAGCCTGCGTCATAAGCGTAACGAGCACGCCTTCCGATATCATGCCAAGCGAGCCTGACATTTGCGGCGTTACGACCCCTTTATAAACAAACTCGCCAGCCGCATCTTCACTAGCCATAAATCTTGACCACATTAAATCATCGAACGTTTCGCCCGATTCGGGCTGTTTGCCCGCAAACCGCAGCGCATCAATCACCTGCTGGCGGCTAATGACACCAAGCAGCTTGCGATGCCGATCAACGATAGGCAGCAAATCAATCCCTTCCGCCGCCATCGTATGAGCAGCGGATGTAACGGTAATATTCGGTGCTGCCGTAATCGGATGGCGGGTCATCAGCTTATCGACAGTCTGCTCATCCAGTGCGCCGGAGGCATCCTTTGCCGTCATCATGCCAATGACTTTGCCGCGGTCATCCACCACGGGAAAACGCGAATAACCTGTTCTGCGCCGCAGTTCCTTGAAGCTGCCTGCCGTATCTCCGGGATGCAGCACATCGGCTGGTCTGCTGAACGTAACCAAATCTTCAATCAACATCACTTTTCGCTTAATGAGACGGTCGTACATAGCGCGGTTGATCATGGACGCAACGGTAAACGTATCATATCGCGAAGAGAGAATAGGCAGCCCCTTCTCATCCGCAAGCGCTTTAACCTCTTCGCTCGTCTCGAAGCCGCCTGTAATGAGCACACCTGCTCCTTGCTCCAGCGCCCGCTTATGCGCACCGATCCGGTTACCGACAATAAGCAGGCTGTCTTCATCGATATAACGCAGCATAGCATCGAGCTCCATCGCGCCGATAACGAACTTATGCAGCGTTTTTTCAAGGCCAGATGCGCCACCAAACAGCTGGCCTTCTACAATTTCCGCTACTTCGCCAAACGTAAGCTGGTCGAGCGCCTCTTTTCTTTTACGGTCGATGCGCACCGTCCCAATTCGTTCCTTTGTGCTGACGAGTCCGGTTGCTTCCGCTTCTTTAATGGCTTTATAGGCTGTTCCTTCACTGACTCCCAACGTTTTTGCAATCACTCTGACCGAGATTTTCGTTCCGATCTTCAGCTCTTGAATATGTGCAAGAATCAGCTCATGCTTGGTGCTGGTCTCTGAACCGGAACCGACTTTAGACACACCTGTACCTCCCTCTGGCTTTCAACACTGCTGGCTAACTATTAATGTTCTCATTATACCAATCCACCATAACGGCGGCGACCTTAAGTTTCGCGTCTATTTCCTTGCCCTGCTTGTCCACAAAACGATATTTATCGAACACAGGCTGCAATACGCCTTTGCTTAAAGCTGTACTCATGCCTTCAATAATAAAAGCTTGCCAATCGTAAACAATCGGTACCGAATAACGTAATTGATAAGCAGGCACATCCGTCATCTTAACCGATTGCTGCGGAATTTCCTCGTAAATGGTGGAAAATAAAATCGTGGCCTTCTCGCTATAAGGGCGCGATGCGACTTCCGATTCCAAGCTGATACGATATTCAACCAGTTGTGAATGAGGCTCAACCCGGCAGCGCAAAATACCATGCGCGAGCAGAAGTTTCTCTTTTTTATGAAAAATCGTATAGCTCAAACGCACGTGGAATCGCACTTGACGATAATGCAGCTGAACTTTGCGGAAAAACTCAAATTCTTCTACCATCTCCCAATCTCCTTGTAAAAAGAACCTTTTAAGTAAAAAGAAGTTTAATAAGGACCATTTTACATAATTATAATAAAGTCAGGTATTTCCGTCAATGACTTTAGTCATTATATTTAATAGGTTCTATAGAACGTTGTTGGTTGGCATCTAAAGCTCTATCTTTAGGCTGAGGTGAACAATTTGAGTAAATTTGCCCGATACATAGGAGATAACATCCGCACACTGCGCAAAATGAGAGGCCTTAGCCAGGAGCAGCTGGCGCTCAGAGCGGACATTAATGCTTCGTATATGGGGCAAGTCGAGCGAGGAGAGAAAAGTCCTACCGTCGATGTTCTCGGCAAAATTGCCGCAGCGCTCGACTCTCCGCTGGAACAGCTTGTTCATTTGGATGCTTCGCAGCAGACAAGCCCAGAAGACAATAGTTACGCCGACAAAATCGCCCATCAATTACATGGACTAACCGTCAAAGAACAAGAAGCGGTTTACAAATTCGTAAAGCAGCTCGTCCAGTTCAAAGAATTGGATTAATGTTTGAAAAACAAATAAGGCTCAGCGATCATCGCTGGGCCTTATTTGTTTTTGTTTCGCTTTTGCTAGCTAGCCCCGCGCGCGCCGCCCGGCAACAACCTGCTGCAGCTTGCGCTCCAGCGCCCGGCTTTTGGCACGTTTAATGCGCTGCATCTGCTGCCGCCTCGCTTCGCCTTGCATCAGCGCATCGATTTGCGCCGCCACAATGACAAGCGAGAACACCAGCCAGACGATGCCAAATAAGCTTGTCCCGCTCCAAGGAGCGCCCAAATCCAGTCTGGGCACCCCGTAGACTAGCATCGCTACCGCAGCTAGCAAATATAATACATGACGGCTCCTGCCTTTTCTCATATCCCTCAGCTCCTCTGGTAGCACTTCCTCACATTATATGAAGCAAGGACGAGGGTTATGACCGCCGGCGTTAATCAACGATGGATTTTAGCACATCGGACATAATGCGGTTTATGTCCTCAAAAACGATGGAGAAGCGGCGCTCAGCCTCCATCAAGCCGCTGACGAGCGGATTTAGCGAAATGACCTCATACAGCTTGTTCAGCGTATCCATATCGACCGCGGAAGGCTCCTCGCCCGCCATCATTTTCTGCTGAAGCTCGTTTTGGCGCTCGCGAAAATCATCAAGCATCCGTTTTGCATCTGGATCAGCATCTGCAGCCTGCTTTGCTTTTTTGAGCAAACGCGCTTCCTCGCTGTCCTTTAACGCTTTGGCCAGTTCATACGTTTTGTCGTAAACATTCATGGCTTTTCCCCTCCATTATTTGCGTGAACAGCTGTTAGTATCTAATCACCAAGGGATAGATGTCCTCATATGATGAATTAATTCGTGCAAAACACCCAGCGGCTGTTACCCGCTTGCCGGAATCCTCCTGCTTGGAAGGAGATTTACGATGCTCAAATCGAAAGTAGCCGTCCAGGTTATCAGCTCAGGCATGCTCGCCGAGGATACGCTCATGCTGGGCGAAGCCTATATGAAACAGTGGAAGATCCCTCAGGGCCAGCCTGTAGCGATGACCTTCGGCTCACTTAAGCAACATGTCAAAGTATTGCCCGTCACACGTTATGACGGTATTCGAATTAGCCAAAGTCTAGCACGCAAGATGGGCATTTCGAATGGCGCTGCCTTAAGAATCAACTATAAATCCGGATCAGCGACGCTTTCACTTGGCCCGCTTATCGGTATTCTGATCAGCAGGGATTATCCAGGGACGCCAGATAAGCCGTTTGGCTCGATCACCATGTTCTGCAAGGAGTTGGTTGACGGCTGCGCTGCACAGGGCGGGCATGTATGTTTTTTCACCCCCGGCCAACTATCTGGCGGGCAGCAAACCGTGGAAGGATGGATCTATGCGGGCGGCTGGCAAAGAGCGTCGCTTCCCATTCCAAATGTCATTAACAATCGACTAACTTCCCGAAAACTAGAGAACAAACCCAGCGTACAACATTTTTTCAAAGAAGTAAAATCCAGGTTTCAGACAACTGTTTTCAATGAAAAGTTCCTCGATAAAACGGAAGTTTTCGAAGCGCTCAAGAAGGACGAATCCGCCCTTCGCTATTTGCCAGAGTCTTATTCACTGCGCAGCTTTGCCACCTTTAAAGCCATGTGCAGCAAACACGCCAACATCTTTTTGAAGCCTGTCACAGGAAGTCTTGGCAAAGGGATCATTCGAGTATCAAAGACTGAAACGGGCGGCTATCAGGCCCAATTTACGACAACGACAGGCTCGCGCAAGCAGCTTTATCCAAACCAGCTCAAAGTCTATTCCGCCATCTCTGCAAAAATGAAAACCGTCCGCTACCAGGTGCAGCAAGGCCTCCAGCTGATTGAAATCCAGAAGCGGCCCGTCGACTTCCGGGCGCTCGTACAGAAAAATGTCAGCGGAAAATGGAAAATCACTTCGATTGTAGCCCGAACAGCTGGCGGACAGCATTTTGTTTCCAACCTCGCGCGGGGCGGCACATTAAGCACGGTTAGCGAGGCCATTTCTAAATCCAACTTGACGAGCGGCCGAGCGGATACTTCGAGCAGACTGCAGCATGCAGCGCTCCTCATTGCCAAAGGAATTGAGACGCATATTCCCGCCCACTTCGGTGAGCTCGGCATCGATCTGGCTATTGATACGAGCGGCAGGGTATGGCTGCTGGAGGTCAACTCCAAGCCTTCCAAAAATGACAATACGCCGCTGAATGACAACAAAATTCGTCCCTCAGTTCGCATGGTTATTCAATATTCCCGTTTTTTATCGGGCTTCTAGCGGAGGCGCCTATGACAGCAGAAGGCATGACGATCGGATTATATGTTGCTTCCATTGAGATGCATGCCACGCAGGAGGAGCCGCGGCTTCCAGAGCCCGCCTTTTACAAGCAGCTTGCGGAAACCGCTAGAAGGAAAAAAATTGATTTTTACGTCTTTTCTCCCTGCGAATTTAATGAAGTTAACGGTCAGCTCCAGGGCTATCGCTATCTGAATCAAAGATGGGAGAAGGGCCTCTGCAAGCTGCCCGATATTATTTACGATCGGCGCTTCTGCAAAAACACGGAAGAGCAGCTTGCTTGTCGCAGCGCCCTGCAAGCTATTGCAGCGTGCAAGCCGCATATCATTTTGAACGGCAGCCTCCCGTCCAAATGGGAGGTTTACGAAGCGCTGGCGAGCAATGAGCGTATCGAGCCGCTTCTGCCTACTACCCAGCGTTATAGCCATGGCGCTATGCTGCGCAGCCGTCTTTCAGCTCCAGGCGCAGGGCTGTTTCTCAAGCCCGCTTCAGGCATGCAGGGCAAAGGCGCCTTGCTGCTCAGGCGGCATACCGAAGGGTATTGGACCGTTTCAGGACGCAGCAAAAGCAATTTACCTTTTCAGAAGCAGCTCCTTAGCTTGAAAGAGCTGGAGCAATGGCTAGCCCAGTTTATCGGAAATGCCAGCTACATTATTCAGCCGTATTTGCAGCTACAGCTAAAAACAGGCGAACCTTTCGATATAAGGGCTTTGGTACAGAAAGATGCGCATGGACGCTGGCAAGTAACGGGCCTTGCAGCCCGCTGCGGACAGAGCGGCTCGATCACCTCCAACCTCCACGGAGGAGGCGGGGTCAGATCTGCGAAGGAACTGCTTATAGCGGAATACGGTGAAGCCATAAATGATCTTTTATTGAAGCAAATTCACAAAATAAGCCTGTATGCAGCCGAGCAGCTTGAACAGCGCTTCGGCAGACTAGCTGAGCTTGGACTTGATTTTGGCATTGAGCAGGGCAGACGATTATGGCTTCTGGAAGCGAACTCCAGACCAGGAAGATCGGCGTTTAGGCGACTTGGCCTTGAGAGATGTGCTGCACAATCTCTTGAGCGGCCAATAGGCTATGCCCAAATGCTGGCCCGCCGTCTCCATACGCCGTTAATTACTCCATCACCCGTATTAGACCGTTCTCGGTATGACAACGTTCAGGAGGTTCTTCCATGAGTTTGACAACTTGCAACGTACACTTTTCCCAACAAACCGATCGAGTCGTCTATCTGTCCAGTCCGCTTCTTAAAGAACTGAAGCTGTCAGGCAAAAAAACGATGCTCCTCAAGCTAGGCAGAGAAGTCATTACAGCTGCCATCCGCCCAGTCAAGCGCCAAGGCAACCATCTGTATTTATCGGCGGGTGTCCGCCAGTCTATCAAAGTACCGAAGACTGGCAATATTTATTTGCTTCAATCCGAAAATAATGAAATCCAGCTGGGGCCCTTGGTCGGTATCTTAAGCGATATTGGATCCCCTTCCTCCGATAGTGCGCCATTTGGCGCAAGAACCGGCTTCATTAAGCAAGTCATCCGGTCGGGAGAGCGCAAAGCATATTTGTTTGGCTTTACGCCAAACGACATCAACTGGCAGCAGGAAACCGTCAATGGCTACTTTTTGACCGCCCAAGGCAACTGGTATCGCAAAACGGTTCCGCTTCCTGACGTTGTCTACAATCGGCTTCCCAGCCGCAAAGCGGAAACCTCGACCATGATCAACTCGCTGCGCGAGCGGTTTGTAAGGAAGAAAATCCCGTTTTTCAATTGGAGCTTCTTCAATAAATCGGATGTCTACAAGCTGCTCGATAAAGACCCAGAGGCCCTGCAGCATTTGCCTGAATCGGTGTCAGGCCCTACGCCGGAGAAAATCAAGGAGATGCTGGAAGAGCATCATTTCTTATATTTCAAGCCTACAGCCGGAAGCCTTGGCATTGGCATTTATCGCTTGACCTATCACCCTAAGCGGGGCTATTTCGCAAGGTACCGCAAAGGGAATCAAAATGTGCTGCTGCGCTTTACTAACTTCCAGAGCATGATCCGCATGCTGCATGCGCGCCACGGCAGCTCGTTAAATAACTATGTCGTCCAACAGGGAATACGGCTCGCCGAAATTGACGGCTGTCCGCTTGATTTCCGTTTTCATATGCATAAAAACGGCCAGAACGAATGGGTGCCCGCAGGAATTGGCGCAAAAAAAGCCGGGCGGGGCAGTGTCACTACCCACGTCAAAAACGGCGGCTCCCTCATGACGCCGCAGCAGGCGCTAAGCCGGACCTTCGGCAGCGAGGCTGCCGATGTGCTCGACAAAGCGAAGCAGGTAGCCATCAACCTTTCGGAAGCCATTGAACGCAACTATCCGCACCGTCTTGGCGAGCTGGGGCTTGACATCGGTATCGATAAAAATAGCGAGATATGGATGTTTGAAGCTAATGCCAAACCTGGCCGTTCTATTTTCAAACATCCTTCCTTAAAATCGGAAGGTCGCGCCTCACTGGATTATATCATTGAACATTGCCTGTACCTCAGCAAGTTCCAAGGGGGTGACAGCTGATGGAGCAGCTGGTTAAAGAACAGGAATCAACAGCGGAGATCCGGGCCGGAAGGCCCGTACTCGCTATTTTGACTATAGAGGATGATATTCAACTTTTTCGCGGCAACCGCAGCAATTTTGCTGATTTAATCCGTGTCGGCCGGCAGCAGGGCTTTATCGTTTACGTGCTCACTGCCAAAAATCTATTTTTAAGCCGGACCAGTCTGAAGGGCTTCATTTTTGACGAACAGCAGGAAATATGGCAGCAGCGCCTGCTCCCTTTTCCGGACATTATTTATAATCGTATCCCTCAACGGGAGGATGAGCTGCTGCCAGCCGTCAAAAACAAAATCAATGCCTGCATTAAAGATCCCAGAGTGACATTATTCAACCCCTTTTTTTTCAACAAGTGGCATTTATTCGAATGGCTTCGCCAATCCAAAACGACTAAGCCTTACATCCCTTTGACTCGCAAGTTAATGTCTCTCAACGGGCTGGGCAAAATGATGCAAAAACATTCCTTTTTATATTTGAAGCCAGAGAGCGGCAAAGCAGGCAAAGGCATTATGACGATTACCCTTAAAGCCGAGAAGCAGCTGCCCTATCGTTTAAAAATCCAGGAAGAGCGCAAAAGTGCTACCTATAATTGCGCCACGATAACGAAGCTGTGGAGCCGCATCCAAAAGCAAAGCTCAGGCGAGGCCTATATCGCTCAGCAGGGTATCCAGCTTGCTTCCTTCAATGACCGCCGCTTCGACCTCCGTGCCCTTGTCCAGAAGAACGGGGACGGCAGATGGGAAATGACAGGAATCGGCGCAAGGGTCGCCGGCTCCTCGAGCATTACGACTCATGTACCTCGCGGCGGAATGATTGAAGATCCGGAGAAACTGCTCATTAGTTCTTTTAATGCAGAGCAGGCGCGTAGAATACTTCTGAAAGCTAAACGTACCGCCTTGCTGATAGCGAGGCAGATCGAGCGCGGCTCTGGGCAAACGCTTGGCGAGATGTCGATGGACCTTGGAATAGACAGCTTGGGCAGCGTTTGGTTTTTCGAGGCCAATTCCAAGCCAATGAAATTCGACGAACCTCATATCCGTCAAAAATCGCTTGAGCGCATTTTTCAATACGGCTTATATTTAACAAATAAAAAAGCTGGCAAGGCAGGAGGCGTGTAATGATGGAAGTGCAGCTGCTCACTCCGAAACAATGGAACTGCTATCGCAATCGACTGGCTGATTTTGCTGTTCAGTATAGCGATAAGAGATTGACAGCTGCCTCCATTCAAGCCTTTCGCGCCTTGAATTCTGCCCAACTCGTCCCATCAGTTGATGCTGCATATTCCGAGGCGGCCGTTTCAATCGCCAGGCAAGGCTCACGTTTACTTGGCGTGGGCTTCGCAACAAATGGCAGCAAGCAGGAATGCTTTTTCGTCGTCCATCCAGAAGCCCGCGAGCTTGGCGTCGGAACGACTGTCGCTCGGAGTCTAATTAGCAGATTGGGCCAATTAACCTGTCATGTTGCGGTCGACAACATTCCGAGCATGGCACTATGCTTCCGCATTGGAATGAGCGCGGTATCTATGTTCACCGGACCGACCGGCAAGCCGACGCTCCGTTTTGAAAGGAGAACTTTTAATGACGCAGCCTGTACTCGGAATATTGACGTTATACCTCAATGAGAACGGTATGCTTGAAGAACGGGATATTTACCGTAAAATGACAACTGCTGGCCGCAAGCTGGGTCTCGACATTATTATTTTCACCCCTCAAGATGTCAACTACAAACAAAATCGCATTCATGCGTTAATTTATAATGAAACATCCAAAAAATGGTCGCGGAAATGGACCTCGTTTCCGCACATGATTTTTGACCGCTGCCGCATTCAACGTACTTATCGGTTCGATCAACTGCTGCAATTCCGATCCCGCTATAGCCATCTCAACTTCCTCAACCGTCCGCTTCGCAACAAATGGACGATACATCGAACATTGATAAAGGACGCCCGATTTAAAAGCTATCTTCCTGCAGCACGCATTGCAGAAAATGCCCAAGTCGTATCCGAGATGCTGCGCAAACATCCGCTTATTTACCTTAAACCGATTAACGGCACAGGTGGCAGAGGCATTTTGCGCATTGAGCGAAAACAAAGCGGAAACCTTCTCATTCAAGGCCGCGATCAAGCAAGACGAATTATTAGCCCGCAAAAAATAAACGCCGCCTCCTTAAGCGGCTATTTATCCGCATGGGATTTAAAAGGTACCCGTTATATAGCCCAGCAGGGCATCCACCTCAAGCTTCCGAGCGGACGCGTGCATGATTACCGCATGCTCGTCCAAAAAAACGGGGAAGGCGCTTGGAGCGTAACAGGCTGCGCGGGCAGAGTAGGACCTCTCGGCAGCGTAACCTCCAACCTTCACGGAGGAGGCCATGCTGTTCCCATGAATGAACTGCTGCAGCAATGGGTAAGCGATGCCTCACTCGTTAAAGAGATCGAGGCGGACGCCGAACAGTTCAGTATTAATGTCGCCAAACATCTCGAGCAGGTTTATGGACAGCTTTGTGAGCTTGCTCTCGATCTGGCTATTGACCGCAAGGGCCAAATCTGGCTGCTTGAAGTCAATCCCAAACCAGCAAGGGAAGTATTCGCCCAAGCGGGCGAGAAAGAGGCTTACAAACAGGCGATTATTAAACCTTTAGAATATGCCCTATGGCTTTATCGGCAGAAAAAAACTGGAAAAGCCAAAAATACCATTACAAATACCAACAACAGCAGCAGCAGCTTGACCCATATGGATGGCTTAAGCAAATCCTCGACCGATTCCGCCTAATGATTCACATAAAAAAGAACCTGGCTGTGTGACGTCATCTACGAGACGCCATCATAACCAGGTTCTTATTATTACAATTCGTTTAAGCCTCAGCCAACAGCTCTACGATATCCGGCAACTTGGCAATCAGCACATCTGCTCCAGCAAGTTCGGTATCTCGTCCATAGCTTGCATAAGCGCAGCCAATTACTTTAAGCCCGTTTGCTTTTCCCGCCTCCACATCAGAAGAACGGTCCCCAACCATCCATGCCGATGCAATTTGATGATCTTTCAATAATTGAGCAACCAAATCTACTTTCGTCGCCGTTTGGTACTCCCCTGCACTATACAATCCGTCAAACAAATCGTAAATGCCCTTGTAGCGAGCCACACCACGCACATATTCTTCCAGCCCGTTGCTGGCTACGAACAGCTTGATGCCTTGCTCCTTAAGCTTTCTCAGCACTTCTTCCGCTTGAGGATACAATCTGCCTTCCCCTGCTTCCAGCTGTTCCAGCTCATAACGCAGCATCAGCTCGTCAGCGCGTCTATGAGCCGCATCTGAAGCGTCAGGCATAACTTTACGCCAAATATCTTCCAGCAACATGCCAAGGCAGCTGAGCAGCCGCTCAATAGGCGGTGTTGGCTGATTATACAGACCTTCTTCACGCAGCGTTTGAAACAACCGCTCGTGAACAGATACTAACAGTGTATCCGTCTCAAACAACGTTCCATCCATATCAAAAATAACCGCTTCCGGCTTCGTCCATTTCTCCCCCGCCATATGTAAGTGCCTCCTCGAATTATGTGTCCTTATCATACTAATTATGCTGAGCCCCCGCAAGTACTAACGCGTTAGGCCCTTACTCTGCTGCCTAAACACACCATACCTCTGACTCTTTCTAAACCCTTTTAAAAAACTATAACGCCGCATCAAGTAATGGTTATATTTCAAACTTAGAGTCATTCAAGAAAGCGGCTCTGTCCTAGAGAGACTCTGCTGTTTTTGTTGCTTACAGGCATTATCCCCTTAGCTCAGAAAATTTTTTCCATCTACCATCCTAACTAATTGACTTCCTATCATCATTTCGATAAAATAAGAACATAAGTTCTCATCGGAGTGAGGTGTTAGCGATGCCTGCCATTTCTGAGTCTATTGCAAAGTTCGATAGTTGCTTTTCCACTAACGAAGCATGCTATTCTTTTTTCTATAGTATTAAATGGCCGGAAGGTTTTCGCTGCCCTCGTTGCAATCACCATGCAGCCTATAGGATCACTTCGCGATTCTCTGATTTATATCAATGCTATTCCTGCCGTCATCAGACGACACTAACCGCTGGAACTCTCATGGTAAAAAGCCGAACACCATTGCGCAAATGGTTGCTTGTGTTATTTCTAATCTCCCTGCACCAATTTCAGATTAACGCTGTTCAAATATCAATAGCTCTGCATGTAACTTATAAAACAGCCTGGGGCATGCTCCACAAAATTCGCCAATTTATAAGCCAAGCCGATGAACATGAAAAGTTATCTGGTGTTATTAAAGCTGCAGTGGAGTTATATGCTAGAAAGCAACATTCATCCAATCATGACTCACCTAAAGAGCGTTCAATTATTATAGCCTGCTCTTCCAGCTTTTGCTCTGCTTCATACTTTAAGTTCAAAGTTATCCCATCTGCTCATTTGAATGAAAGATGCTTATTACGTTCAGGTGTAGCTGCTTTTGCTCGCAACTGCGTTAGCGATTCATACGTTAATAATATAATTATTCAGCCATTGTACCGTATGGCAGATTCGAGATTACTTAGATCACAATATAAACGTTCCATCATTAAATTAAATGCTTGCTTTAAGGGAATTGGCGCTACTCATTTGCAGTCTTATCTGAACTACCTTTGCTTTTTCCTGAATAATCCGAGCCTAGACCCGCATTCTCTCTTGCACGAACTTACATCATTATGCTTGGGCAGACCCTTATCAAAAAACGCCCTATTGCCACTGGCACAGTAAACTCTCCAATTTTTTCATATTATACTATAACCATAAATCAGTTCCTCTTTAAAAATTGCAATCACAGTCTAACCAATTACACCTTTTTGTTAGGGCCCACTCTTTCTCAATGTTTTTGAATTCTTGAAACTTCAATATCACCAATAAAAGATTGAATTTGTCTTTTCTCGCAATCAAATATTACACAGATGTTTTGAGTTTAGTTATTCAGTCTCTCTCTGACCCAATAAAATATTAGATTTTGGCACAAGTTTTCTATTAAATTTTTGTCTTCACTAGTACTATTCTTTAGCATTCCCCTTTATTAATTCAAGGTTTTCATTGACAACAAGTTCAATTCATCCTACTTCCTCTGAAAAAACAAAACAGTTCCTCTCCTCAGTAGCACTTCCATTCCAAAAGTTCGGAACTCCCAAAGCACGAGCTTTCGAGCTTTTTCTATTTTTCTACGATATTTTATAATCTATTGATTTATCAATCGATGCTTGGATGGGCTAATGTTCTACGTTCTACGTTCTACGTTCTACGTTCTACGTTCTACGTTCTACGTTCTACGTTCTACGTTCTACGTTCTACGTTCTACGTTCTACGTTCTACGTTCTACGTTCTATGGTCCATGCTCGATGTTCTACGTCCACGATCTTGATCTACACTCTTTGTTCATGCTCTAGTTTAACGCTCTATGTTCACACTCTTGGTTCTACGCTACACGTTCATGCTCTATGTTCTACGCTCTATGTTCACACTCTAGATTCTACGCTACATGTTCACACTCTTGGTTCTACGCTCCATGTTCATGCTCTAGGTTCTACGCTCTATGTTCATGCTCTAGGTTCTACGCTCTATGTTCTGCGTTCTATGTTCTGCGTTCTACGTTCTGCGCTCTATGTTCTGCGTTCTAGGTTCTGCGTTCTATGTTCTGCATTCTATGTTCTGCGTTCTAGGTTCTGCGCTCTAGGTTCTGCGTTCTAGGTTCTGCGCTCTATGTTCACACTCTAGGTTCTACGCTACATGTTTACACTCTAGGTCCTACTCTACATGTTCATGCTCTATGTTCTGCGCTTATGTTCTGCGCTCTATAAGGCTACAGGTTTAGTGGTCGTTTTTCTGAGCTAAGGGGATAATGGGCTAAAGCAAAATTTATAGTGAAGGCATCATCCAAAAATCAGAGCTTTTGCAAACATTAATATTTCCTATATTTATGTGCAAGCACGCAAAAATGACTGGCACACGCAAAAGGGTGTCAGTCATTTTTGTTCGTTTTTTATTCATAGCAGCTTTAATCGAAGCGGGCCGTGCGTTGGTGGAAATCTACTTCTTTGTAGTACATGTCTTTTACCAGTAAGTTGGGGCCACAGCAAGAGGCAGCAGGGCAATAGCAGTTTACGTCTTGTGCTAACGGATGATCCAGCCATTTTGTGAACAAGTCATCTAGCTTAGAGCTCGCTATGTTTCCAAATGATGGAACATCTGAAAAGTCGGTGACGAATACTTCTCCCGTAAATAAATTGACGTTTAGACGGTTCCGTCCATCTGGGTCATTGCGTACTGTGACATTTGGCTCAGCGGCCAGACGGCTAAGCAGCGCACGTTCCTCTGCATGATTGCTGCACTGATAAAAAGGCAGCGTTCCAAACAACATCCAAACTGACGGGTCGCGGTTATCCAATAACCGCTCAATGGCTTGTCGCATTTGCAAACGAGTGATGACCGGCAAATCTTTAGCAAATGAACTTGGATACATAGGATGCACTTCATGACGCTCGCAGCCCATTTCTACAATGAGTCGGTGAATTTCATCGATTTTATCATGTGTGCGGAAATTAATCATGGACTCCGCAGATACTAATACGCCTGCTTTGCTTAAAAGACGTGCATTCTCAATCATTCGTTCATACAGCTTAACCGAAGCTTCGTAGGAAACATGATGACCAGCTTTAGCAAAGCCTACTTGGTGAAAATCATCCGCATTCGTATAGTTAAATGAAATGTGCATGACATCCAAATAAGGAATAATCGCCTCGTAGCGACTGAATGGTAAAGTTACATTAGAGTTGATTTGGGAACGAACACCACGATCTCTGGCATATTGAAGCAGCGGCAGCATATATTCCTTGACCGTTTTAGCCGAATAGGAGGGCTCTCCGCCAGTAATGCTTATCGTCTGCAAATGTTCAACTTCATCCAATCGTTTGAGCATATCCTTTAAAGGCAATTTGGCTGGCTCCGACATAACTAGCGTATCGCCAACCGCGCAATGCTCGCAGCGCATATTGCATAAGTTTGAAATCGTCATTTCCACGCTCGTCAATTGGTGCTTGCCGAACTTCTGGATTGAACGAATAGGATCCCATGGGTCGTTAACTGGGGTTAGCTGCGGCAAAGCCTTGAGGCTGCCACTCATAGCTAATGGATTTGTTACTATAGCATTCAATGTATTCATTTTATCAACACCTGATTTCTGCATCTTTCGATTGTATAATTTCTAGTACCATTGTAATGTTCGAATCCGAAAGAAGCAATAAATAGGCATGAAAAAGAATAAAGAGCCCCAAGTAGCAGGCTCCTCATGCTATTACCCATTTTTAGCTGATAGTACAGGCAAATCATTTTGTTCATCATTTACGCTTATAATCATAATGCTTAGCTGCTTCGACATGTCGATTTCATAGGGCACAGCGAGATCTTCCCCAACCTCGTTGCTTAATATACGAATAATCGGTCGATGTGGATAGGCATGATTAAAATCCACTACTACACCTGATTCGCCTGTATTGATTTTCACTGTAATACCAATAGGATAAATGGCTACCTTATCTCGAAATAATTGTACCATATGCTGTTCGTATAAGGTTCCAGTTCCTGCATACAGAAGCTCAATAGCATGATGCGGCAGCATCGGGGCGCGGTAAATCCGATTAGTCGTCATAGCGTCATATGAATCAACTAACCCGATCCACTTTGCATACTCATGGATTTCATTGCCTTTGATTCCTCTTGGATATCCGCTGCCATCCAGCCGTTCATGATGCTGATAGGCACAATGAGCCACAATTAGCGGCAGATTGGGCTCATCCTTTAATAGCTCAAAGCCAAAACGAGCGTGATTTTTCATCATGATGAATTCATCTGGAGTTAAAGCTCCTGGCTTTTGAAGGACATCAATTGGAATTTGTGTTTTTCCAATATCATGAAGCAGCGCCCCCATCCCGAGAGTCATTAGTTCTTCATGTGAATAATTGTAGGCTATGCCAAGAATGGTCGTGTAGACGCACACATTTAAAGAATGCTGATATAAATAATGATCTACCGTTCCCATATTCATCAGCATAATCATCGCATCCTTATGGGCGGACAAATCATCAATAATCAAATTCATCATTTGTTTGAAGGTTTGGCCAATATACGGATACGTAACGCCTTTTTTACGCTTTGGTCGATCCATCATATCACGAAAATTTGTACGGATTTCCTTTAAGGCAACTAGCAGCGTTTCCTCGCGAATGATCTCTGGCATCATAATATCATCGGTTTTCGGATCAAGAATATATATATACTGTATTCCACATTGTTTGAGCCGGGTAATAAGCCGACTGGTCAGCTCAACATTTTCCCCTAACAGCACTAAACCATCATGTGAGAAAATCTTTTTGGCCAATCGCATGCCGGGCTGAGTCTTTGTTATAGGCATCAAACGCATTTTCTCGATCCTTCCTTGACTGAGTGGTTTCTTCTTAATTAATACATCGGATAAAATTAATAAAAATGTTATATCGTTGATGCTATATTATTCCACCTAAGCAGCTTGCAATCCACAATATTTGCCTGTTCTTTCAATGCTTCAGCCAATACGTCTCGAATAAATTCCGGCAAAAAATAATCTATATTGACTCCTTGTCCTAATGACAAATAGCCGATATGGAACGTGAACATGTCAATGGAAGCTACATTATACCATTTATCTTCCATTAGAGTTTGTCCATTGACCAATATCTTAACAATTCGGTCCAGCGGAGGCCGCTCGGAATCAAAAATAATTTGGAGACCGTCTACTGCAAGTGTTCCTAATACTTCGCCGCGAAACCCATAACCTTTAATTCGCTTATCCATATACTCCGGCAGAAGGGATTGCTCAAGAGCCTCCTTGATATGCCTGCCAGTAAGCTGCATTTTGCAAGGGTTTATTGGAGACGGGCATAACGCATGCAACTGTCCAGCTGTCACTTCTCCCTGCTGCAAGCCGCCTAGCAATTGTCCGGTATTTACAATCGCGATTTCTGCTGCAGTATGTCTCTTTAGACCTGCTGCAAGCAAATTGGCGAGCGGCGATTCTCGCGCAATAGCCGTCGAAAGAGGCTCATCAATACATGCGACTGTACGATTGAGTCGTGCGAGCCCTTCTTCTTTATATTTTGCAATAATAGCTTCAGCTTCCGGTTGTTCCTCAAAAGCAGCAGTCGGTACACAAGCCGCCTTTACTTGCGGTTTGGCAGCAGCAGTCCCCAGTGTAATTTCGATACGCCCAATATGCTCGCCAAATTTCCCAGCTGCACAAATCGAAGTATGTTTTACTTGCAGTGCTTCCTCAAGCAAATGATGGGTATGAGCACCTAATACCAGGTCAACACCTGTCAATTCTTGCGCTATCCGCTCATCATTCGCCAGCCCTAGATGGGACAACACGATGATCAAATCCACTTCTTCACGCAATTGCTCTACTTGTTTTTGAATTGCCTCGAAAGGGTCCGTCGCATTCCAACCGAGCAAAACATAAAAATCCGTAAAATTTGCCGTAACACCAATTAAACCAATTTTTATATGGCCTTTATTTACAATAATATGAGGCAGTAGCCACGGCGGTTGCTTGTTCGTTGCCGCATCCAACATATTCGCCCCTAAAACGGCAAATTTGGCATGTTGGCCATATAATTCGGCCAGTCTTTCCTTGGAATACGTTAGCCCTTCATTATTTCCAATAGTTACCGCATCATAACCTGCTTCATTAAGCAGTGCAACATTCACCATGCCGTCACTGCCTTCTGTTTCACTTCTCATTCTGTCCATATGGTCGCCGATATCGAGGACTAACAAGTTGTCCTTACCGTGAACGCGACGTTGATCAGCTATATAGGAAGCAATTCGTGCAGCATTTTCCAAGCGACTATGAATATCATTGGTGTGTAAAATAACAATATTTTGCTCTAATCGTGGTTTGGAATCCATGCCTGCCTCCTCTAAATTTAAAAGTTATAAACGTCCGCCTAACTGTCTTAGGCTGTCTCTTTAGCATAACATTTTTCTATAGATTATGGTATGCTGTTATAGTACATCTATATCATTACGTGAGGTTAAATAACATGATTACGCAATGGAAAATTGATTTATTTGCAGGTTTGTCAGAGCGCTTTGGTGTGCGTTCTCTTATTATAGAGACTGCTGAGCAAAATATGACGGTGGCAGAGCTGAAGAAGCACTTGATTGCTTCGTATCCCGAGCAAGTTGATATTTTAAGCATCTCTTTTCTTGCCTGCAACCACGCTTACGCTCAAGCAGACAGCATCGTAAACGCCACTGATGAGCTTGCGCTTCTCCCCCCCGTTTCGGGAGGACAAGCTGAACACTCTAATGAAGATGAACAAAAATCTCCTCTAGAACAATTGTACATGCTAACTAATGAGAAAATTACGACAGAGGAGGTTTTAGCCAAAGTTATTGTTCCGGGGCATGGTGCTTCCATTGCTTTTGTCGGAACGACGCGAGAGTGGACGCAAGGGCAGCGTACCATTCGCTTGGAATATGAAGCTTATGAACCGATGGCTGTTAAAATGATGAAGCAAATCGGTGATGAACTTGAACAGCAATGGCCAGGAACATTGTGTGCCATTACACATCGGCTTGGCATTGTCGACATCGCAGAGACTAGTGTAGTCATTGCTATTTCTTCGCCGCATCGCGCTAGCTGTTATGACGCCAGCCGGTACGCGATCGAACGATTGAAGCAAATTGTTCCGATCTGGAAAAAAGAAATTTGGGAGGATGGTTCAGAATGGAAAGGCCATCAGCTTGGCCCTTGGAATCCTGATACACCGTTAGCAAACTCTCCAGATGAAGCCTAAAATAAAACGCTTATCAAATATTTCCATTCAAAAGCGTGAAAAATAGGTCTTAAGACTACTTAGAACATTATCAAGATAAAAAAAGAGCGTTTTTTGTCGAAATTGGTGGGTATTTAGACTCAAATTAAAGTTCCTCATATTGCCATACCCTCAAATCATTGCTACTATACTACTTAAGTGATCAACTATTCAATAGAGGTGCAGCGATGAAGGTTCACGTAACTGATTTAAAAACGGGAGACCGTTTATTAAAAGATACCTTTAATGGATACGGTCTGCATGTGCTTTCTAAAGGCACCTTGCTGGAAAATAAAGAAATATCAAAGCTGCTTCAACATCAAATCGATTATGTTGAAGTCGAATCTGTCCCTATTGTTAATTTACCGGATCGCACATTGGAGCAAACCGTTAGTCCCAAGTGGCTTCCTTCTGTACAACCGGATTATGATAATGCGATTCAAGGCTTTCATAATCTTTTTGCCAAAGCAAGCGAGGACCAGACCATTGATGAGCAAGAAGTCGAGGATGCCTTCCAGCCACTGATTAAGCATCTTAACATGGAGCGAGACGTCGTATCTATGCTGCTGCTGCTTAACACGAAAGACGACTACACGTACCAACACTCCGTACAAGTGGGCATGCTGGCCTATTATCTGGCTACCTGGCTCGGCTACTCCGTAAAAAAATCGGTGCAAATTGGTAAAGCCGGATTCCTTCATGATATCGGAAAAAGTCAAATTCCTGAATCCATTCTTAACAAGCCCGGCAAGCTTACAAAGGAAGAGTTCGATGAAATCAAAAACCATACGACATATGGCTATGACATTATAAAAAAATCCTTTGATGAACGCTACATAGCCTTAAGTGCGTTGGAGCATCATGAGCGTAATGACGGCAGCGGTTATCCGAAAGGTCTTAATGGCGACCAAATTGAGCCTGTTTCTAAGCTTATTTCAGTTGTCGATATTTACAGCGCTATGATTTCCGAACGGGTTTATCAGAAAAAACGCGATTTATTTTATGTATTGAAGGAACTTTATAAGCTGAGCTTCAGAGAGCTGGATCCACATATTGCACATACATTCATAAAGCATATGATCCCCAACTTCATTGGAAAAAAAGCTTATTTGGAAACTGGTGAGACAGGTATTATTGTCATGACTCATCCAACCGAATTTTTCAGGCCGTTGCTGCAAATTAATCATGAATTTATAGATTTGACTGTTGAACGCCATCTCAAAATCAAAGAAATTTTCGTATAACAAAATGCCTGTTCCCTTAGCTGATTGAAAGCAACCAGTGAGGGAACAGGCATTTTTGCCGTTTATCCGTCTAAATCGTCAAGCTTGTATGCTTAACCGATAGAACCTTCCATCTCAAACTTGATAAGACGGTTCATTTCTACCGCATATTCCATCGGCAGCTCTTTCGTGAATGGCTCGATAAAGCCCATAACGATCATTTGTGTTGCTTCCGCTTCCGACAAGCCACGGCTCATCAGATAGAACAATTGATCCTCGGAAACTTTGGATACTGTAGCTTCATGCTCCAAAGTGATGTTATCGTTCATGATCTCATTGTATGGAATTGTATCCGAAGTGGATTCATTATCCAAAATCAATGTATCACATTTAATGTTAGATTTCGCACCATCCGAATTACGACCGAATGAAGCAAGACCGCGGTACGTTACTTTACCGCCATGCTTACTGATCGACTTGGAAACAATCGTCGACGTCGTATCTGGAGCAAGGTGAATCATTTTCGCGCCTGCATCCTGGTGTTGGTTTTTACCGGCTACTGCGATTGATAATACCATACCTTTCGCACCGCGGCCACGAAGCACAACAGCCGGATATTTCATCGTCAATTTGGAGCCGATGTTGCCATCTACCCATTCCATTGTCGCGTTTTCATCAGCAACTGCACGTTTTGTAACGAGGTTGAAAATGTTTGGAGCCCAGTTTTGAATCGTCGTATAACGAACGCGGGCATTTTTCTTAACCAAGATTTCAACGACCGCACTGTGCAGCGAGTTTGTGCTGTAAACTGGAGCTGTACAGCCTTCAACGTAGTGAACGAAGCTATCTTCGTCAGCAACGATAAGCGTACGCTCAAATTGTCCCATGTTTTCGGAGTTAATCCGGAAATAGGCTTGCAGCGGAATTTCGCATTTTACGCCTTTTGGTACGTAAATAAAGCTGCCACCAGACCAAACCGCACTATTCAAAGCAGCGAATTTATTATCATTCGGTGGGATGATTGTGCTGAAATACTCACGCACGATTTCAGGATGTTCACGAAGCGCCGTATCCATATCAGTGAACAATACGCCTTGCTTTTCCAGATCCTCTTGCATGCTGTGATAAACAACCTCGGATTCATATTGTGCAGATACACCAGCAAGAAACTTTTGTTCCGCTTCAGGAATACCGAGCTTGTCGAACGTTTCTTTAATTTCAGCAGGAACCTCTTCCCACGTCTTGCCTTGCTTCTCAGAAGGTTTTACATAATACTGAATATCATTGAAATCCAGATCATCCATATTGCCGCCCCAATTAGGCATTGGCATTTTGTTGAACTGCTCCAGTGATTTCAGACGAAAATCGAGCATCCATTCCGGCTCGCCCTTCATTTCCGAAATAGTGCGAACGATTTCAGGCGTCAAGCCTTTTCCTGATTGGAAAATCGACTTATGCTCATCGCGGAAACCATACTTATACTCTTCCATTTCCGGCATTGTTTTAGCCATCGTATTCACTCTCCTCTTTCATAATGATGTTACTCGTGCTGTTGTTCGATACCTTTACGCAAAGCGTTCCACGAAAGGGTGGCACATTTGATGCGGGCTGGAAACTTGTTGACACCAGATAGCGCCTCAATGTCCTCATAATCTTCAAATTCGACTGGTTCGCCTTTCATTAGCGCAGAAAATTTATCCGCTAGCTCCAGCGCCTGATCGAATGTTTTGCCTTTAACGACTTCCGTCATCATGGAGGCGGAGCTCAAGCTGATGGAGCAGCCTTCTCCACTAAACTTCGCGTCCGTGACTAGACCGTTCTCCACTTGAAGCTGGAGCGCAATGCTGTCGCCGCAGGTCGGATTGTTCAGTTTAATCGTGACGGCATCGGCTTCCAATGTTCCATGGTTGCGTGGATTTTTATAGTGATCCATGATGACTCTACGGTATAAATCATCCAATTGCATGACCGAAGAACTCCTTTGTTTTGAGCAGTCCAGCAATAAGCTGATCAACGTCCTGCTCGGTATTATATAAATAAAAGCTTGCTCTTGCTGTCGAAGAAACGTTCAAAAAACGCATAAGCGGCTGGCAGCAATGATGTCCGGCCCGAACAGCAATGCCCTCTGAATCAAGAACTGTCGCCACATCATGTGGATGCACATCGCCCAGATTGAACGTAACGAGGCCCGCACGATCTGCCTTAAGGCCATAAATTGTGACCCCTTCAAGCTCTGACAAGCGGTCATAAGCATATGCCGCCAGTTGACGCTGGTGCTTGTCAATCTCATCCATGCCAACCTCTTGCAGAAAATCGATTGCTGCGCCCAGCCCTACGGCGTTCGCAATAATCGGCGTCCCGCCTTCGAAGCGGTACGGAATGTCCTTCCATGTTGACTCATATAAGTCAACATAGTCGATCATTTCTCCGCCGAACTCAATCGGCTCCATCTTCGAGAGCAGCGCCTTCTTGCCATACAAGGCGCCAATTCCCGTCGGGCCGCACATTTTATGGCCCGAGAATGCATAAAAGTCACAATCCAAATCACGAACGTCAACACGCATATGCGGCGTACTTTGCGCGCCATCGACGACCATTACGGCGCCATTGCGATGTGCAATAGCCGCAACTTCCTTAATGGGGTTGACGATGCCCAGCACATTCGATACATAAGTCATCGCAACGACCTTCGTATTCGCTGTAATCGTCAGCTCAGCATCGGCTAGCGTGAATGAACCATCTGGCTGAAGCGGAATATATTTCAGCGTCGCGCCAGTTGCTTTCGCAACCTGCTGCCACGGGATGAGATTGCTGTGATGCTCCATTTGCGTAATAACGATTTCATCGCCAGGTTTACATGTATTTCTTGCATAGCTTGAAGCAACCAAATTCAGCGCGGTTGTCGTACCCCGCGTAAAAATAATTTCTTCCGGCAGTGCCGCATTCAGAAAAGAAGCCACTTTCTCCCTTGCGCCCTCATAAGCGTCAGTCGCCCGCGAACCAAGCGTATGAACACCTCTATGCACATTGGAGTGGTCCTTCTCGTAATAGCGATTAATCGCATCAATGACGGAGCGCGGCTTCTGGGAAGATGCCGCGCTGTCCAGATAAACGAGCGGATGCCCGTTTATCTCTTGATGCAGAATCGGGAACTGCTCCCGAATTGCTGCTATATTCATCCTTCGAGCTTCCGCACGAGCAATTTCTCAAGCTGTTCGCGTACCGCATCAATCGGAATTTCAGAAACAACAGGAGCAAGGAAGCCGTAGATTACAAGGCGTTCCGCATTCTGCTTGCTAATACCGCGGGACATTAGATAGTAAACCTGCTCAGGGTTAACTTGCCCAACACTCGCTGCATGGCCTGCAGTAACATCATCTTCATCAATTAGCAAAATCGGATTCGCGTCACCGCGTGCTTTCGGGCTCAGCATCAACACTTTTTCGGTTTGAACACCATTAGCTTTCGTAGCGCCCTTCTCGATTTTAGTGATACCGTTAATAATCGCCGAAGCAGAATCCTTCATAACTGCACGCGTAACCATGTTGCTGTCTGAGCGAAGGCCGAAATGTACAGCCTGCGTCGTCAAGCTCATTTGCTGAGCGTTTTTGCCAATGCTGATTACTTTAGCATCCGATTGCGAACCGTTGCCTTTCAGCACGGACTTCGTGTCCGACAGCGTAGAGCCATCGCTCAAATCGCCAAGTACCCACTCCATTACACCATCGTTATCAATGATAGCACGGCGAACTGTGAGGTCCACTCCGCTGCCACCAAGATGATGGATGGAGCCGAAACGAACGTGAGCGCCTGCTTTTACATAAACTTCGACTACCGAGTGGTAAACGAAAGGCTCCGTAACAGCGCCTGGTTCAGTAACGACATAATCGACATACGTAACGCGGCTGTTGCTTTCCGCTACGATCACGATATGCGGTGCAAAGGAGGCCTCTGCTTTTGTATTAAATAGAATAGCCTGCAGTGGAATTTCCACCTCTACATTGCGAGGAACGTATACGAATACGCCACCATTCCATAATGCAGCATGCAAAGCTGTTAATTTGTCTTCATCCTTGGCAACAGCTTGGAACAGGTACGGCTTAACAAGATCGCCATGCTCCTTGCAAGCTGTCTCCAAATCGGTAAAAATAACGCCCTTTGCTGCCAGTTCAGCAGATAGCTGCGTCCATACCGGGCTCGAATTTTGCTGAATAACGAGGTTTTCAGTACCTTCAGCAACCAATTCACGTACAACTTCTGGCAAATCGGTTAATGCATTTGCTGGAGCTACCTGATCGTAGCTGCCTACAGCTGTCAGGTTCCAGCGTTCAATTTTGACTTTCTCCGGCTTTGGCCATTCTAATGTACCAGCAAGCTCAGCCGCTTCGCCGCGCAAATCTACCAGCCAATTAGGCTCGTTTTTGCTACGGGACAAAGCTTCTGCAGATTGGCGGTCCGTCGGAGTCGATAGTTGTGTACTCATCCGTTATCCCCCTTTCTCCGCTTAGGCCTGGCCAACCGTTTCGTCCACGATGCCCAGTTCTTCTTTAACCCAGTCATAACCTTCATTTTCCAAACGCTCAGCAAGTTCCGGACCACCGGATTTCACAATGCGACCTTGCATCATAACGTGTACAAAATCAGGTGTAATATAGTTCAGCAAACGCTGATAGTGAGTAATGATAAGGAAACCGCGATCTTCGGAGCGCATTTCGTTAACGCCTTTGGATACGATTTTCAGGGCATCGATGTCAAGACCCGAGTCAATCTCGTCAAGTACGACGATTTTCGGATCAAGCAGCGTCATTTGCAAAATCTCGTTACGCTTCTTCTCGCCGCCGGAGAAGCCTTCGTTCAGATAACGATGTGCGAACTCAGGGTTCATTTCCAAAGCTTTCATTTTGCCTTCCATTTGGCGAATAAATTTAATGAGGGAAATCTCGCTGCCTTCCTCACGACGAGCGTTAATCGCACTGCGCAAGAAATCGGAGTTCGTTACGCCAGGAATTTCGCTCGGATATTGCATAGCAAGGAACAGGCCAGCGCGTGCTCTCTCATCTACATCCATTTCAAGCAGGTCTTCTCCATCCAAAAATGCGCTGCCTTCTGTCACTTCATATTTCGGGTGGCCCATTAGAGCGGAAGCAAGCGTACTTTTACCAGTACCGTTTGGTCCCATAATCGCGTGGATTTCTCCACCTTTGATTTCAAGGTTAATGCCTTTCAAAATCTCTTTTCCTTCGATAGCCGCTTTCAGGCCATCAATGACAAAATGCGTTGCCATAATATGCTGATCCCTCCATGGTTGGTCTATTTACCTAATCACCTATAATCAAAAATGCTTCTATTATAATGTGATTCAATATTATTCTCAATGTCTTCTCAATAATCATTTTATTATAAGTTTTGTTATAAAGCAACGCCGAGACCACTCAATGTGCAAGAAACCGCCATAAATCGGGCTTAATCTCTATTCCTGATTCAGCGCAGCTTGAATTTGGGCAACTTGCGACGCGAATTCTTCATCAGAAAGAACAGGAACCATTGCTGCCTCTGATAGATCACTTTCAAGCTTTACCCAAGATTTGCAGCCGGTATAGGCAGGGAGCATCTCAAGCTCAGCAGGCGCTGCAAGACGGTACACGCGGAGCAGAAGCAAATGCAGCGGCTTCGTCCGCTTCCATTTTAGCCTTTCTTCGGAAAATTTATCCGTCCAAATGTGAAATTCCCGCAGCCGGTCAAGCGTTTCCTGATCGTTGATCTCGATATCATGAACGGCCTCCGCATAGGCGCCAAGCGTAATGCTGTCCATATCAGGCGACCAGCCTTCCATTATCCTTTCGATTCGGCCTTGATACGGCGCCTTAAGCAGATGCTCCTTCTGATGCTCATATGCGGGCATTAAGTAGAAGCCTTTGCTTACCAATTGAAAATCACGTGTTTCCTCTTCGATTCCGCCTTTGCGCAAAACCATAATAAGCTCGCCATCACGCAATGCGTTAACGGTTACGGCCCACTCCTTCAGAGCGACCGGCTCCCGCATCATGCTGTTATTCATGCCAAATTCCTCCACTCCAGCAGATCCGCCTAGCCCCTCGTTGCCTTTCGAGCTTAGAGACTGCAACGAAATAAAGTACCGTAAATTTCCGCGCAGCTCCTAAGCGGACAAAAACCTTGCCTACTTTACGTAACATTATATCATTTGTTATCATTTGTAGGTATTCCAAGTCGAAATAATATTCGATATACTAAGCTTAAATGCTTATATTTTTAAAAATACAGTCGGAGGTGGACAAACTGTCTGCTTATCATCCTTTAACCGAGCAAGAAGCTATTGAATTTTCCCGCTCCATACCTGACTTTTTCCCTGCGGGAGCTGAGCTTTCGTCCCGTGAGATCGGCGATGGCAATTTGAATTTGGTCTTCCACATTACCGATCCAGCTAGCGGTAAAGGGCTCATTGTCAAACAAGCGCTCCCTTACGCTAAAGTTGTCGGAGAATCATGGCCGCTTACGCTTGACCGGGCACGCATTGAAAGCGAAGCGCTGATTTTGCAAAATGAGCTGGCTCCGGGACTTGTGCCAACCGTATATCAATATGATGCGGAGCTTGCCCTCACGGTAATGGAAGATCTAAGCGATCATGTGATTATGCGCCAAGGCCTCGTGGACGGCAACAAATATCCGAAATTCGCTGAGGACATTTCCACCTTCATGGCGAATACACTCTTTTTCACTTCCGATCTGGGCATGAACCAGCAGGACAAGAAAGAACGCGTCAAAGAGTTTATTAACCCGGATTTGTGCAAAATAACCGAGGATTTGATTTTTGATGATCCGTATACAGATTCGCCAAACAATAACTTTGAAGCAGCGATTGCCGATGCTGCAGAAGCTCTTCGCAATGATGATGCCCTTCATCTTGAAGTCGCTATTTTGCGCAACAAGTTTTTAACGAATGCCCAGGCGCTTCTCCACGGCGATCTTCATACCGGCAGCGTATTTGTTACCGCACAATCGACGAAAGTGATCGACCCTGAATTTGCTTATTATGGCCCTATGGGCTTTGATGTAGGGGCAGTTATTGCCAATCTGCTGCTCAATTATGCTGGACAAGCCCACTGGATTAAAGACGAGGCAGAGCTGACCGATTTCCGCAGCTACCTGCTTGGCAGCGTACGCGAAATTTGGACCAAATTTGAAAACAAATTTGGCGCTTTGTGGGATGAACACAACGTGGATCGCCTGGCCTCAAGCGCTCCAGGCTACAAGCAATATTATTTGAACAAGCTGCTTCAAGACTCGATCGGCTTTGCTGGCTGCAAAATGGTACGGCGCATTGTAGGCCTTGCCCACGTTGCTGACATTGATCGTATTGAGGATGCTGCGGAGCGCGAGAAAGCACAGCGCTTGGCACTCGAAATCGGCACCTCGCTCATTCACCTGAACCGTCAGGCGATTTCAATAGAGCAAGCGATTGATATTGTTTTATCTGCAACGGCAAAACACGGTTAAAATAAATCCCAATGTTTCAAAAAGAAAGGAATTTGCATAATGACTAGCCAGAATGCCCCCTTGCAATCCGTGATTTGGGCGGAAGACCGCCTGGATTTGCTGGATCAACGGCTTTTACCTGAGGAAATCGTATATTTGCCGCTTGTTACTTCGGAGGATGTATGGGAAGCAATTCGCCATTTGAAAGTAAGAGGAGCTCCAGCAATCGGCATTTCCGCTGCATACGGCGTCGTGCTCGGCAGCCGAAATGAAACGACGCTTAAGCGCTGGCTTGAGGAAGTGCTGAATCAAGCTGAATATTTGGCAACCTCCAGGCCAACCGCTGTCAATTTGTTCTGGGCTCTGGATCGAATGAAAGCTCGTGCGGAGCAGCTTGCTGCAGCCGATTTATCGCTTGATGAAGTGAAGCAGGCTTTGCTTAATGAAGCGCTGGCGATTCACAGTGAAGATGAAGAAACTAACCGTTTAATCGGCGAGCATGCGCTAACGCTGTTTGAGGATGGCATGGGCGTGCTCACGCACTGCAACGCCGGCGGACTTGCAACTGCTAAATACGGTACCGCGCTAGCACCGTTTTATCTTGCGCTTGAGCGCGGCATGTCGCTCCGTGTATTCGCCGATGAGACGCGTCCTGTACTGCAAGGAGCCAGGCTAACCGCTTTTGAACTGCAGCAGGCTGGCGTCGATGTCACATTGATTTGCGATAATATGGCGGGCATGGTTATGTCCAAAGGCTGGATTCAGGCAGTCATTGTTGGGACTGACCGCGTAGCCGCTAATGGAGATGTCGCCAACAAAATCGGCACTTACAGCGTTGCTGTTCTAGCCAAGGCTCACGGCATTCCCGTATATGTAGCCTGCCCCTTGTCCACGATCGACCTCAATACGCCGACAGGCGCAGAAATTCCAATTGAGGAGCGCAGTGCCGAGGAAATTACCGAAGGGTTTGGCAAACGCACTGCGCCGCAAGGTGTGAAAGTGTACAACCCGGCCTTTGATATTACACCGAATGAATATGTAACAGCGATTATTACGGAAAAGGGCATCGTTCAAGCACCTTATGATGTCAATCTCAAAAAGCTTTTTAACGAATAAACCATAAATCAAGAGCCTCTATCCCATCCTTCCAGAAGATAAGGATAGAGGCTCTTCGTATTATGCCATTAAGGAAAGGGCATCTGTCCCCTTCATCCCGACATGAATTCCCATCGCTTCCGCAGTTGTTGTAACCGATTCCAGAGGTGCAACAAGCAGTTCCTCTAATGTGCGTACGCCAACGGCTCTCCCGGCGATAATCCCACGATTTTGCAACCGTTCGTTCAGCAAGCCAACATCAAGCGCACCACACATGATATACCCTTTATCCGTCGACCAGGCAAGCAATGTCGTTTTAGGAAGCTTGACCTCAATTCCAAGCACGGTCAGCCCATTTTGCAGTGTGGCAGGAACCATCCGCATCATTTTACGCTCACCTCCTTTGCCATCAATTAGCTGCCAAAGCATTATATGCAAAAAAGTTTTTGTCGAATTGGACGATTAGCAAATTTTAGCACTATATATCTATTGTGATTAATGGTATAGTAATTATGCAAAAATTAACATTAGGTCGGAGGAACTATAGAACAGATGCAGAACACACAAAAACAGTCATACGTACTCCAAGTAGAATTGCTAGTAGAGAACATTAGCAACGCTGCTGCCTTGGAGCAGGTCATTCATGCCTTAAATGCTGGCGGATTTGTGGATTATCGGATTTTATCAGGTGTTCAGCTGGGACAAGTTATCGATCAACGCAAAGCTGATGCTGCTGTTCAAGTTCCTATGGAGATCGATTTTAAAGGGCCAACGCAAAATGAAAAACAAAGCAATAAATCTGCAGCAAATGGCAAGTCTGTACCGTCTGCTAAAGACAAAGACGTTCCATCTGCCAAAGCAGCTAAGCCTAAGGTTGTTGAACCTTCACTCTCCGATCCCTATGACGGATTTGCAGACATTCGCGGTTTTATGAAAAGCAATAAACTCATTCGTCTTATTGTAAATAAGGGGCTTGGCATTACGCTCAGCATTCCATGCCGTATTCTAAATGTGGATGATACAACGAATATGATTACGGTCTATCACGTAGATGAGAAGCAAGTCTACACATTCAAGCTTAATGAAATTGAAGACTATATCTCCTGATTATGAGGCAGCACAAATTGAAAAGGTCCGTTTGAATGAGCCGGAAGTGTTCCCAGCCATTCAAACAGACCTTTTTTCTACATGTAATAGCCGCCCAGCATTTGCTCAATATTGTCGCTTGGGACTGGCGCACTCCAGAAATACCCCTGCATTTCATCGCAGTTGTGCTTGCGCAAAAATTCAATTTGCTCCTGTGTCTCCACACCCTCTGCAATAACCTGGATGTTAAGATTATGTGCCATGGCAATAATAGCTGCTACAATTTCCGCATCGCTTGGGTCCTGTTGGATATCGCGAACGAAGGAACGGTCGATTTTGAGCCGATCGATCGGGAAGTTTTTCAAATAATGAAAGGAGCTGTAGCCTGTACCAAAATCGTCAATGCTTATGCCAACGCCAAGTGCCGTCAAATCCAGCAGGCAGCGCGATACATGGTTTACATCCATCGTCATGGACTCCGTAATTTCCAAATCCAAATATTGCGAATCTAGTCCGGTACGAGTCAGCACGTCTGCAACCTTGCTAGCCAAATCATGCTGGACGAACTGCCTAATAGACAGGTTAACCGATACAGGCATAGGCGGCAAGCCTGACTCCTGCCAGCATTTATTTTGGCGGCAAGCCTCTTCCAGCACCCAATCGCCAATTTGCACAATCATGCCGCTCTCCTCAGCCAAAGGAATAAAATCGCCCGGAGGGATCATTCCCCGGATCGGATGCTTCCAGCGCACCAGCGCCTCGACGCCGATCATCCCGCCAGAAATCATATCATATTGCGGCTGATAATATAAAATGAACTCCTTGCGCTGAATAGCTCGATACATTTCATGCTGCATCGACAAATGCTCAAACGAATAATTGCTCCAGCTTTCGGAATAAAGCAGCGCATCGTTTCGACCATTCTGCTTCACCTTCATTAACGCCATATCCGCTTTATTAAGCAGCGCGTAATCATCGTCCTCGCCCAGACGGCTCGTGACCGCACCTATGCTCGCTGTAATTTGGATCGGAAAGCCTTTAAGCTCGTAAGGCTCCTCAATCGCTTGCAGCACCATGCGGGCGCGGCTCAGCAACTGCTCCTCCGACTCCAAATCCTTAAACAGCAGAGCGAACTCATCGCCTTCCATTCTGGCAGCAAAATCCTGCTCCGACATGACGCTTGTAAAACGCTCCGCCACCTGCATGAGCAGCATATCGCCAAATTCGCGGCCGAAGGAGGCGTTGACAAGCTTAAACCGATCCAAATCCATATAACACAGCCCTACAAGCTGGTTATGATCATGAGCATAAGCAAGGCTCTCATTCAATCTCATTTGAAAAAGCGTCCGATTCGGCAATCCCGTTCTATCATCGTAATAGGCCATATAACGAATCCGTTCGACATTTCGCTTGCGATCGCTCAAATCATGGCTGACCACCATCGTTCCGATGACCTTCTCATCCTGCACCATGGGGGCGCATACGAGATGCAGCTCAAGCGGATAGCCTGACCGGTGTATAATATGAATGTTACCCTGCTTTGGACAACCGGTAAGCGAATGCTCCAGCATCGTATGTAAGGCATCCCGGCTGCCTGCATCTACGAAAGAGGCCAGCCAATTTCCCATTAACTCCGCGCGTTCATAGCCAAAAGTGCGCTCTGCGCCTTCATTTAATTCCATAATGACGCCCTGTGGATCAATGATAGCGAGCGGGACCGCTTCCGAGCGAAGCAGCGCCTCGACCATTGGTTTATGATAGCTGAGCGTATTCGCCGCCTTGGACTGCCTGACCATTAGGACGAAGCTTCCTAGCAGGATTACCATAGTCAAACAAGAAGCCAGCCAAATGAAAAGCGAAGGTATTGCTGTAACTATCATCGCTGCCACCCATACTCCTATGATAATGAGCAGCAAACCGCCTTGCAGCCACGGAATCCACAACTTGGACAACCATTGTGTAAGCGCGTTACGTGGCGGTCTATCAGGCCGACCAAACGTTCGTTTCGTCACGCACTAACTTCCTTCCTACATTCGAATCCAATAAGGTTAGCCTTATTATAATCGAAACCACCGTTCCGGCATAGAAATATTATGCAAAATCAAACGGCTTTTTTTCGCGACTTGAGGGTCGCGACGATGACGCAAACCCAGCCCGCTAGAAAAGCTACGCCGCCGATTGGTGTAATGGCTCCCAGCACGCGAATATCGCTTAAAGCGAGGACGTAAAGGCTGCCGCTGAAAATAATCATGCCCGCAAGCAGCAGTCTTGCTCCGGACAGCAGCAATTTGCTCTCGCCCAAACGATCCGCAAGCAGAGCAACCAGCATAAGGCCAAGCGAATGATACATATGATAGCGTACGCCCGTTTCGAAAATAGCGAGCAAATCAGCTGGCAGCGTTTCCTTTAAACTATGAGCGCCAAAAGCTCCTAATGCGACTGCAAGAGCGGCACCAATAGCGCCGATTGTGAAATATTTTTGGAACATCCGTTTTCATTCCTTTCAAAATTGAGTATAATTTACTGTAATTGTGTTTTAAGATGAGTTACCTATACTGGAGGAGAATATTTTAATGGAAGAAAATAAAAACAATTCCACACCGATATCCTTTACGAAATCGGATACGGACCATACCCAGACACCGGATTATAATCCATACGGGTCTGCACCATCGACGGGATTTTCCGATCCCTCACCTTTTCAGCCCAGCCAGCCGCTTAAGCATTCCGGCCTTGGCATTGCTTCATTCATTATGGCCATTGCATCCATTATTATAGGCGTCATTAGCATCATAATGTTTTTTGCAGCCATTGGCAGTCTCATTTCTACCGGAAATGAATACTTAATTGAAGACCCTGCCTACCTTGAAGACATGATTACTGGAAGTGCTGGCTCCTTCATGGCAACAATTGTAGCGGTTGTTCTCAGCGTTGGCATTACGTTTGTCGGCCTGATTCTTGGTATTATTGGTGCCTGCTCCAAGCAGCGCCGCAAAGTTTTTGCCGTTATCGGCATTATACTGAACGGACTTGGCGTAATGGGCACTGCTCTCTTTTTTATTTTTGCCATTGCTGTAGCATCTGCTGGAGCAAGCGCATTATCCGGCTACTAGCATTCAGACAGATAGGCAGGAAGCAACGTACGCGTTGTTTCCTGCCTTTTTCTATTAACGGACCGTTACGGCCGTGCGGCTGTAGCCTTCCTTCGTCTTATGAACTTCAAGGCAGGCGGGAAAAGCCTGCTTGAGCTCCTGTACATGCGAAATGACGCCAATCATGCGGCCGGCGCGCTGCAAATCGACCAAAGCCTCAATCGCCTTGTTCAGCGCCTCCTCGTCCAATGAGCCAAATCCTTCGTCAATAAACATCATTTCTATCGAAATTCCGCCTTGATGTGCCTGAATAACATCAGTCATTCCCAAAGCAAGGCAGAGAGACGCATTAAACTTTTCCCCGCCGGACATCGTTTTCACATCGCGATTTTGCCCTGTATAAGCATCGTACACGTCCAGTCCAAGGCCGCTTTGCTTCCCTCTGACCTCCAAACGGTCGCTGCGCTGCAGCATAAACTGCCCGCCCGAGAGCCGCTGCAGACGTACATTTGCTGCCTGCAAAATTTGCTCCAAAAACTCAATCAATATATAACGTTCAAAGGAAATTTTAAGTGCATTGTCGCCTTTGAGCATCTGATAAATATCGAGCACCTGCTCCAGCTCCGCCTCAAGCTGCTTCACGCGCTCGCTCGTTGCAGTGAGCTGACGAATCAGACGAGCAGCCTCCTCGCCATGCCTTGCAGCGGTTTGCAGGTCTGCAACAATCGACTCCAGCTGCTGCTTAAGCTCCGCGCCCACCGCTTGCATCTGCTGAATATCCGCAGGCTGCTTTCCTGCCAGCTCCAGCTGCATATCTGTTACACGGCTCGACAGTGCCTGAACGGCAGACTTATACGCGTCCAGCTGTTCCTTAAGCGCTTGCCGCTCCTGCGGCGTTTTTGCGGCGGCGTGATAGGCCTCCAATGAATCAAATGCAGCTGTCCTTAGCTCGCTCAGCAGCCGTTCCTGCGCTTCTACCCTATTTCGCTGCGCTTCTTCCAATTGTTCGCGGGCCTGCACCGCATGAACGGAAGCTTCCGTCTCCTTAAGCTGCGCCTGCTGTAATTGCTTGACAGCAGCCTGCCAGGCATCTGCATGCTGGCGAACTTTCACCTGCTGGTCGGCCAGCGCCCGCTGCAATTGTTCGGGCTCGCGAAGCGACTCTGGAATGCGCTCCAGCTCTCGGGCGAGCAGCGACTCCTTCGCTCCCAGCTCAATTTGCACCTGCTGATACGCCGCTTGCCGCTGTTCTTTATCCCGGATGAGCCGCTCCAGCTCCGCTTCCCGCTTCTCCGCCTGCTCTTTAAGCAGGCGCATTTCTTCATTTTGCTGCAGCAGCCGCTCGGTCTCGTCCTTCAACTGCTTCCACTTCGTGCGCAGGTCAGCCTGCTGCTCAGCGAGATGCTCGGCAGAGGCGCCGTATTCCGCAAGCTCGGCGGCGCTGCTTTCCCAGCCGGAACGGGCTGCCGCTACTTGCAGCCTTGACGCATGCAGCTCGCGCTCGCAGGCAGCAAGCTGCTCCTTTGCCTGCGCGAGCTGCTCGCGTGAAGGCACGTCGGCGGCCGTTTGTATTTTGCCGGGATGCTCGACGCTGCCGCATACCGGGCAAGGCTTGCCGTCATGCAAATGGGCGGCGAGCAGGCCTGCTTGGCCTTCAATCCATTGCTGCTCCAGCCCGTCATGCCGGGCACGGACGGTCGAAAGCGCCTGTTCCTGGCTCGCTTCCAGCCGATTGAACTCCGCGAGCTCCTGCTCCAGCTTGATTAGCTTGGAGACATATTTGCCCTGCTGCTCGACGCGCCTGAGCTGCTCCTGCTTCGCTTGCAGCTGCTCGCCATCGCTCTCCATGAGCTTCAGCCGCGAAGCGCTAAGCTGCTTCGCTTCCTTCTCCGCCGCAATAGCCGCTTCTTCGCGCTCGAGCTGCGCCTGGCCCTGCTTCGCCCGTGCCCGCAGCTCCGTCACCGCCTGTCGCTGCTCGCCGATCTGCTGCACCGCTGGCGCCAGCTCCTCCAGCCGGCTCAGCTCACGCTCCGCCTCCCGCCGCTCGGGCTCACGCTGCTCCTCGCTCGCATGCCGCTGCTCAGCCGCAGCCAGCGCTTGCTTCGCCGCCTCCGCTTCGCGCTGCTTCGCCTCGCTGGCCTGCTGCTTCGCCTCCGCGTCCTTGCCAGCGCGGCTCGCTTGCTCCTCATAAGGCGTGAGCAGCGCTGCCCGCTCAGCCAATTGCAGCTCGCGCCCCTTCGCTTCCTGCGCGGCGCGGCCCAGCTCCAACTGCTCGAGCTTGCTTCGCTCCGCCGCAAGCTCTTCGAACCTTGCGTTCAGCGCGAGCGCAGCGCGCAGCCTCTCTTCCTGCGCATGCAGCTGCTCGCCCATCTGCTGCCGCTGCACATCGCCTTGCTGCACCAGCTCGCCGTAATAAGCAGCCTCCTGCTCCAAACTAGCAAGCAATTGCGCCGCGTTATACACCTCTTGGCTCAGCGTCGCAGCCAGCAAGCTCCCCTCGCGCTGAGGAAGAGCATCGCCCGATTGCTTCATATACATGTCATTGCGCAGCCGCGCTTCCTTGAGCGTTTCATTCAGCTCGCGGTTTTGCTGCTGAAACTTAAGCTCCAGCTTTTCATACAGCTCCGTGCGAAAAATCCGCCGCAAAATCTCTTCTTTATTATCGGTATCTGAAGTAAGCAGCTTGCGAAACTCTCCCTGCGGCAGCATTACGATTTGATTAAATTGCTCTTTCGTAAGGCCAATGATCGATTCCAGCTTGGCATCAACGTCGCGAACTTGGAATCGGTCGACAAGCGGCACAGCTTGTCCATCAACAAGCTCATACAGCTCTGCCTTGCCGCCCGTCTCGCTTTTGTTTGAGCCTTTTCGATGCGGAAGCTGGCGAAATACTTGGTATTCCCGCTGTGCAACGGCAAAATGAAACTCAACCGACGTATGCGTTTCATCTCCGGCAAAATGGCTCCGCAGCATGCGTGCCTCCGAGCGGTCCTCCCCGCTCGCCGCGCCATAAAGCGCAAAGCAAATCGCATCAAAAATCGAGGTTTTCCCCGCTCCCGTACTGCCGGAAATAACGAACAGCCGATGCTCGTCCAGCTGGGCAAAATCAATCGTTTCCGCATCCCGGTACGGGCCGAATGCGTTCATAATTAGCTTGAGCGGTCTCATGCGCCTCCTCCTTCCTCATGCAGCAGCCGCCCGAACACATCGGCGAAGCGCTGACGTTTACTCTCACTGAGCGGGCTGCCCTTGACCTCCTGATAGAAGGAAGCAAATAAAGCTACCGGATCAGCCTCCCTGCGGCCAGCCGCCTCGATTGCACCTTCAGCGAAAGCCTCTGCTTCTGCCAGCAGCACCGCTTCAGGCCTGCGCTCGACATGCAGCGCATTCGGATAAATCGCCCGTACCTTCTCCATCGGAAACAGCACTGGATTTTCATTCAGCAGCGTAACAAATACATAATCCTCGCTCATTGCATGCTGCTCAATTTCCTCAATCGTTCCGGAAACGCGGCGCAAATCGCGCAGCGGCTGGAATAACCGTTTTTCCACAGCTACCGCGCCTTTGTCATCCATCTCCACTACATAATAGCCTTTGGCGTGATGCTCCTCGGAAACGGAATATTTAAGCGGCGAACCCGCATATCTGATTTTATCGTCGCTGACATTATGCGCCTGATGCAGGTGGCCGAGCGCCGTATAATGAAATGGCGCAAAATAACCGGCACGCACATGCTCCGCCCCGCCAATCGCCAGCGGACGCTCCGAATCGCTCGTATTCGGCTCCGCCTCGCCAGTTGCCGTAACAAAGGCATGACCGACAAAAACATGGCGCGCAGCAGGATCAAGCTGATCTCGCAGCCGGTCCGTCAAAGCTTTCATCGCATCATCATGCGTACGAATACTCTCATCGTCCAGCACGTAACGCACATATGCAGGATCGGCATAAGGCACGAGGTGAAAATGCACCTCGCCATGCTCATCGCGGAGAATGACAGGCTTCTGCTCCCGCTTCATTCTTCCCGCAATATGCAGCCCCCGGCTCGCCATCATCGCTGTGCCAAAATCAATCCGATCCGGACTGTCGTGATTGCCAGACACAGCAAGCACCGGCGTTTCAAGCTTAATAACAATATGCTGCAGCACCTCATCGAGCAGCTCTACTGCATCAATGGGCGGAATGGCCCGATCATACAAATCACCAGCAATAATAACGGCATCCGGGCGTTCGCGTTCAATATCAGCAATCAATTGCTCCAGCACATAACGCTGGTCTTCTGTCATATAAACACCTTGAACCAGCTTGCCTAAATGCCAGTCTGCGGTATGGAACCATTTCATAATGGCGAAACATCCTTTCTTGCCCTTGACCTTCACGCAGCGTCAACGATTATCCTCCTAAGTATACCAAGGAGGGGACAAGGATGAGAACACTAATTCAAAACGTTCATATTTTAACAATGAAAAAAGGAGAAAAGCTTTTTCAAGGCGAGCTGCTGATCGAAAATGACCGCATTGCGGCCATTGGCACAATTTTGCCTGAGGATAAGGCTCAAGCAAGCAAAATCATCGACGGCAAAGGCATGCTGGCAATGCCTGGCCTCATTAATGCTCACCAGCATACGCCAATGAGCTTGCTGAAAGGTTTTTCCGATGATTGCAAGCTGATGGAGTGGCTGGAGCATAAAATGCTTCCTGCCGAGGCGCGGATGACGCCTGAGGATATTTATTGGGGAGCCAAGCTGGCCATGGCGGAAATGATCAAATCCGGCACCACGGCATTTGCCGATATGTATGTGCATATGAACGAAATTGCCGCTGCTGCCTTGGAAACAGGGATGCGCGCCTCCTTAACACGGGGACTTGTATTTATGCAAAATGACGGCGGCAAACGGCTAACCGAAGCGCTCGATCTCATTGACCGCTGGCATGGCCAGGCCGACGGGCGAATTACGACGATGTTTGGCCCCCACGCCCCCTATACTTGCCCGCCAGAACCGCTGGCAGAAATCATTAAGCTCGCCGCCGAAAAGGATTTGCCTATCCATATTCATTTGGCGGAAACGGTAGAGGAAGTCGCCAAGATCAAAGCCAAATACAGCTGCTCGCCAACCGTTTATTTGCACAATCTCGGGTTATTCACCGAGGCCCATGCTTTGCTTGCCCATGGTGTCCATCTTACACATGAAGATATTCAGCTGCTTAGAGGCATGAAAGGCGGCGTTGCCCACAATCCGGTCAGCAATTTGAAGCTGGGCTGCGGCATTGCTCCGGTGGCAGCGCTTATCGAGGCTGGCGTTACGGTTGGGCTGGGCACGGACGGATCAGGCAGCGCTTCGACCGTTGACATGTTTGAGGGGATTAAGGCGGCGGCCTGGATGCAAAAAATGGCGGCAGGCGACCCGTCCGTTTTCCCGGCCCATCAGGTGCTGGAAATGGCGACGGCTGAAAGCGCCAAGCTGCTGCGCCTTGATCAGGAGATAGGAACGCTTGAGGCTGGCAAAAAAGCCGACCTTATTTTAGTCAATATGAATAAGCCCCATTTGCAGCCGGTCCATAATCGGGAATCTCTGCTCGCCTACGCCGTGAATGGCAGCGATGTCGATACGACCATCGTCAATGGCAAGCTCTTGATGCAAGGGCGCGAGCTGCTGACCATAGACGAGGAGGAACTGCTTAAGCAGTCGGCGATTCGGGCTCGGAGAATCGTGGACGGTATTTAGAGCAGCAAGCATGCGGCAGCGCGGCTGCTTTTTTCGCAATCTGCCGCGCATGCGCATGCCTGCTGCCGCAGAATGACAGCTCTATTTTTCAACTATGGCTTGTATTTGTTATTCGTAACTGTGTTCAATATGGCTAATCTGCCACTCGGGTTGTGCGGTTCCTGCTCCTTATGTCCGTTATCCCCTTTGCTCAGAAAAGCCGCTTAAACGGCCGCATCCGGCATCAGGCCTGATCAAACCGTCCAAACAGCTCCCTTTAGCTTCCCTCGAACAAAAGGGTTACTTATTACTTTTCTTTACGCTGCTATTCTATAAAATGTTTTGGACAGACTCCGATCCCCCTGTTTCTGAGCTAAGGGGATAATACCCCAAGCGCTATAAAATAGGAGCAGCTTGTCCAAGCAGAGCGCGCATTGCTGCACCTGAAGCAGCTTGAGCGGCTGCACTTGGATCAGCCGGGCCCGTTGGCACACTATTGTCTGGCTGCTGCTCAGGAGCGGGCGTCGTTTCCGGCTCTGTCTGAGGGTCTGTTTCCGGCCCCGTTTGCGGAGCTGGCTCCTGCTCAGGGGCAGCCGCTGCTTCTTCCATAGCAGCCTGCTCTGCAAGCAAAGTATTGGCAGTGCTTACTTCTGTAAACGATGCCTGTGGCAGCGTCGTGTACATGCTTGGCGCAGGTGGCGTGCTCATGCCATCTCCGAGGAAATAGCTCGTATGCGGCGGCTGGTTGTAAGCTACATTTTGCCAGGCCACACCAAGGCGATATACTGCATCATGCATCAGCGTGTAGAGACGATATGCCGTGACATCTGTCGTCGTATACAAGCGCAGCTTGGTGCTGTCCTCTGTGCGCCACAATACTTCCTCACGCCAGTCGCCAATCAGATCGGCCTGCAAGCTTGGCGTACCTTTTGTCGAATTGTTTGAGTAAGTTCCTGTTGCCGTCAGCAGGCGGCTTACTGCACCGGTATTGTAATTCCATTTTTCAATTTTGCCGACGCCAACCCCAGCGCTTCCTGACCATACATGATCAAGCAGCTCGCGCAGCAGGTCGCCGTCCCACCAAATGCCGAAATTTTGCGAGGATGGAGGCGTGCTGGAAATGAGCTGCCCCGTAATCGTCCTCAGCCCTACACCACTGCCAGCCCAAACCTCAGCTCCCGGGTAACGGGGATCGATGTCGGCCGCCATGCCGCGTCCCGTATCAGCCCCCGTATACACACCCCATAAAATTTGACCAGTAGCAGCATCATGCACTTGGGCGCCATAAGGCTTGCTCGTATCCTCATTTACCTTGAACACCTCAAAGCCAGCGCGATTCGGATTCAAATCGCTGACATGCATCGCATCGCCATGCCCCATATTTGTGTTATAGAGCTTCTGGCCATTATCATCAACCGTCATCGCGCCGAAAACAATTTCATCCTTGCCGTCATTGTCTACATCCGCCACACTAAGGCTGTGATTGCCTTGCCCCGCGTAAGCAGAATTGCCGGAACTGTTCGTATCAAACGTCCATCGGCTCGTTAGCGAGCCGTTCCGGAAGTCAAACGCAGCAATGACCGTTCTCGTATAATAGCCGCGCGACATAACAATGCTTGGCCTAACGCCGTCCAAATAAGCAACGCCAGCTAGGAAGCGGTCGACACGGTTGCCATAGCTATCTCCCCAGCTTGATACAGTGCCCCTTGCCGGCACATAGTTGGTTGTCGCAAGCGCTGCTCCGGTCTGCCCTGAAAAAACAGTCAAATATTCCGGGCCAGACAGCACATAACCTGAAGAATTGCGGTAATCGGCAGTCGAGCTGCCTATCACTTGTCCTGTTCCGTCCACGGTGCCGTCCGCAGTTTTGATGACCACCTCGCCTTTGCCGTCGCCGTCAAAATCATAGACGAGAAATTGCGAATAATGGGCGCCTGCACGAATATTTTTTCCCATATTAATGCGCCACAGCTTCTGGCCGTTCATTTTGTAAGCATCAAAAATTACATTGCCGGTATACCCCGATAGGGAGTTATCCTTAGAGTTCGACGGGTCCCATTTGAGGACGATTTCGTATTCGCCATCTCCGTCAAGGTCGGCTACGCTCGCATCATTTGCGCTATAGGTGTAGCTTTCACCGCTCGGTGTTGTTCCGCCAGCAGGCTTGTCCAGCGGAATATCTTTATAATTGCTCGCCCATACGGTTGCCGTATTGGAGGCCGGGCGTTCAACGCCATTAACAACGGCGCGGACATAATAGGTAGAGGAGCTGCTTCCACTAGCATCAAGTAGATTCGTACTTGTCGTAATGACACTGCTGTTGACCTTCGTCCCGTTGCGATAAACGTTAAAGCCCGTATTAGCTGCCTCGCCGCCGAGTAGCCGCCAGCTGACAAATACGCCTCCGCTTACTTTTACCGCAACGACTCCTCTCGTTAAAGCCTCCATCTGCCTTGGGGCAGCAGCACTGACCTTCGGATCAACAACAATAGCCGGAATGACCAGCAAAGCAGCAACAGCGAGCATAATCGTTTTGCGAAATACGTTTTTAAAGTTCATCTCTTCTTATTCAGCTCCTTTTCGCAAATGATATTTTATCAACACTCACAAATGAAAGCGCTACCAAATTATTCGAAAAATAAGTCTGCTTCATGCCTTGAATTCCCAGAATCACGAACCATTAACCATTCGGGCAGGCATCCACCTCCTTGATAAATCATACGTTTTTATGAATCAAAACCATAATTTGGAACCGCTTTCATTGTCGATGATAGACTGTGTTCCGACATTTTACTACTTAAAAAACAGAGTTTTTTGTTTAAAAAACCGAGATTCATTCGATTAATTAGCTAGAATCAGATCGCTTTTGACTCACATATCCGCCCCAGACTTGAATATATTGAATAACAAGGTGAAACGGCTATCGCCGTCCTTTGGCGGCAAGGCGCGTTTCACTCCGAGAAATATAAGCCTAATGATAAGTATGAAACTTATAAATTCTTATATTTCAACGAAAAATTAGATCCCCTGGCCCTGATCCAGCTATTATTGATGAAAGATGGGAGTGTAACGCTCATGGCAGAACCGTTATTTATCGTGTCACAAGAGGATTGGTCCTTGCATCGCAAAGGTTACGAAGATCAAGCCCGGCACCAGGAAAAAGTAAGAGAAGCTGTTCGGCAAAATCTCCCCGATATTGTAACCGATGAAAGCATTGTATTATCCGATGGCAAGCAGACGGTGAAAATACCGATTAAAAGCATTGATGAATCCCATTTCGTCTACAACTACAACAAGAAGCAGCATGTTGGACAAGGCGATGGCGATTCACAGGTAGGGGATGTGCTCGGCGTTGATCCTGGGGCGGCCAAAGGTTCTGGCAAAGGACAGGGTGCAGGCGATCAGCCGGGCGAAGACTATGTGGAGGCGGAAATTAGCATTGACCAGCTGGAGGATATGCTCTTCGAGGAGCTGGAGCTTCCTAATCTGGAGCAAAAACAGAAGGATGTTATGGAAACAACCGAGGTCGTCTTTCACGACATCCGTAAAAAAGGAATCATGTCCAACATCGACAAAAAACGGACGCTCATTCAAAATTTAAAGCGCAATGCCAATGAAGGACGTTCAGGAATTGGCGGCATCTCGCCGGATGATTTGCGTTTTAAAACGTGGAATGAAGTTGTGAAGCCCCAATCCAATGCCGTCGTATTGGCGCTCATGGATACTTCAGGCTCTATGGGGTCTTTCGAAAAATATTGCGCCAGAAGCTTCTTCTTCTGGATGACTCGTTTTCTGCGCCGGAAATACCAGCATGTCGAGATGGTATTCGTAGCACATCATACGGAAGCGAAGGAAGTGACTGAGGAGGAATTTTTCACTCGGGGCGAAAGCGGCGGCACCATCTGCTCCTCTGCCTATCAGAAGGCGCTTGATATTATCGACAGCCGTTATCCATCTGCCAACTGGAACATTTATCCTTTCCATTTTTCCGATGGCGATAATTTGACCTCCGATAACGAGAAATGCGTGAAGCTAATCGACAAGCTGCTGGAACGGGCCAATCTGTTCGGCTACGGCGAGGTTAATCAATATAATCGCAGCAGCACCTTAATGTCGGCATATAAAAACATAAACAATAAAAAATTTATGTATTCGATTATAAAAGATAAAGGCGAAGTGTATAAGGCGCTGAAAACCTTTTTCTCCAAGCCCGCAAGCGGCGCTTAGCAGCAGACATTAGTAAAAAGCTTCCTCTTCGAGCGTTCCCGAAGAAGAAGCTTTTTTCACATCATTTTATATCATGTGTTGGTGTTGCATTAGTATAAGCTGTCGCTTGCCATTTGCCGGTTACTAAACCTGCTTGGCTATAATACCGCGCTGCTGCAAGCAGCGGATAACGGCCTCAGCCGCTGTCTCCGCATCTCCTTCGCCTGAAAACAGCTCCAGCTCTGGAGCTAGCGGCTTCTCATATGGAGCAGATATGCCCGTGAACAGCGGAATTTCTCCTCGCCGCGCCTTGCTGTACAGCCCCTTCGGATCACGCTGCTCGCATATCGCAAGCGGACAATTCACATATACCTCCACATAGGGAAGCGGAGCTGCTATCGCTCGCGCCAGTGCGCGGTCCGCCTCAAGCGGCGAGACGAGCGCCGCAATGGCAATGCTTCCACTGCCGGCAAACAGCCCCGCCACCTCTGCGGTGCGCCGCACATTTTCGCGGCGATCCTCTGAGCTAAAGCCAAGATCGCGGTTTAGTCCATGCCGCAAATTATCGCCATCCAGCACCGTCGTTCGCACACCGCCAGCTTGAAGCTGCCTGTGAAGCGAGGCAGCAATAGACGACTTTCCCGAGGCAGGCAGCCCTGTTAGCCATACGATACAGCCGGAATAGTCCCATTGGCCAGACTGCTGCAATCCGCCAAGCTCATACGAATGCCACTTTACATTCGGGGATTTTTGATCCATCCGGCACCCCCTATTTTAGTCGCTCATTTAGAAAAAGTACCGTCAGCCGAAGCGCTTCCTCCAAATCCGCAGTCGTGCCGATAAATGGATGCTTCGCGCCAAAGGTATGGTCCGCTCCTGCCAGTGTAACGAACGTATGCTGCGGTGCAGCCTCGCGCATTTGTTCGTAGCCTGATACAAGACGCTCTGAATCTTGATCCCCCTGTATGAGCAGTGCCGGAACCGCGAGGGAGCCCAGCACCTTCTTAATATTAAAAGCTTCTGCATTGTGCTCCAGATCTTCAAAAAATACTGGCGATATCGGCATTTGCTGCTTCGTACGCATATTTGGCACATAACCGACGCCATGGCTCAGTACCTCCTGCCGAAATGCCTCCGTAAAGAGATTCACGTCAGCTATGCCGTTCCATGTTACAACTGCCTTCAGCTGCGGGTATCTCGCAGCAGTCAAAATCATATTTCCGCCGCCACGGCTATGTCCAAGCAGGGCAATCCGGCTCGTATCCAGCTCCTCGGCAAAGGGAAGCTTCTCTTCCAGCAGATGCGCGATGATGGTATCAAGATCCAGCTGCTCACGGGAATACGTGTTCACCGCGAATTTTTCCAGCTCGTCAAAGTCCGTCTCCGCTACGCCATTGCAGCTGAAATTAAAGGAAATGACAGCAAAGCCAAGTCTTGCAAGCTGCTCGCAGGCATAGGGCATAAATCCCCAATCTTTAAACCCTTTGAAGCCATGGGCCACGATAACAACCGGCTTCTTCCCCGGTTCGCCTGATACTCGAACGTCCCCTCGCAGCGTCAGATTTGATTCCAGATCAATGGTAAAAGGTTTGCTATTTATGGCTTCCACCTACAAACTCCCCCGTTTCTCCAAATAGATTCGTCCTGCTTTCTATTATAAGGGAAGGAACAGGGGAATGAATAGCAGGGCTGCTTCGGCGCAAGCTTGCTAGTTCAAGAAACCTTCCAATGCAATCGTCGGCTGGCCGTTTGCCTGCCAAGCTCCTTTATTGTAGCCGCCATTGTAGCCTGGAGGCGCCTCCGGCTCCCAATAGAAGACACCTAGACCCTTGCCGCCAGAAATGTTGCGAACCTTCGTTTTAATCGCGGCAACAAAGCTCTTCGTAGCGGCTGGCTGGTTATATTCAAGGCCAATTTCGGAAATGATAACCGGCTTGCCGTACCGGGCAATCATATCATCGGCATTGCTGATCGTCTGGTCAACCTTGGCAGACCAATCCGTAGCCGATGGATACAGCGACATGCCGATAATATCAAAGGTAGCGCCATTGCTGATCAGCCCCCCGATATTCCAAACGAATAAAGCATTATCATTGCCGCCTGCCAAATGCACAATCGTCTTCGTACCGGAAGAGATCGATTTTACTGCATTGTTGCCGGTATTGACCAGCCATGCATAGTTTTGCATGCTGACGGTCGCTTTCCCGTCATTCCACAGCATACCATTGTTCGTCTCATTGCCGATCTGTACCCAATCCGGCGTCACGCCCTTCGCCTGCATCGCCGTCATTACCGCCCGCGTATGGTTCCATACCGCGTCCATCAACTGTTGGAACGTGTAGCTATTCCAAGCAGCAGGCTTTGTCTGTTGGCCTGGATCGGCCCACGAATCGCTGTAATGCAGCGTCAGCATAATGCTCATGCCTGCATTTTTTGCCCGCTGCGCCAGAGCTGCGGCACGGTTCATATCCAGGTAACCGTTTGCATAATTGCTCGAAGGATTTACAAATACGCGAATCCGCACTGAATTAATCTGATAGTCATCCTTTAAAATTTGAATGATATCCTTGGTCGTGCCGTTTTTGTCCTTCCAGGTGTAGCCTTGCGCCTCAAGACCGGGAACCCAGCTTATGTCCGTCCCTTTCGCAAAAGCAGGAGCCGCCTCGGCCTGATTAAGCGGCAGCTGTACGGTAATAAGGGCGACAATCATCATAGCAAAAACGAACAGCCTTAGTCTTTTTTTCATTTTCAACATTCCCTCTTCCTTTAATAGTTTGCCAGACTTAGCGCCGATTGGGCGCACAACCAATGATGTATCCGCTTACATAAATGGGTTTCAACAAACGTCCCCTAGCAGCGACAGGCTTTCAAGCTTATGGTGAAGAAGCATCAGCAGCTTGTGCAAATGGGGGGACTGCCGATTCCTTCACCACATCTTTTCCATCGATTACTACGGGATACGCTTATGATTATAAATTCCCTTCACACAGAAAAACAGGATACAATGTGAATATATTGGATGATTTTACAACATTTACTCTTCTCTTCCCTTCTGATCACTGTGCGTTAGCCTGATGCGTTTCACTACCAAAATGTATTATAATAGAGCCATTCATGCCAAACTGGCGAGCAGGAGGAAACGAATTGACGAATAGCGAGCTTAAACATATGCAAACCCTGCTGCCCGAATGGGTAGAAACGTCCCGCCAGCAGGCTCTTCATGGCAAAGTGGCCTCCTACATACCTGAGCTTGCAAAATCCCCCAAGGACGCCTTGGGCATTCATATTGTGGGTGCAGAAGGTCAAGTAGCATCTGCTGGAGATTGCGGCATATCCTTTACTATGCAAAGCATTTCCAAAGTCTTCACGCTCATTCTGGCGTTAATGGATAATGGCGAGGAAGCGGTTTTCGCCAAGGTTGGCATGGAGCCGACCGGGGACAGCTTCAACTCCATGCTCAAGCTGGAGCTTGTGCAGCCCGGCATTCCCTTCAATCCGCTGATCAATGCTGGAGCGATTGCGATTTCTTCGCTGATTGCCGGAAGCAGCCGGGAGGAGAAATCGGCCCGCGTGCTCGATTTTTTCCGCAATCTCTCAGGCAATGTTACGCTGGATTATGATAACGAGGTATATTTGTCAGAAGCCAAAACGGCAAATTTGAATCGGTCGATGGCTTATTTTCTAAAGGATAAGCAGGTGCTGCAGGGGGAAGTCGAGGAAGTGCTCGACGTGTATTTCCGGCACTGCTCAATCAGCGTCACCTGTGCGGATTTGGCTCGCATGGCGCTTGTGATGGCGCATAACGGAACCGACCCCGTTACCGGAACCCGGCTGATCCCACGGCGTTATGTGCAGATCGCCAAAACCTTTATGATTACTTGCGGCATGTACAACGCCTCGGGCGAATTCGCAATACAAGTTGGTTTGCCGGCCAAAAGCGGCGTATCCGGCGGCATTTTGGCGATCGTTCCCGGTCGTTATGGCATCGGCGTCGTCGGTCCATCCCTGCATCGCAAGGGCAACAGCATTGCAGGTGTCCATTTGCTGGAAACGTTGTCGCGAACGTTTGACCTAAGCTTATTTTAACGAAGAAGGTGCCCATTATGAATCCATCTGTTGAGCTTGGCATTTCCTTTCATTCCTCCGGGCAGGAGATTGAAATGCTCAAGGTAACGCCGATTGACGATCAGCGCTACCGCATTGAAGAAAATCCATTATTTACGGAAATGGTATCATTCGGTGATATTGTCAAGCTGGAGCAGCAAGGCAACATTTATTTTTATAAAGAGACCGTCCGCAAATCCCGCTTAAGAAGATATTCCTGGCTGCTCAGTCAGGACGTTGCCTCATCCGAGGAGCTTGCCGATTTCAAAAATCGCGTCGCCGACAGCGGCGGCAACTGGGAAACGATTTTTGGAGGCATGCTCATAATCAATGTGCCGAGCCATATTGACTTTGATCCCGATGTGGAAATTAACAATATTACGGTGAGCAAGGACCGATAAGATCCTTTTCAATACCATTACCCTATGGCATCCAATATCGATTTGGATGCTTTTTTTGTTTTTCTGGTTCTATTGTGAAAGGAAAAGGCGCAGCCTGTCCATTCCATCCTCCTATGGCAACCCTATAGTTTTTTCCAATTAGCTATTGAAATTATCTATATGCGTTTACATTGACGGTAGAGAACGAGTAATGCTATTGTTTTCAACAAGTTAAAACATACTAATCACATCAGATTTATCAAGTTAATGTTTCGAGTGAGGGGAGAACACATCTAATGTTTCGCATCGAACCAAGAGTACAAGGAGTAACGGCTGAGTTGCTTGAGCTTTATGAACACATCAGCCCTTCAACGATTGGCCATTTGACGGATTTCGGGTTTCTCACCGGCCTGCAGCCGCTGTTTCGCCCGATTCGCCTCTTAGGCAACGCAGTCACCGTACGGATTCCTCATATTGACGCTTCCGCCATTCGGCATGCTTTCGAGCTCGCGCAGCCAGGCGATATTATCGTGGTCGATATGTCCGGTGATGAACAGCGTGCCTGCTGGGGAGAATTTGTGACGTATGCTGCACTGGACAAAAAGATTGCTGGAGCCATTATATCCGGCTGCGTCACCGACGTACGGCCGATCACACAGCTTCGTTTTCCGGTCTATTCCAAGGGTATTAGCGCGCTGACTACCCGCTCGCTCCAGCTCGAAGGCGAAGTCAATACACCTGTCAGCGTCAGCGGCGTCAGCATTCAGCCAGGCGACCTCATCGTCGGCGATGATGATGGCGTATTCGTCATCAATCCGCTTCATGCCAAGGAGCTTGGGCTCATCGCCCAAGAAAAGCAGCTCAAGGAACAACAGCGCCGGAAGGAACTCGGCTACGATAAACGGCTCGCTGGATGTACAGACCAGCTAGCGGCAACCAACAATCAAGGGGGAAACAACTAGATGAGAAGGAATCTTTTCAAAAACAAGCTGGGCCTTGCCCTTATAGCCTTATCCCTGTTCGCTGCTGGCTGCGGCAATGGCGGCGGAGCAAACAGCACTGCAAATACGAATACCGCAGCGCCGAATACAGCGTCAAGCAGCACAGGCGCAGCTTCCGATACAGCGGCAGCGAAAAGCCTGACGATCGCCTTGACGGGCGATGCCATTGGATTTGATCCACAAAATGCGACTGACTCTATCTCCAGCTTTATTAATTATCAAATCTATGATCGTCTTGTCACCTTCAACGATAAGCTTGAAATCGTTCCTCAGCTTGCAGAAAGCTGGAAAGCCTCGGCAGACGGCAAAACATGGACCTTCCAGCTGCGTCAAAACGTGACTTTCCAAGATGGCGCCCCTTTTAATAGCGAAGCGGTGAAAACTAATTTTGAACGCCTGATCAACCCGGATAAAAAGCTGTCCCAATATGCGACCTTGGGCCAATTCATTGAATCCGTCAGCACGAACGGCGATTCCGAAGTCATTTTTCAGCTCAAAGAGCCGCAGGGCGCTTTCCTTAACAATATTGCCGTCACTTCCGGGAGCATCATTAGTCCTAAATCGATTCAGGAAGATGAAGCAGGCATTGCTAAAAAGCCAGTCGGCACAGGCCCCTTTAAGCTCAAAAGCTGGAGCTCCGGCAACGAGATTGTACTGGAGGCAAACGATCAATATTGGGGCGGCAAGCCGGGCGTAAGCAGCATTACGTTCAAAACGGTAACCGAAAATGCGGCTCGCGTTATTATGCTTGAATCCGGCGAAGCGGATCTCATTGACAAAGTGCCGGGGACAGACGTTGAACGCTTGTCAAATGACAGTAAGTTTACCGTCAATACTCGCTCTACCAATCGCGTTGGCTATATCGGCATCAATACGAAGCATGCTCCTCTGGATAATGTGTTGGTACGCAATGCGCTCAATCTGGCGATCAATCGTGAAACGCTGGTCAACAAGCTTTATGAAGGCAGATTTGAGGTTGCCACTTCGTTTATTTCAAAAAATTCATTTGGCTACACCGATGTGGGCGCATACGCCTATGATGTGGAAGCGGCGAAAAAGCTGCTGCAGGAAGCTGGCGTGAAGGAAGGAACGTCGCTGCGAATTGTGCTTGCGGCAAATGCCGTGCAGGATCGCCCGGCCGCCGAATTTGTGCAAAACAGCTTGCAGCAGTTGGGCTTCAAAGCAGAGCTGCAGGTGCTGGAGCTTGCTTCTTATCTCGATGTGCTGAAAAATCCGGACAGCTATGATTTATTCGTCCGGGGCGCGTCTTCCGTTACAGGTGACGGCGATGCTCTGCTGCGCGACAGCTTCCTTTCGACGAGCAAGTCCAATTATGCCTTCTATGCCAATCCCAAAGTAGACGAGCTCATTCTTGCGGGAGGCCAAGCGCTTGACAAGGCGGAACGCCAGAAAAATTACAGCGAAGCTTTACAGCTCATAAAAGCGGACGCGCCTTGGATTCCTTTGTTTGAGGATACCGTCCAAATTGCATATTCCAGCAAAATTGAAGGCATCACCTTTCTGCCTTCCTTGCTCTGGGACCTGCGCGGCGTGAAATTCAAGTAAGCATGATGGTGCTGCGCGAGCGGCACCATTCGCATGGAAAGCCCGCTTTTTCAAAAAATTGGATACAGGAGTGAAAGCAGCTATGACCTTTCAAATCGTAATGGCACAGTTCGGTTCTTCAAGCAGCAAGCAGGAAAATTTGGACAAGGCGGAAAAGGCGCTGCAGGACGCGACCTCGCTGCACCAGGCCGATCTGGTCGTTTTCCCGGAAGCCTTTATGAGCTTCTATCAAATCGGCACGCCAAGAGAACGCAAGCTGGAGGATGCAGAGCCGCTGGAAGGGCATTTCGTTGCGACGATGCAGTCGCTGGCCAAGCGTTATGGCGTATGGGTCATTTTCGGTACGCGGGAGACTACGGAGGATTCCGCGGATGACCGCGTATACAACTCCACGGTCATTATTGACTCGGACGGCCAAATCGTCGGCCATTATCGCAAAACGCATTTATATGATGCATTCGGCGCGCAGGAATCACGCGATATCAAACCCGGCACGGCGCTCTTCGAGCCGATTGATACGCCATTCGGCAAGCTGGGACTTTTCGTCTGCTATGAGCTGCGCTTCCCGGAAATCGCCCGCTACCAGGCGCTGCATGGGGCCGACGTGATTATTGTGCCATCCGGCTGGGTACGCGGTCCGGTGAAGGAACGCCACTGGGAAAATCTCGTTACGACGCGGGCGCTGGAAAATACCGCTTATGTCGTTGCCGTTAATCAGGTCAACGAGTTTTACATCGGCCAGAGCCTGATCGTTGATCCGATGGGCGTTGTCGTAGCACGCGGTGCAGAAACGGAGACGCTTATTCCCTACCGGATTGATCTGGCGCGCGTGCGCGAAGTCCGCACCAAGCTCCCGTCGCATATTCATCGGCAGGCGCATTTGTACGGCTAATCGCTTGGCCGCTTCATTTTAGTGGTCAGGAAGGAGTTTTCCCCTTGTTTAACTATGTACTAAAACGATTGCTGCAAATGATCCCGACGCTAATCGGCGTTTCCCTGCTCTCTTTTATCATATTGCAGCTCGTGCCTGGCGATCCCGCTGAATTAGTTGCTGGTCTAGACGCCAGTCCCGAGGAAGTGCAAATCATCCGGGAGCGGCTCGGAACCGACCGTCCGCTCTACGAGCAATATATCGATTATAATTGGCAGCTGCTGCAAGGCGATTTCGGCACTTCGCTGCGATCGGACAATCCGGTGCTGCAGGAAATTATGGAGCGGTTCCCGAGCACGGTGAAGCTGACGATTTTGGCTACGCTGGTTACCGTTGTCATCGGGCTATTTTCCGGTATTTTCGCTGCAACCAAACCCGGCAGTGCCCGCGATCATGCGGCCATGGCTTTCTCTTTGTTCGGCATATCGATGCCCGTTTTTTGGCTGGGCATAATTCTCATTCTTATTTTTGCCTATTATATTCCCATATTGCCTTCCGGAGGCAGCAGCGAGCTGAAGCATTTTGTGCTTCCGGCACTCGTTCTCGGCATTTCCTCTGCCGCTGTGCTCGCACGGCTTACACGCTCCAGCATTCTTGAGGTCATTAATCAAGACTATATTCGTACTGCAAAAGCCAAAGGGGTCCGTCAGTGGCTCATCATTTACAAACACGCGCTTAAAAATGCCTTCGTTCCGATTATTACCGTCATCGGTATGGAAATCGGCAATCTGCTCGGCGGCGCAGTGCTTACGGAGACCGTCTTCTCCATGAATGGTCTGGGCCGCTATATCATTCAATCGATTCAGTTTAGAGATTATTCGGCTGTGCAGGGCAGCATTTTATTCGTTGCGCTTATTTTCGTCATCGTCAATCTGCTCGTTGATTTGTGTTATGCCGCTGTCGATCCGCGAATCCGTTATGACCGGAAGGAGGCCTAACGATGAGTGAACCCAAAGCTGCATCCCTGCTTGCCCAAAGCATTCCATCGGCTTATGACGATGGGCCTGCCAAACGAGAGGCCCTTTACAAGCAAGTGCTCAAGCGGCTCATAAGCAACAAGCGCTCTCTGCTGGGCCTATGGATCGTTGGCCTCTTTATTTTTATTGCCATACTGGCACCTTGGATCTCCCCTTATGATCCACTCGAGCAAAACATGGATATGCTGCTGCAAGCGCCATCCCTTAGCCACCCATTCGGAACGGACGAATATGGGCGGGATATTTTGTCACGGATATTTTATGGGTCGCGCATCTCGCTCATGGTAGGTATTGTCGGCGTCGTCATTTCTGTCGTTTTTGGCGTAGCCTTCGGCACAATAGCGGGTTATTTTGGCGGCAAAATCGAATCGGTCATTATGCGGATCACCGATATTTTCATGGCCTTTCCCGGCTTTCTGCTGGCTCTTGCCATTGTAAGCGTGCTTGGTCCCGGGATGGTGAATCTCATGATTGCCATCGGCATTTTTTCCGTGCCGTCGTTCATCTGGATTACCCGCAGCGCTGTACTGTCGGTTAAAAACAAAGAATATATTGAAGCCTCGCGCTCCATGGGCGCCAAGCACAGACGCATTATTTTGAAGCATATTATTCCGAACAGCATTGCTCCCATTATTGTGCTTTCGGCGCTGCGCGTAGCTACCGCCATTTTATCGGCATCAGGGTTAAGCTTCCTTGGAATGGGCGCACAACCGCCATCTCCGGAATGGGGGGCCATGCTGAGCGCAGGCCGGGAATTTCTTCGCACCGCGCCCCATCTGTCCATCGTGCCGGGCATCGCTATTATGCTCGTTGTCCTTGGGTTCAATCTGCTCGGCGATGGGCTGCGCGATGCCCTTGATCCAAAAATGAAGGTTTAGCTAAGGAGGGCCCGCATTGAAACGCAAGCTACTGGAAATAAAGGCGCTCAAAACGTATTTTCATACTGGCGATGGCGTCATTCCCGCTGTAGACGGCATTGATATTACGATTTATGAAGGCGAGACGGTCGGTATTGTCGGAGAATCCGGCTCAGGCAAAAGCGTGACATCGCTGACCGCCATGCGTTTAACGCCAGGCAAAGTCGTCGAAGGCTCCGTCACCTTCGATGGCCGGGATATTCTTGCGCTTTCCGAGAAGGAAATGCGCAGCGTGCGCGGCAATGACATGGCAATGATTTTTCAAGAGCCGATGACCGCGCTTAATCCCGTGTTTACGATCGGCGAACAGCTGCTTGAAGCCATTCGCATTCATATGAAGCTCAGCCGCTCTGAGACGAAAGCAAGGGCAATTGAAATGCTGCGTCTGGTTGGCATTCCTCGCCCCGAGCAAATGCTGCGGGAGTACCCCCACCGCTTGTCCGGCGGCATGCGGCAACGGGTTATGATCGCCATCGCGATGGCCTGCAATCCCAAGCTGCTCATTGCCGATGAACCGACGACCGCACTAGACGTTACGATACAGGCCCAAATTCTGGAGCTAATGCAGCAGCTAAAAACGAGCCATGGCACCTCCATCTTGCTTATTACGCATGATCTTGGCGTCGTTGCGGAAATGTGCGACCGCGTAGCCGTTATGTATGGGGGACAAATTGTCGAGGAATGCGACGTGCTCACCCTTTTCACAAGTCCCAAGCATCCCTATACACAAGGCTTAATGAAGTCGATGCCCACGCTTGAAACGGATGAGCGCAGACTATATTCCATCCCGGGCAGCGTTCCGCCGCCCGGAAGCTTGCGGGAAGGATGCCGTTTCAGCCCCCGCTGTGAATTTGCGCAAGCGATTTGCCATGAGCAGCATCCGCAGCTCGAAGCAGTAGGGGCTGGGCATTCAGCCAGATGCTGGCTCCATGCATCCGAAGCAAAGGAGGCGTTCCAATGAATGAACCGCTGCTTGAGGTAAGCCATTTAACCAAATATTTTCCGATCAAAAAAGGGCTGTTCAATCGGACGGTAGGACATGTGAAGGCGGTCGATGGCCTGCGATTTACGATTTTCAAAGGCGAAACGCTGGGCCTTGTGGGTGAAAGCGGCTGCGGCAAATCTACAACAGGCCGTACGCTGCTGCAATTGCTTCGTCCAACGGCAGGCGAAATTAAGTATGAGGGCCGCAATTTGGTCGGCCTTCCGGTGGAGGAGCTGCGCAAGCTGCGGAAGGATATGCAGATGGTGTTCCAGGACCCATACGCCTCGCTTGATCCCCGTATGACGGTGGGCGAGCTCATTGCCGAGCCGCTCGACATTCATCAAGCAGCAACCGGCAAGGAAAGGACTAGACGGATCGATGAGCTGCTGGAAACCGTCGGCTTAAACAGCCGTTATGCGGATCGCTATGGCCATGAGTTCAGCGGCGGGCAGCGGCAGCGGATCGGCATTGCCCGCGCACTTGCGCTGAACCCCAAGCTGATCGTCGCAGATGAGCCCGTCTCCGCTCTCGACGTTTCCATTCAATCGCAAATTATTAATTTGCTTCAGGATTTGCAGGAGCAGTTCAAGCTTACCTATTTATTTATCGCCCATGATTTAAGCGTAGTCAAGCATATAAGCGATCGGATCGGCGTAATGTATTTGGGCGGAATTGTAGAGCTGGCAGGCAAACGCGAATTGTTTGCAGAGCCGCTGCATCCCTATACGCAGGCGTTATTGTCCGCCGTACCCACCCCTGATCCGCTTGCCAAAAAGAGCCGCATTGTGCTGCCGGGCGATGTGCCGAGCCCGGCGAGCCCGCCTCCCGGCTGTGCTTTTCATACGCGCTGCCATGCCTGCATGGCCGTTTGCCGTACCGACAAGCCTGAGCTGCGGGATGTCGGCGGAAGGCAGGTCGCCTGCCATTTGTACAACCAAGCTTAGACAGGCCCATCTTTGATGGAGCGAGATTCATCAGTTATATTTTAAAATTCATACAATTGGGAGAGCGCATTATGACGAAAAGCCGCAAATTAAGAGACATCAGCTGGACCGTCTTCGAGGAATACAAAAAACAAACGGAGCTGGTCATTGTTCCTGTAGGCGCAATCGAGGTATATGGCCCTCATCTGCCTCTTGGCTCGGATGGGCTGCTGGCAGCCAAATTGGCAGAGCTCGTTGCCGAGTGTGTTGGCGCACTGATCGGACCAAACGTAGAGGCTGGAGATTCCACCGTACTAAATGATTTTCCCGGAACCATTACGATTCGCCCCGAAAGCTTAAAAGCTTATCTCGGCGACATAGTAACCAGCTTGTTAAAATGGGGCTTCAAACGTATACTCTTCATTAACGGCCACGCTGGAAATGTATCGGTTATTAATCAAATCGTGCATCAGATCAAGGAACAGCATAGCGATGTATTGGCCGCCCAAATCGATTGCTGGCGGTTCATCAAGGCGCAGGATGACGGCATTTCCGAATCTGGAAAATTTTCAAACGGCCATGCTGGTGAAATCGGCACCTCCGTCCTGCTTCATCTTTACCCTCAGCTTGTAAACCAGTCCATTATCATCGATGAACAGCCCGCGTTTGAAGATCCTTTTCCCGAAATCATCAAATACAACCGTCTGTCTTCCATTTCCAAATCAGGCGTCGTTGGACATCCATCTTTTGCGACAGCCGGGAAAGGCGAAGCCTTAGTGCAGCGCTCTGTTGACCGTATTCTCGCTTTCCTAAGCGAAGCTTGGGACATTAAACCGCTGTAAATGCCGGTGAAAGGAGTTTTAAATGAACATTATCGATTTGCATTGCGATGCTTTAATGAAGCTGGGGGAGAAGAAAGGCAGCCTATCCTTCAACGATGCACCTGAGCTGGATACGAACAAGCAGCGCCTGCTTACTGGGGGCATCAAGGTACAAGGCTTCGCCATTTTCGTCATGCCGAACTTGACTGATCAAGAGAAGTTTCAATCGGCGCTCGACCAGGTGCATTATTTTTACGAGGAAGTATTAGGGAAAAATCCGGACATGAAGCACATCAAGGAATGGAAGGATATCGGCAAGCTGGCCGAGCACGAGATTGGCGCTTTTCTGACGCTTGAAGGCGTTGATCCGGTCGGTAATGACTTGCATAAGCTGAATATTTTTCACCGCCTTGGCGTGTTGTCGGTCGGCCTGACCTGGAATTTCGCCAATCTTGCTGCTGATGGGGTGCTGGAGCCTCGCGGAGCGGGACTTTCCTCCCTCGGCCGCAAAATGGTACAGTTCCACAATGAGCACCGGATTTTGACCGATGTGAGCCACTTGAATGAGCAGAGCTTCTGGGACGTCGTGGAAACAGCCGATTATTTGATCGCCAGCCACTCGAACGCCAAGGCCGTATTCGATCATCCGCGAGGGTTGTCTGATGAGCAAGCGCAAGCGCTGTTCGCCAAAAATGCAACCGTTCATGTCGTCTATTATCCTGAGTTTATTAAGCCCGAATCGGACGGAATTACGACAATCTCCGATCTAATTAAGCATATTGACCATTACTGTGCCATTGGCGGCGTTCATCATGTTGGCCTTGGCTCCGATTTTGACGGCATCAACGCTTACGTGCATAATCTCGAAAACGCCGCAAAAAGCCAAAACCTGATTAATGAGCTGCTTAAGCATTACTCTGAGGAGCAGGTGCGGGGCTTTGCCCATAATAATTTTCTGCGCCGGGTTTCCTCCCTTTAATGCAAAAGACACTTTTCGAAAATATTATAGTTCTCTGATTAAAAGAGCGTAGCAAGCCCCCACCTTTCACTGGTGGGGGCTTCTCGGTGTTTAGTATAGTATATTTGCCACTTTCTCTGCGTCTTGAATACCTCGTTCCGAAAGAGGTCTCCCCAACTCATCAGGGTTATAGACTGAATGAGCATGACGAACAAAATATATGTTTGTATCCATTTCTACACGCTAACCTGCCTTTCTACAAGCCCGTTTAGAACTTCGTGCGGAATGACCTGTTGCCCCGTTCACTTTATGAATCCTCAAAACCAAACATAGATGCGCCTAGCATCATTATTTTAGAAATCAGTAAAAAAAGACGCCGCAGCGCTGCTTTCCTCCCTTGCGGGCAGGCGATACAAACGCTGCGGCGTTTTCTTTTTCTTTTTCTTTATCCGGCTTAACCTTCTGCTTGTTTGTTCAATTATTATTTACGTTTCCAGACAGAGCCGTCGGAGTATGCAACCCGATCAATTTGAATATTTTTGAGCTTGGTTGTGTCGCTGTAGGAGTAGAGATCCCATGTGAATATGTGACTATAACCGCTCAATACTTTAACATTGGCACCTTTTCCGTAGAAACGGTTTGTGTACGGATAACCACCCTTTACCGGGTCGCCGTAAGCGTCATAGGTGCTAAAAGAAAGCTCGAATGAAACTATCGTTTTAGCTGTCAAATTCCATAGCTCTATATTCACTTCCGGATATCCTAATGAATCATAAGTAATGCTAGAATCAACAACTTTAAAAGGAACATTATTATTTTTCTTAAGCTCCTCTTTCAGCTTCTTCTTGTAGTCCTCTTCCTTCTGTTTGTAGAGAGCTCTCATCTGCTTTTCAATCGTGCCGCCATTGCCATAAAGCTGTTTAGCCAGCTTGTAGCTTTTGCTTACCGTTTCTTCTTCTCCCACCACTATGCTATAAACGGTTCTGCCGAAAAAGGTATAGTTCGTGCCATTCGAATCAAAATTTTCGCCTGGCTTTACGGTCGCATTGTTAAAAGCGGCTTTGCCGCGCGCATTCAACGATGCTGTAAAATCATAGGCCTGCACAGCGCCACCGGCATAATAATATTCCACATAATTAACAACGATTTTTTCCGTGCCTAGATTTTTCACAGCGGAATTCGTAATTTGCAGCGGCAGGCCTGTATAATATTTGCTTTTGCTTGGGTCTACCGTTTTAATGCTGATTTGGTTGCCTTTCGTTTCCATAGAAGCGCCTAGACCATCTGTCAACAGGCGAAGCGGAACCATGGTGCGGCCATTTCGTTCTACAGCGGGCGTTCCCAAAAATATAGAAATGCCATTAACCGTAGCAACGGGCTCATTCAAAATAATCGAAATCGTCATTTCGCCGCTTGAAGCGATGATCCGCTTGTTGCCCTTGTCCCAGCTGAAGGCGAGGCCAAGTGCTTCAATCGTTTCTTTTGCCGATACAAGCGTTGTGCCGTTCTCGCTTATTGGTGCCTGCGCGTAAGCGATTTTCTTGCCGTTTACAAAAACGCTCTGGCTCTCCGCCTTAGCGGCCGAAAGCCCCGTTGGGATTGCCAGCAGCATGACCATAGCCAGCAAAACTGTAATTACTTTCTGTTTCATATTTCATTCTCCCTCTATTTATATATTTCGCGAAGCGGCTATTCGCTGCGCAACGAGTAGACGTATTCCTTGCCTTCAATCGTAACGATAATATCAATCGGCTTTTTGTCTTTGGCCGCTTCCTTAGGCAGCTCAGCGATAAAGTGAAGAACTCCCGTTTTTAATGGTTCAATATTCGTTATGTTTGTATAGGTAAAGTTGCCTCCACCCGACTCTTCAATTGCAGAAAAGCTTTCGTACTCGTATTTGCTATCATATTTCACTTGTACATTGGCAAATTCATCTGCGCCTTTGGACGAGCTGAGCAAGCTTTTGAACTTAAGAACGATGTCCAAATAAATATTTTCGGCATCCTTTATCTCGTAGTAATTGTAGAAGCTGTCAGGCTTCGGCGGAACGACTTTGGACGTAAACTCTGTCTTCGTGAGCGTAACCTCTGCAAAGTCGGCAATAACGAGCGCTTTTTTCAATTCTAGTACACTGCCTGCGTCAGCGGATGGCTCCGGTGCCGGCTCCGAAGACGCCTCGCTTACCGCAGCAGTATTAGCGGCCTCGGCAAGCTCTGCCTTCAGCTTCTCATTTTCAGCACTCAACTGGCTTACTTGCTCCTTTAATTGACTTACCTCTGTGGAAAAATCCTCCGTTTGGCCGGCGCAGCCAGCCATGACGAGCATAGCAGCAACTGCAAAAATAGCTTTTTTCATAATGGTAAATACCCCCTATCATCTTTAGCTATTAAATTTTCTACATAAAGTGCTAAAATCCTCTAAAATCATTTCATTTTACTGAAAATTCATCATTTATTTTTTCGATCTCTGTCATATTTTATCGAACTTCAATCATTAACTGCTCCAATAATGATTTCAAACTGCCATAACAAATTTACCAAAATAACGGACAAGGCTTTTGCAAACAAATAAAAAACGTTGCTTCCGCAAGGGGAAACAACGTTTAAGCAACATATCATCACTCATTATGCTTATCAATTTACAAGATCAAATCACCGAACAGGCCAAACAACAATAAGTAAGCACAAACCGAAAGAACGATATACGACCACAGCTTCTCCTTCGTCACCTGGCTTGCCACCGATGCGCCGACCAAGGAAATGCCAAGAGTAGACAGCAGTGCCGCCGCCATTACAAAAAAGCCCAGCTTAAAGCTAATGAGCGAAACGACGCCCGCTATTAAAAATCCAGCTCCAGAAGCGAGCTGCATCGCTCCAATCGACGTAATGAAAGCTCTGAGTGTTAGACGCTGCGTCGCTCTCCACAAGCTGATTCCCCATAAAGAACCGAGGAAGGCAATCGTCGATATTAGCGACAGCAGCAAGATTTTGCCGAATAGCGCTGCGCTCATGCCGCTTCCCTCACGCAATAGATCGGATACCCCATAGCCGAAAAATAGCTGGATGGCACTGCCTGTAAGCAGCCAGAACAAGAGGAAACCTATTATCGCACTGACAATCCCGATTATACCGTAGCTCAAATCTTTGGCCGGGTTTAAATTCAGCCCCTCCAGCGGATTTTTCAGCAGCTTCAGCAATATTTGCATATCGATCTGCTTAACCGAGCCGGATATATTTTGCAGCAGCTTGTTTGCAGCCCCTGCTGCTCCGCTTTTGGCTCCTGCTCCTGCACTTGCGCCAGCACCAGCGCCCGCAGCGCCTGCCATTCCGGCAGCTTCATTTCTCACTGATGCAGCCGTTCCAGCTGCCTCATTTCTTGCTGTCGCCGCCGTAACAGCTGGCTCAGCATCATCTGCATCGTATTCGCTATTGTCATCGCCGTATGCGTCATATTCCCCATACTCGCCGTAACGTTCCCGTTGTCCCGGCTCTTCCTCCAAATCCTCGCGCTTCTGCAAAGCGGCTTGCTCCCGCGTCGCCTCAAGCAAGCGCGCATCTTCCTCTTGGCGCGCCAGTTCCTCCTGCCGTGCTGCTTCCGCACGCCGCAAAATCTCTTCCTGCCTCGCCGCCTCTGACTGGCGGGCAACCTCCGCCTGCCTTGCCGCTTCCGCTAGGCGGGCTGCCTCGGCCCGCTGCGCCGCTTCTTCCCGCGCAGCCTGGGCTGCTGCTTGCGCTGCCGCCAGTGACTGCTGCGACTCCCGCGGCTGGCGGAACACATGCACCGCCTGGCTAGCTGGCTCGCTCTTTTCTAAATCAAACGGCCGCACCTTTTCCGAATGCTGCTCTTGCTGCTTTTTATCATCCTGATCATCCATCTCTGCATCCTCCTCTTGCTGTCAAAAACCGCCCTAACGAGTGGCAGCCTTATTATGCTAGTCCATATCCCGATAATTCGCCTCATCCGCAATGCTCTGAATATCATCCGAGCTGATGCTGATGTAGCGATAACCATCGGCCTGCTGCCGGCGGAGCGCACGCTCCTTGAAGTAGCGCGGACTTCCTTCCCCCGCATCCTCATCGTACACGAGCAAAATACCCTCGGTTTTGCGAAACAGCAGCTCATCCCTCGCCTGCAGCTGCCAAATGCCGTCATAAGGCTTGTCGCTGACCGACGCATAATAATCGACGCCCTTCAGCACCTGCTCATAATATTCCTTCTTGTCATCCTTCCACTTCTCTTCCGGATTGCTATACGCCGTAATAATAGAAAGCCTGAGCTGCGGGTATTGCGGCTTAAGCGCGATGACGGCTTCACACGCCCATAGATCAACGCCATATTGGCCGGGAGTAATGACCCATTGCAAGCCATCATCAATAAGCGGCAGCAGCTTATTCGTAATCGCCTGCTTAATATAGGCAATGCCTTCATGCTTTTGATTAAAAATGTTCAGCTCATGCGCGCGGTAGCCCGACACTAGCAAATTGTTCATGCCTTCGGCGCATTTCTAAAGGTTCGTTCGTAATCCTCGAACCGGATTTTACGAATCATTTTGCGATCAGCCGTTCGTGCAATAATTCCTTCTGACTTTCCGGATGCATCCATTCCTACACGCGTGGCCGCAAAATCGCTGAGAAAACGGCTCGTCTCCTCCAGCCCGACCGGAAACGCAGCTCCACCCAGCTCAGCCAGCAGCGGCGCAGCGTCGAGGCTCCAGCGCTCGATAAATGCTGCTTTCTCCGCCTCTTTATAAAAAGGCTGGCCGCCATGATCGCGCCACTTGGCAATTTGGTCAATCGGCAGTTCCAGCAAATGCTTAAGCTCCTCATGCGTCAGCGAAAACAGATCGAATACCCGGTAGCCTTGGCTGCCGCTGGACGTATAATTTTTGGCCGCCTTTGTTTTACCGCCATAGCTCTCCTGATAAATAACGGTAAGTCCAAGCTTACCATCCGCCAAGCTGGCCTGCATCCGCTCCGCAATCGGGGTTAGCAAAGCCGCCATATTGCCATAGGGATTGCCAATTCGGTCCCCCTTGGCAAACAGCAGCTCCTCTCGTGAGCCAATAAAATAGTCCGTCCCGGCTTCATTATGAAGCAAAATTATGCGCGCATTTTCCCCGTCTACTTTTTCATAAACATAAACGGGCTTATCCGAATCGAAGGCCTCACCTTCGGTTAATGTGTCGTTTAAACGGCCGCGTTCCCCAAGCTGGTGATAGGTGAGGATACTCGGATATTTCGTTAAGGAATTCAGTTTTGTAAAATCCATTATTCATCTCCTGCATCTTAATAAGTCTGTTCTCCCATCATAATACCATCGTTTCCCGCTCTTGGTTAGTCCGAAGGCAAGTTTGGGTAAGTAAAGAATAAGCGAGAGGAGGGTATATGATGTCTATTCATAACGAAAAGCCGATCGATTTACCAGAGCCGAATCCAGACAAATCGCCGGAACTCATACCGCCGAACCCACCTGAGATTTTGCCCGAGCAGCCCGCGCCCGAAATGAATCCCAGCACTCCAACACCCGAGATTGAGCCTGTGCCTGCACCGAATGTCGAAACGGACTTCCCAACCGAAATGCCGCCTGACCACTTTTAAAATAGCGTAAAGCAAAGGAGCGTTTGCCGACCTGCACAGCAGCGGCGAATGCTCCTTTACTTTGGTTAGCCATGCATTACTGTACCTTGCAATTATCTTGCAATGCTTTGCGGGTACGCTCGCCTCCTGCCTGATCGTTATGCGCCGCAAGAAGCCAGCCTCCACAGACTGTGAGGGCTGGCTTCTTGATGAACGATGCGGCTATAGCCAAGCTTGCAGCCGCCATCTACCTGCTGATTTTATTTTTGAGCTCGCCGATTTTTTCTTGGGCGATACCTTTGGCTTTATCCAGCTTGCCTTCTCCTTGCAGCGATTCATTGTTCGTCGCTTTGCCGATCTGGTCTTTAATCTCGCCTTTTACTTGATTGACTTTGCCTTTTATTTTATCGCCTAAACCGTTATTTGAAGCTGTCATATGATCATCTCCTCTTTGGTTATATGTCTCTTTACCTCTTAAAAGAGATTATGAAACATAGCGATGCAAGTATCAGCTTTCATCAAGCTTATTTCCCTCTCGTAATGGGATGCTCCAAATCGGCATGTCCCATTAAGCTTTCCAGTTGCTCCCCGTCGACGAGCAAATCAATTGTTTTCACTTCTACGAATTGAAATAGCGTCCATGTTAAAGCATCCAAAGCGAATATTTCACTGCCAGATCCGAGACGCGCCGTGTCAGGCATATGAATGTCGAGCGTGAGCGCTCCGTTTTTAAAATGGACGGATTTCAGCTCGATCTCCTTCGACCAGAGTGGTATCAGCTCGGCATTGTCGCTTTGCTGCAAAGCTTTAAAGGCTTCTGTATATTTTTCTACAGGTGTGGAAAAAGAAATCTGCACACCCGCTTTATCAAGCTTTTCCCCCTGCGGGTCTGAGAAAAAAACTTCAATTGTCCGCTTCTTCACTTCCGCAGCAGATACCGGAGCCTCAGCCGTTTGCTGCGGCTCCACGACTGTGGCTGCTGTGACCGTCTTGGATTGGGTAGCATCTAGAGTAACCTCTTGCGCCGGATGGGCTGATGACTTGTCCGCGCAGCCGGCTGTCGTCATAACGATTAATAGGAGCGCCGCAATAGCAATCTTTGTGTTCATTCAAACTCCACCTCCCTCAGGAATTGAAAGAAACAAGCTGTACTATTTAATACCCAAATATTCTTTAATTCCCTCAACGATGCCTTTTGCCATACGCATTTCCACCGTTTCATTCGTAATAACCGCCAAATCCGACGCATTGCTCATAAAGCCTGTCTCGAGCAGAACCGCCGGCATCGTTGTCTCTCGTATGACGTGATAGTTGCCATATTTCACTCCGCGATCTCTCAGACCAGTCGCTTCCACCAAATAGCGATGAATCGTCTTAGCTAATGGTATGCTCGAATCCCGCGCATAATACGTCTCTGTGCCTGAAGCTGTGGTTGTCGTGTAGCCGTTGGCATGCAGGGAGACGAACAAATCGGCATTCAGTGCATTTGCCAGCTTCGCACGATTCGAAAGACTAAGTGTAGTATCATCCTTTCGCGTCATCACCACATTAATGGCAGACACCTGCTTCAGCAGCTGCTCGACCTTCAAGGAAAGCTTCAGATTGATTATTTTTTCCTGCAGCCCTGTCAGCGCCACCTTGCCTGGCTCAACACCGCCGTGGCCGGGATCAATGACGACGATTTTTTTGCCGTCTGAACTGATTGGCGGCACAATCGGCGGACCGCCTACGTCGCCGTCCACATTAAGGTCTACGACATAAAGGCCAGAATCATCGCTGACAAGCTGATAGGAGGTCGCCTGTCTCAAATCCAAAACGATGCGAATAGCCGACGGCTCGCGGGTAAACAAAGAATAACGCACCTTCGTAACATCTGAGCTGTCCGTAATGACAAGCTCGCCCATCTGGCTGCCATTCAAAGCTTGTCCATCGCCAAACGACGGTGCAAAAGCCGAATTTGGCAAATCGATGACGAGGCGATCCGGCGCCTTCATCGCGAAAATTTTCGGCCCTACTTTGCCGCTTGTCGTGACGATAAGGCGGTTGTCATTAAAGCTGATAGCGCTTACTGTTGACACGCCACTCGGGATAGCTCCATCAATAATGGTGCCTCCCGTGCCGGAAGAGGGCGGAATAACCGGGTCCGTTTCCCCCTCATCGATGACCACTTCTGGAATCGGGCTCGTTAAAGTGACCGTCTTCGTCGTATTGTTCCAGCCAACCTTGAGATTCATCTGCTCGCCTACGAAGCGCAGCGGAACGAGCGTTGTTCCTTTTTTAATCACAGGAGGAGCATCTATTTCTATGGCAGCCGTATTGATCTTTGCCGCTTTCTGGCCTACCGTCATTTCAATGAGCGTGCCTTCCTTGCTAATCGTGACCGTCTGTGCCTGCTTATCCCAGAGCACATCGTAGCCCAAGCTTTCCGATACGATCCGAATTGGGATCATGACTTTTTTGTCAATGATTTCGGCTTTCGTATTTTCCGGCTGCACAAGCTCTGTTCCGTCCAAAATCACCTTCGTATCCACCGCTGCTGCAAAGCTATCGTTTGGGAACGCCACTAAAAACATAAATAATACCATTAAGAACCCTATCTTCTTCATCATACTCTCCTGACATTGTGTCTTTTTTTGAATCATTGCAACCTCTCTTCTCTTTACAATTTCAATTTTTTCCATAAAAGAATAGACGATATAGTTTGGTAAAAGTTGCATAGAAAAATAAAAGAAACAATAGCGTTATTCATCGTTTAGCATAGATAGAAATTAATAGAAAACTAGGTTCTACGCATTAACTTTAAACGTAAAGCTGCCTAGCATTCGATTAGCTGCAAAAAAACACCTCGTTATGCTCATTTCTATCAACGAAATTTTTCACATACAGAATGAAATAAAGAAAGGCGTCTTTCGAGAGGCCACATAGCCACTTTGAAAGACGCCTTAAATTGGCGGACACAGCGGCCGCTATTTCAATCGAATCACGCATTATGGCAGAGGCTGCGGACTCAGTGTAACTAGAATAAAAAGTGGACACAGCGTTAAGGAACGCCTAATAATAGACGTAACGAAAAAGAAGAGGTGTCCGCGAGTGGGAGAACAACGGCAACGATACAATGAAGAATTCAAAAGACAGACGGTTAAGTATGTACAAGAAAAGACCAAGACCATAGCCGACATTTGTGAGTAGCTGAATATTCCCAAAAGCACCCTGCATCAATGGATCGGTCAATATCGAGCGTTCGATCAGGAGGAGGTCAACTATCCGGAAAAAATCCGTAAGCTCGAACAAACCCTCAAAGAAAGGGAAGCGGAAACCCGCCGTAAAGAGCGGGAAATGGCGGATCTGAAAGAAGAAATGGCGATTCTAAAAAAGGCGCTGCACATCTTCAGCAAAGAAAAGAACTAAGGTTCTCCTTCATCGAAGATCATCGCTCCGAATTTCGAGTGGAGAAGATGTGCCAGGTGCTTCACGTATCCAGGAGCGGCTATTACAAATGGCGCACAGCAGCGCCGTCCGGAAGGCAGCAGCGAAAAGAAAAGCTCACCCAGCGAATCACGTGGCACTATGATGACTCGCTATTCCGTTATGGAAGCCCCCGTATCTACAACGAGCTTCTTAAAGAAGGCTGGATCGTATCGGAGCGTACGGTCAGCTTTATTATGCGCGAAAAGGGGCTGCGTTCCTGCATGTCACGCAAGTTCCGCGTCACCACAACCGATTCGAATCACGAGTGGCCGGTCGCACCGAACGAGCTGCAGCAAGATTTTTCGGCGACCAAGCCCAATGAGAAATGGGTGGCGGACATCACCTACATTCCCTGTCGCCAAGGTAAGCTCTATTTGGCGAGCATCCTGGATCTCTACACGAAACAAATCGTAGGCTGGCAATTAAGTGATCACATGACAACGGATCTGGTACTAGACGCCCTCAAGCAGGCTTACGCGGCGAAAAAGCCAGAAAAAGGACTCATCCACCACTCCGATCGCGGATCGCAATATGCGTCAAAAGCCTACCGTGAGCAACTCAGCACCTACCAGATGAAGGCCAGTATGAGCCGGAGAGGAAACTGCTACGATAACGCTTGTATTGAAGCCTTTCACAGTATCCTAAAACGTGAATTGATTTACTGTAATCCCAAATTTAAGACCAAGCAAGAAGCCTATGAGCAGTTGTATCGGTATCTGGAGTTCTTTTATAACCGAAAACGTTCAAACAGCACGCTTGGCTACATGTCACCCTTGCGTTTCGAACAGCTTTATTACGAAAAAATAGCATAATGGGCGTGTCTACTCTATTGACAGAAGAGCACAGGTGACGCTAATGCGCTGCTTAATGTTATTTTGATGGGAGAATGAAGAAAATAACGGCTTTCCTGTCCGCTTACGACCCCAAATTGTCTCAAAAGCCAGAATAGCGGAACCTCAGTCCGTAAAAAAATGGCGGTAGCGGCTCGAGCTATGTGTTTCCTGCAACACTCGGATGCAACGGTACCTTATACCTTGAACAGTCAGATGAGATTGGTATCGTATAAACGGTAAGTAAGGAGTAGCAGCCCGAGTATGGTTTGCATACACATTCAAAATCGACAACACACGACATTTTCTGAGGTGCGAATTTCCTAGGGAATTCACGGAAGCTTCACATTCGCACCAAAAAATGGCTGCGATTACCTCAGCGAAAATTGTAATTCTTTTACCTAATTTTTCACCGTATCAATCGGCAAATCATATTTCCGGCAGCATGCCGCCGGAATTTCCTCAGCCAGCCACACCTCATTGCCAGCATAATAAAAAACAACCCCGAGCTCCGCAGCAAGCTGCGTATCCACTGCCAAAATCACCAGCTTGCCCCTTCGGCTACCAGCAAGGGCCGCAAAATCCAGCCTCTCCGACAGATGGCAATACTGGCGGCCCATCGCTTGAATGCCTTCGCGCAAAATAGCCGCCACCACCGCTTCATTCGTGCCATGATACAAAACTTCCGGCGGCACCGCAGCCGGATAGCTCACCTTTTGCACGCTATGCCCATAACGGGCGCGGATGCGCCCGTCTGCAAGCTCAAAGCGCTGCTTCGAGGAGCGCTCCACAACATAGCGGATATGCGCTTCCGTCATGCTGCTCCAATCCGGCTGCCGATTAATGGCGGCCAGCAGCTCGCTAAGCAAGCAGGAGCCATCCGCTTCATCAAGCAGGATGCCGAACTTTTCGGGCGCGTGCCGCAATATTTTGGTCATCATCTTGCTGAGGCTTTTTTCCCGTTTATCCGTTAACATCGCTTAAGCCCCCTTAATCGTCGCCAGCGGCTTGCATTTGGCCACAACCTCGGCAAGTCCGGCTCCAACGACGCTCTCAATAATTTGATCTACATCCTTGTACGCCTGCGGCGACTCGTCGACCATCGACTCCAGCGAACGCTGGTTGAGAACAATTTCGTCCTCCATCCCCACCCGCATTGATGCGGCAAACTCTTCAACTGTAATGAGCCGTTTGCTCGCACTCCGCGAGCGGATGCGCCCAGCTCCATGGCAGATGGAGTGGTAATTGTCGCGTCCTCCTGGATTGCCCACCATAATGTAGGAGGAGGAGCCCATCGAGCCGGGAATGAGCGCTGGATGCCCCGTTTCCTTGTATGGCTCAGGATTATCCGGATGGTGTGCAGGAAGCGCTCTTGTCGCCCCTTTGCGATGGACGAAATACGAATGCCCGTCATGCTCTTCCTCCCATGCATAATTGTGCATGAGATCATACAGCGTCGACATTTCAAATTTGCTGCCAAAAACATCCTTCCCCGCCTCGCGAATTGCATAAGCGATGAGATGGCGGTTGACGACCGCATAGTTCAGAGCGGAGTACATCAGCTCCACATAATCTTTGCCGAGTTGATGTGCAAGCGGCGCGAACACCAGCTTTGGATCGGCGGTGCCCAGCCCTTCCGCTTTCATCATTTTAGTCATATTGCTGCTGCAATATTGGCTGACCGAGCCGCCCCATGCACGCGAGCCGGAATGAATCATAATGACGACCTGGCCATCGGTCAAACCCCATGCTTCCGCAATTTCGCGGTTTTCCTCGGGAATTTCAATCGCCTGAATTTCAGCAAAATGATTGCCCCCGCCAAGCGTGCCAAGCTGGCGATGCGAGCGATGCCATACCCGTTCCGGGAATAAGCCCAGCGCGCCGCCATCCACATAAAATTTGCTGCTTTCCACATGCGTCAGCGAAGTCGCTTTGCGCGGTGTATAAGCATCCGGAATATATTTTTTCGGCAAGCCGTGCAATCCTTTTTTCACAACATGCTCTAAGCGAATATCTGAAAAATGGCCCCGCCCATGCTCTTCCATCGGCAAATATTTCTCAATCGCCTTCACCAGCTTGCGGCGAAGCTTCACATCCTTCAATTCATCCTTATGCAAATTGGTCAAATGAACCCGCATGCCGCAGCCAATATCGCTGCCTACAATCGAAGGCGAGACGTAGCCATCCTCCATATTCCATACCGCCGTCGTTCCAATGCACGTACCTACGCCAACATGAACGTCAGGTGTGTAGCCCATATAAACTTGATTCGGTATTTGCAAATTGTTGTTGGCAAGCTCAAAAACTTTATAATCCAGCGCAGCAAACAGCTCCGGCCCCGCATATACATGCACCTGCCCCGATGGCAGCTTCACTTGTTGATAATAGTTGTGTAACATCAATTAAATTTCCTCGTTTCTTATGCTGCGGCTGCACCCTGCCGCCTTGCCTGCCGCTCTATTCCGCGCCCGGCCCCCATACTTCCCGGAGTGCCGAGCGAAATAGTTCATCCAGCGCTTGATCCTGCTTCTGCCCCGAAGCTGGCGCTTGCTTTGCCACTTCCTCGTAATAGGCGATACGCCTAGCGAGAAAATCGTTAATTACGCTGATTTTCGGCTCCAAATCCAGCTCGATGCCCGCTTTCTTGCGTTCAAGCAGCGTGAGCACCTCGCGTTTAAGCGACGAATCCGGCAGCAGCTCATGCACCAGCTCCTCAAATGACAGAGGAGGTACGGTGCCTCGCTCTTCAACCCATTGGCAGGCGAGCACCGGGCGCAGCACGTAGAAATATTTTTTAATTTTCACTTGGTCGCCCTGCAAATACTCGCGAAAGTTCCCTTTCGCCATATGCAAATAATGATAGATGCTGGAGCGCGGCGAGAAGCTCGCCGGAGCAGCCTCGCGAATTTGCTCCGCTACCGTCGTCTCCTCCATATAGTTGATTGGCGACTGCAGCCATTCCAGCAGCGGCGGATTCGATTTGCGGAATAAATTCAGCGCTTTTTTCAAATCCCAGCCGTTAATATCGAGCATGTCGCTGATTGGGCGTTCAATCACATCGCGCTGCTCAAAAATCGATAAATACCAATTTGTCTCCCGTACATAAATAAATCTTACATCGTAATCACTGTCCTTCGACGGGAAGCCCCATGCGCGGCTGCCTGACTCACAGGCATACACGATACGCACGCGTTCCTCCGCTTCTATTTTGCGCAGCTCCGCTGCTATTTTAGCTTTATAATCGCTCATCCGAAGCCCTCCTTTGTTTTTTTGGCAACAAAAAAGAAGCTACGGACATTCGAGCATCGTCCATAGCTTCTTAAGTAATTAGAGCTATTGCAAGTCAGTATAGACAGCGCACAGCTGACCTATAATCCTTCGACTTACAGCAGTTGGTTCCGCTGAGGCCGACCCGCATGGACGTTAGCTATGAAGTTGGTTTGTCGGATAATCATCATATTTACGGACATTTGTTTCGGCCTCCCTTCAAGTTATTTCGTTCATCTTACTCGCGTACCCAGCAATTGTCAACCCATTTTTAACTAATTCACGATCGATACTGTTCTATTGCAAATCATTTGATTATTTAGTACTGTTTAAATCACAGTTAAACAGTAGGATTAAACAAAGCAGGAGGAGAAAAATTGGCTAATATTCATAAAAATTTAACCGAACTAATTGGAAATACGCCGCTGCTTGAGCTTGTTAATTTTAGAAATTCACAAAACTTGCAAGCAACTGTAATCGCAAAACTGGAGTATTTAAATCCAGCTGGAAGCGTAAAGGATCGTATAGGCTTTGCCATGATTAAAGATGCCGAAGAAAAAGGTCTCATTCATAAAAACTCGGTCATTATCGAGCCAACGAGCGGCAATACCGGAATCGGGCTAGCGTTTGCCGCCGCAGCTCTTGGCTATAAGCTAATCATTACCCTTCCTGAAACGTTCAGCATTGAACGGCGAAAGCTGCTGCTTGCGCTTGGTGCCGAGCTGATTTTAACACCGGAAGCGGAAGGCATGACGGGCGCCATTAGACGGGCCGAGCAGCTTGCTGCCGAGACGCCAAATTCTTTTATCCCCCAACAGTTCAACAATCCTGCCAATCCGGAAATTCACCTAAGCACAACCGCAGAAGAAATTTGGCGCGATACGGACGGTGAAGTTGATATTTTCATCGCTGGTGTAGGAACAGGCGGTACCATATCTGGTGTAGGACGGCTCTTGAAGGAACGCAAGCCCGCTGTGCAGATCATTGCGATCGAGCCCTACGATTCGCCTGTATTGTCTGGAGGCAATCCGGGTAGACATGCTATTCAGGGACTTGGAGCCGGATTTATTCCAGACAATTTCCACAGCCAATATGTCGATGAGATTTTTAAAGTTAAAAAAGAAGATGCATTTGCAACTGCACGACTGCTTGCAAGAACCGAGGGCCTGCTGGCCGGAATCTCCTCCGGCGCCGCTGCATATGCAGCAGCACAAATTGCCAATCGGCCAAGCAATGCTGGCAAAACCATCGTCGCTTTGCTTCCAGACAGCGGAGAGCGTTATTTATCTACATCGCTATTCCCTTCTATCGATTAGTAAAAGGGCTTCACCTTATCATTCTTGCTTTGCACTCAGCAGCGAATTGAGCTGCTCCAGCATGTTGCCGCCGCTGGACAGCGAAATCGTGCCGATTTTCTCGCAAATTTTTTCCATGAACTCAAGCTCTTTGAGGCGGTACAGCGTCGTATTTTCATCCATCAGCTTCGCTGTGTTCAGCAGGCTGCGGGTAGAAGCCGTCTCCTCGCGGCGGGTGATGAGATTGGCTTGCGCCTTCTTCTCCGCAATGAGCACCGTGTTCATAATATCCTTAATATCGCCTGGCAAAATAATGTCCTTCACGCCTGCCGACAGAAACTGGACGCCGTAATCGTCGCCCTTCTCATTGAGCCGGGAAAGCACGAATGCGGCGATTTCCTGCTTCATCTTCAGCAAATCATCGAGGCGCAGCGTACCGACATATTCCCGCAAAATCAGCTGCAGCACAATGTACACCTGATCTTCAAACGATTTAATCATCAGCACTTTAATCGGATCGGTGATTTTGTATTGGCAGACGAAGTTAAGCCGCAGCGTTACCTTGTCCTCCGTCATCATTTCCTGTCCCGTCAAATCAAGCTGCTGCTGGCGCAAATCCGTCTTGCGGACGAGCACCGTCGTCGGGCCATTCCAGAAATAATATTTGCCCGGCGCCAGCTCCCGCTGCATCACATTGTTATAAAACAGTGCCGCTGTCTCATAATTCGCGACCTCCACGCACTGGTAGTAGCCATTAAGCTTAGACATAATCGCGAGATTAATGTCCTTGCCGATCTCAGGCTGGCGAATATCCGCATGAACGAACGTATGCTTTTTCAGCACATTCCAGAAAATATGCTTGCCTGCCGTCAACAAGGAATTAAATTTCCCATCTACATAATGCAGCACATATTCAAAATCCTGCACCTCAACGATAGTAAGCTGGGCGAGCAGCTCCTGATCATGCAGAAACATATCGGCATCCTTGCCCGTAACTTGAAAACGCTTCGTCACATTCAGTACAGTCGCCGTTTCCTCGCGCCATGCGGACAACCGGTATTTGCCTGGCTGCAAAAGCTTGATATATCCGCCTTTACGGAACAGAAGCGCGCGCTCATCATCCTGTATAATCAATGGATTTTTAAATTTAGTCGTCATATAAGCCACCTCATTCAGGTTAGTTAAACGTTAGATTGATTGATTTGTCATTTGAGTCGTTGTGATTCTTACAATCAGGAATGCTTCCTGCGGTTAAAGCGGAATCAGGCTTAAGAGCATCATCAAGCGCAGCAATTTGCGCGGTGCTCTGCGAAGCATAGCGGCCGTGTTCAACTTCAACCGGCCGATCCTTCGCTTTGCTAACCGCAAAATATACCCGCTTTCCCTGCTCGGTATCCACCGATTGCATAGCCGTGCCGCAGCGCCGCCGTAAAGGCCGGCATGAGCATTCCTGCTGCAAGAGTCTCTCATTTTTTTGCTCCTTGAAAGGGAGTTGATGTGTGCTATAGCGTAGCTACAGCTGCTCCAATGCTCCGTATAAAAACGGTTGGGATTCGAACCCGATTCTAAAGCTGGTGGGGCCCAAGCTTCATGCGCTTTGCAGCACACAAGCGCACAGTGTACGCCCGTACTGCTGGATCATACTGAAATCCATGCCATGGCAAGCCATAAGCTATGCAGCCCAATCTATTATTGAAGTTATCTTAAATAGCAAAGTTAAGGAGCTGCGAGGAAATTAGCGGTACTTTATTTCGTCGCAGTCTCTAAGTGCCTTTAATGGCAGCCATCGGCTGGCATTTGGCAACGACAGCCGCAAGCGAAGCGCCGACCACACTATCGATAATTTGATCCACGTCCTTGTAAGCCTGCGGACATTCATCGAGAATATCCTTCAATGAGCGGTGGTTGACCAAAATTTCATCGTCGCTCCCGACACGCAGCGATTGCTCAAATTGATCGACGGTGACGAGTTCCTTCGTCGCCCGTCTCGATCTGGCGCGCCCCGCCCCATGGCAGATGGAATAGAAGTTTTTCACCCCTTCATCCTTGCCGACCATAATATAGGATGCCGTTCCCATCGAGCCTGGAATAAGAGCAGGATGCCCCGTCTCCTTATAAGCAGGCGTATTTAAAAAATGGTTCGGCGGCAGCGCACGCGTCGCACCCTTCCGATGAACGAGCATCGGCTGCTTGCGGTGAAACTCCTTGAGCGCGTAATTATGCATCAGATCATAAAGCACAGGCAGCTCCATCTCCGGGCCAAAAACATCCCGGAACGCTTGCTGGACGCCAAACGCAATCATATGGCGATTGCTGACGGCGAAATTCAGCGCCGAATACATGAGATTCAAATACATTTGTCCCTCGCGGCTTTCAATCGGTGCATACACCAGATTTGGATCAGGGTTGCTAATTCCCCACTGGTACATCGCTTCTTTGATGACCTTGTTATATTCACGGCCAACGGCAGCGCCCCAGGAGCGCGAGCCGGAATGGATCATGACGACGACCTGGCCGTCGAACAAGCCCCATTTTTCCGCCAATTCGCCGTATTCGTCGTTGATGTCCAAATATTGAATTTCAATAAAATGGTTGCCGTTGCCGAGCGATCCTAACTGCCCATGGGCATTACGCATAATACGGGGCGGCAAATGCTCCAGCGCAGCATGGTCGAAGGCGAATGCCGCTTGCTCGACATGCGTCAGCCATTGCTCATTAGGCACATACTGGGCCGGAAGCCCTTTTAGCCCGTGCTGCACAACGCTCATAATATCGATATCCGCGTAATTTGTATTCGTCCGCTCGTGGGTTGGCACGTATTGTTCAATCGCTCTAATTAGTGCGCGGCGCACCTCTTTATCCTGAATATCGCGCTTATGCAGCGGCGTTGTATGCACCCTCATGCCGCAGCCGATATCCGATCCCACAATCGACGGCGAGATAAAGCCATCCTTCATATTCCAGACGGCCGTCGTTCCAATGCACGTTCCTACTCCAATATGCGCATCCGGCGTATAACCCATATATTGATTGCGCGGAATGCGCAAATTGTTGTCAGCCATTTGATATACATTAGGCTCAAGTGATGCAAACACTTCATCATTTGCGTATACATGCAGCTTTCCGTTTGGAAGGCTGAGCTCGCGGTGATTGGTTCCTTTAAGCTGAATCGTCTTCTGCAGTACTTGTTTCGTCATGTCATTCATTGTGTTGATCATTGCTGTTCCTCCTTCATTCTGCCCTGCGTCACTGACGCTCCGTAGCCGCTCTTATGGATCTGATTTTGCCTTAAAAATCCCCCCTCGAACATGGCGAAAGTATTACGACCAGGAAAAATATAACTTTTTTCACGCCTATGGTCTTTTTTGACAACGCTACTAATCCTTCATAGAATAAAACAATAGAAAGCGAGAGTAAGCTGGAAGGCAGGGGACCACCGTTGGCTAAAGAAAGCTTCGATAAAGAGATTCAGTTTCTGCGCATGCTTGTGTTAACAAGCGGAGCCTATAATCGGCAGCAATTCGCAGATCGGCTCGGCATCTCCATTCATACATTTGATAAAACGATTAAAAAGCTCAAGGAAATTGTAAACGCCGTCTACCAGCAGCTTCCTGAGGAACAGGGCAAGGAATTTGCAGAGACCGTTCGTTATAGCTATTTTGATTCCGCCGATCCTATGCTGCTCTTTCTATTCCGCGCCAAGTCGCTGAAGGAAACCGAGAGCAAGCGTATTTCCCTGCTGCTGGAGACGCTGCAAAGCGGCAGTGCCATGACCGCCATGGAGCTGATGGACGCTTGCTGCGGCAATATGCCCGCTGAGCTGGCGCCACCGGATGAGAAAACGGTGCGCAGCGATCTGAAATATTTGGAAGAGGTCGGCGTCATCCGCAAAGAACCGGGGCCTCGTCCGTACCGCTACCGGCTGGCAAACGAGCTGGTGCAGGAGCTGACGGAGGAGGAGCTGCTGGATTTATACGATTTTGCCGACGTCATGGCAAATACGCATGTTCCATCCGTGCAGGGCTACATGCTGCGCGACAGCTTGAAAAAACATTTGCAGCGCACGCAGGAGGACAACGCCACGCTGGACGCTTTTTTATATAAATATCACTTTTACTCCCGCCTGCTGGATGAAGCTCATTTATTCAGCCTGCTGGCCGCCATTCGCCAGCGCCGGAAGGTGAAATTTCTTTATTTTTCACCGAAAAAAGAAACCAGCTATGCCTCTCGCAACACGAACCCTTTGTTCGAGCGCGATACAACGGGCAAGGAAGAGGTCGCCATTCCGATTAAAGTCGTATATGACCACCAGTATGGACGCTGGTATTTGCTCGGCTTTCGTTCAGACAAAGTTATTGTGAAATACAGGATGGAGGGCATGACGCAAATTGAGGAGGGCGAGGCTGTGCCGCAGGAGCAATTTGAGCAGCATTTGGCACAGCTCGAAGCGCGCACGGCGCAAAGCTGGCTCATTGATACGGGAAGAACCGTTACGGTGCGTGCCCGTTTCTTTCACCCTGTAGGGGCACCGCACAACTTCATTAAGGAACGCGTGTTGCTGCAAGGCCAGTGGGGACGCATTATCGAGGAGGCTGGCGCAGATTCCTTCATATATGAAATCGAAGTGAACGGCACGTTCGAAATCAGGCCTTGGCTGCGCAGCTTCGGTTCAAGCTGCGAGGTGCTGGAGCCTCTCCGTTTGCGCAATGAGATGATTGACGAATGGAAGGAGATTGCTGGTTACTATGAATCCGTTTGAGAAAATATTCAACTATCAGCTCATGTCCCGCCTTGAAGACTCCGGCACCTTTATGGTGACGGGGAATGAACGAAGCTGGCTCAAGGCGATGCTGCAGCATCCTGAAGCGGTGCAGGCTTTTGCGCCCGGAACACTCGCGAAGCTTGAAAGCCTGCTTGAGCAGGACAGCGTTATGGAAACAGCCGGTCCGCTCATTCAGAAAGCCGCCAGCAAAGAGCTGCAAGTGTACCACCCGCTGCTGCGCCAGCTTAGACGCTCAATTATGCATCGCAACCAAATCAAGCTGAGCTACATGATCAAAAACGGCAGACAGCACGAACAACAAGCCGGCGTGCCCTATAAGCTGGAATATTCCATGGTGAAAAAAGAATGGTATTTGCTCTGGTATCACCAGCGCCACAGGACATTAATGAGCACGAAGCTGCAAACGATTCTCGCCATTCAAGATATGCCTTGCGAGCCTGAGCGTTATGTACAGCTTTCCGCCTCTATTGAGGCGCTGCTCACTAAGCGCAGCACGAGTGCAGTCATTCAGGTTATGGAAACGTATAATGCGGAGCTGTCGCGAATTTTGTACGCTTTTTCCTGCTTTGAGAAGGTTGTGTCCTACGATGACCAGCTCAACCGTTATACGATTAAGCTGACGTTTCCAAGTAATGAAGCAGAATATGTTTTGTCAAAAATCCGCTTCCTCGGCAAGCGAATTAAAGTGACCGAAGGCGATTATTTGCAGCGCCGCATGCGTGAGGCATCGTCCCTTGCGCTCGCAAGATATGGAGCGTCGCCAGATCAGTAAGCACTCCAAATCGTTCGATTGGTTCAAAAAACGGATTAGATGTCCCTCTCTTTACCAAGTAATGTATAGCCTTCGGGTAAAAAGAGACGTATAATAATGGAAACCCTGATTTCATCATATTTCCAAGCTTAGGAGGAACCATCCTTGAACGACTATAACAATGGGCATAATTATCAAAACCATGCGCCATTCCAGCCACCAGTGCAGAAGACGAACGGTGCTGCAATTGCCGCGCTCGTGTGCGGCATTACATCCTTCATCCCGTTCATCGGTATACTATTAGGCATTGTCGCTGTCGTAATGGGCATCGTTTCGCTTAACCAAATTCCAAAAACGCGAGAGCAAGGACGCGGCATGGCGATAGCCGGCCTCATTTGCGGAGCTATTAGCCTATTCCTCAGCTTGCTGGTGTTTTTACTTTTTATAATTGGCATCATGAGCTACGAGGACAGCATGTATAACTATGGCTGGAACGAAGGCTACTACAATGCCTCGATCCAGCTTGTCAACGCACTGAACTTGTAGAAGCTGTTCCACGTCTAACTTTTTCCTACACAAATAAGCGCCAACATACCGTGCAGCATGGCTGCCCGCTCGTATGTTGGCGCTTTTTGTTAATGGGACTATACTTCCCGCATAAAATCCTCCAGGTTTTTGTCTGCCTTCGACTGGTTGCACATATGGCAAGCGCAAACACAATTGTCCGGCGTCGTATGGCCGCCCTTGGCGCGCGGAAGCATATGGTCGATCGTATCGCCATACTGCTTGCAGAAAAAGCAAGTATAATTATCCCGCGTTAAAATATATTTACGAAAATCTTTATTGCTGAATAGCCTGCGAATCGTCCGGCGATTCACGACAACGGCGGCATGCTCGTTAACGAGTATAACGGCCAGCTCCAGTTCAATTTCCTGATACCACTGCCTGCCCTTGTCGGTTTTGCCTCTCATCCATACCGTGCCTTGCCCGGAAGGACGCAAATAGGCAGGGTCCGTCGGCGAATGATTAGACGGCTTCGGCAAAGGACGCTGCTTCGGCGAGCGGGCAGCCGTCTTCGCCCGCGGTGCCTTCTTCTCCAGCTTGCGAACGACGCCTGGCCTGCTAATTGCGCCGGCTTCCTGCACCACTGCCGCCACTGCTGAATCCGCTCCTGGCGGCTGGGCGCCTGCTCTCGGGGCAGCTGCGCTGGCTTTCGCCGCTTCCCTGCCGCCCGTTTCCTTCGCCGCTTGCTCAGCTGCGGCGGCTACTGCCGCTGCGGCCTTCGCCCGCCTTCTTCTCCCGCCGCGCTTCCGGCGGGACTTCTTCTGGACGCCAGCAGCCGCCGCTTCCAGCCTAGACTCATCCGCGGCGCCTGCTTGTACAACTGGCGCCTCCACAACAGCTGCTGGCGCGGCCTGCGAGCTCGCCCGTTCTTTCCTGCAGGAGCGGCAGGCGCCGCGCCGCGAGTCAGGGCCCGAGCGCCGGCCGGTACGGCGCAAAAAATCGCCAAGCGGCTTGTCTTCGTTACAGTACGCGCACTGCTTAATCGGCGTTTGTATGATTTCTGCCATTGGTATTGAACGGGCCTGGCAAGCATGAGCCTGCGTACCCGTTATTGTCACCTCAAATTTTTATAGATATGTTTGTTCCCTGTTATTCTAAGCAGAGTTACAGCTTCATCCGATAAATAGGCTTATTTTCGAGCCCGCGAATAAAGGGTGTCCACGGTTCCGTGTCCGGCGTCGTGTCCAGCGCATCCTCGACCATTTGCAGCTTGGCATCCATGGCATCAATATGATGCAGCGCGACCGCTTCTGCTGTCTGAGGCTGCACCGGGCTGCCCCATTCACCCAAATTGTGATGGGAGAGCACCAAATGCTGCAGACCGAGCACCTTTTCCGACTCCAGATCAATGTCGCAGCGAATAGCCGCTTCCGTAATCCAGTTGGATGCGAGCGAAATATGCCCCATCAGCTTGCCAGACAGGCTGTATTCGGATACGATCCCTAGCTGGGCAACCATCTCCTCCGGCTTCGCAATATCATGCAGCACAATGCCTGCCTTGATTAAATCGGCATTCAAGAATGGACGCTGCTTGCAAATAAAAGCGCCTATTTCCAGCATCCGTACAATATGATAAGCAAGACCGGCAAAATAAGCGTGATGATGCGTTTTCGCAGCCGGATAATGCATCAGTCTGTCCTCGACCTTATCAACGCAATACGTGACGATGGTTCTAATTTCCTGATCAGCAATGCTCTCCGTTACCTGTTTAATCGTATGCACGAGATCGACTGGACGAACCGGCGCCGAGCGGATGAAATCCGTCAGCGCTACCCCGTCCTCTTCCGTAACCTTGCGCATGCGCGAAATTTTTATTTGCAGCTTCTCCCGGTATGTATGAGCGTTGCCTTGGATTTTTACCAATCCCATTGGGAAAAAGGTTTCCTTATCCGCACTCGATACGTCCCAATATTTAGCGGAAAGCTGGCCGCTGGCATCGCATAATACGATGTCAAAATAATCTTTCGGCGTTGCCCCGTTGGTCTGCTTCACTTCCAGCTCTCTAAGCAAATAAAATCCGGTAAAATCGTCTCCGCTCACCAGTTGGTTAATCAATGTCATTATGCCCTGTCCCCGCTTTCCCTTTGACCAAACATCGCCTCAATTTTTTGATTTAAAACGTCCAGCAGCGGAAAGCTGCCTTCATGGCCGAGGCTGTCCGCCACCGCCTTGTAATACCATTCCTGCTGCTCCCTGCCGCGGTTGAAGCGTTCCCATACCTTCTCGCCCTCCCGCTCATAAGCAGCAAGCGTCGAGCCCATATTATGCAGCTTATCCGCGCAGGCTACCGTCTTGATGTCTAGCGGCGCCTTTTTCAAATAATCCAGTTTATATTGCTTGCGCTCTTCCCAAGACAAGGATTTGTCGGGCTCCGTACAGCCGACGACAATTCGCGTCACTTCCGGGCCAAAAAGCTCCAGCAGCGCTTCCTCCGTCGCCTCCGTATCTTCGAGCGTATCATGCAAAATGCCCGCAGCCACCCACTCCGCTTGGCAACCCGCCTCCATTAATATCATACCCACACCGAACGGATGTGAAATATAAGGAATATTTGACCCTTTGCGAAGCTGATTCCCATGCAGCACCGCTGCATAATCAATTGCTTTTTGAATCAGGCTCATGAATGTACACCTCCAGGTTCAAGATCGTCCTGCTTTTATCTATAGATGCATCGTGATTTCACGCAAGCTGCTTTTGATTTTTTATGTTTGAAAAGCCGGAGTTATTCAGATAAATTCCCTACAACTTTAGTCTAGCATCTTCCTGTATATGCAAACAAGCACGCGTTTAGGCCTGAACCAAAAAATCCGTCAATAAAACAGCGTTTTCATGGCATAAACGAAAAAAAACCTCCGAACCCGCTACTTACAGTAGGGTTGGAGGTTTCTATGCTGCATTTAAACGTTTATTACTGTGCTGGCTTTACCCCTTGCTCTTCTAGAGATTGGTCACCAGTCTCTCCTTCAAGCTGCTCGTTATGTTCCTTAATAAATTGATGCGCATTGTACAGCATCGCTGTGGATTCAGCACGGTTTAAAATTTGCTGTGGATGGAATTCGCCTTTATCATCCAATGCAGTAAGCTTGTATAGCAAAGCGCGCTGAATGGTGCCTTGATATTCAGTCGTAATGTCGCTCTCGTCCGAAATGACGACATACATTTTGATCAGCGGGTATTGTCCGGTCTTTTCCAGCGCCTGCACGAGGTAATGCGTGAACTGCTCGCGTGTCATTGGGGCATTCGGGTCAATATCAGCTGGAATGTCGAGTTCGTTGTAGTGCGCGATGATGAAGCTGTCCGCGTACCAGGCATTATTTTTCACATTGCTAAAAATGCCTTCTGCTTCTGGAGCTTTATTAAATGAAATGGCGGCAAGGCTAATTTGCGTCGTCTTTACAATAAGCGAAATACCTTGTGCATTTGTTAAGTTTTCTTCCGGCTGGAACAGCGATTGCGATACGCCATTTACAATTCCGAGCCCTTGAAGCGTCTCAATTTGCGCCTTTTGCGGGGAGGTTGCGATATCCGTAAATGAACTTGCTGCGAAAGCCTGACCTGTCAGCGCTACCGATAGAGCCACGGCAGCAGAAATAGATGCTGTTGCGATACGTTTCTTCATTAGAATCAATCTCCTTTAGTTGTTGAACGCGTTCTATTCCTATAAACGATGCCTGTTTCAAAAAGGTTGCAGCCTCTTCCTTTCGCTTTGAGCCATTATCCCCTTAGCTCAGAAACAGCTCGCCGCTTGCAGCACAAGCAGCGCAAACCATCCAAACCGCCTAAACGCCATCTTCATCTGAAATAAAGCGCTGATGAGATAGTGATACGTTAATAAAAACCCACATCGTCCCACCCTTTTCTGAGCTAAGGGGATAACCGGCAAAAGAGAAATTTACCGCTGCCCCTAAGAATGGACAATTGAAACTTTAGGCAGGCTGCTTCGTATAAATTGAAAGGGCATACATTTTTTGCTCAAAGCCCTTAACAATCGGTTTTGAATAACCGATAAATGGGAGAGACTGAGAAGATGGACTAGCGGCTCACCGATTGATCTATTTTCAAGATAGTTATGATACATAATCGTTATTTAAGTTTCCATGTCGTTCTGTACTATAATGAAGTCATATGCTAGTTCTGATTCCGTCCATAAACTTACAAAATTCAAAGACGGAGGTATCTGTCGAAAATGTCGATTGGCAATGAAACTAACCCAAACCCGTGGGAAGGCTATTATGGCCCCAACTATGGGTACATCCAAGAACAATATGAGCTATTTAAACAAAACCCTGAAACCGTAACATCTGAATACCGCGATTTATTTGCCCGCTTTGGCGAGCCGCCTGCTTATGCAGCAGGTCAAACTGCCGCTGCACCACAAACGGTGGGCGCTGCTTCAATCGATGCGAAAACGCTTCAAAATTTGGTCGCTGCCGGCAAGCTTGTATGGAACATCCGCGCTTTCGGTCATTTGGCGGCTGATATTGATCCGCTCGATATCGGACCTAAATCAAATACGAAGATGCTAAGCCCGGAAACGTATGGCATCACTCAGACGGATCTGCTGGCTCTGCCTGCTGAGCTCGTATGGACGAATGCCCCTTCCGATGTTGCTAATGCATGGGAAGCCATCCAGAAGCTGCTTAAAGCTTACACAGGTACGCTTGCTTTCGAATTCAGCCATGTGCATGATGAAGCGGAGCGTGCTTGGCTCAAGAAGCGCGTTGAGCGCGAGCTGCCTTCTGCTGCACTCAACAAGGAAGAACGCAAGAAGCTGCTCGTCAAGCTATTTGAAGCAGAGCAATTTGAAGATTTTCTGCAGCGCACCTTCGTCGGTCAAAAACGGTTTTCCGTTGAAGGCAACGACGTGCTTGTAGCCATAGTCGATGAATTGGTTCACGAGCTGTCAAATGACGGTGTGAGCCAAATTGCGATGGGCATGGCACACCGTGGGCGCCTTAATATTTTGGCGCATGTACTGGGCAAGCCTTATACCAAAATCTTCTCCGAGTTCTACAATTCGCCGAACAAGAAGCTTATTCCGTCCGAAGGCTCGATCGGCATCAACTACGGCTGGACTGGCGATGTGAAGTACCACTTGGGCGCCAATCGTTCGTTCAAGACTGGCGAAACGGTTGAAACTCGCATTACGCTTGCGAACAACCCGAGCCATCTTGAATTCGTCAACCCGGTTGTCGGCGGCTTTGCTCGTGCAGCACAGGATGATCGCAGCAAGCCTGGTTATCCGGTAACAAACCTGGACACAGCTGCTTCTATTGTTATGCATGGTGATGCAGCATTCCCTGGCGAAGGCATCGTAGCGGAAACCTTGAATATCGCTCAGCTGAGAGGCTATACCAGCGGCGGTACGCTTCATGTGATCGTCAACAACCGCATTGGATTTACTACAGAAAGCCATGATTCCCGTTCGACGCAATACGCAAGCGATGTGGCTAAAGGCTATGAAATTCCAATCGTGCACGTTAATGCTGATGATCCTGAAGCTTGTATTTTTGCAGCGCGGATGGCCAGCGAATACCGGACTCTTTTCAAGAAGGATTTCCTAGTTGACCTGATTGGCTACCGTAAATATGGACACAATGAGACGGATGATCCGGAAACGACTCAACCTCTTATCTATAAGAAAGTACGGGCTCACGCAACGGTAAGCAAAATCTACTCTGATAGACTGATTGCAGCTGGCGCTATTACAGAAGCTGAAGTAGCGGAGCTTAAGCAAGGCGTCGTAGACCGCCTGAAATCTGCTTATGACGAAGTGAAGGCACGTGATGGCCAAGAGCCTGTTCATCAGACACAAGGACTGCAAGGAGAAAAGGATAACACGACTTCCGTTTCCCCTGTATCCATTGAAACCTTGCAATCGATTAATACCGAGCTGCTTCGTTTCCCTGAAAGCTTCACTGTATATCCGAAGCTGCAGAAGATTTTGGAGCGCCGCACAAATGCATTGAACGAAGGCGAGAAGCTTGATTGGGGCCATGCGGAGACGCTTGCCTTTGCTACGATTCTCGCTGACGGCAAGCCGATCAGACTTAGCGGCCAAGATGTCGAGCGCGCAACATTTGCTCATCGCAATCTCGTGCTGCATGATGCTGAAACAGGCGAAACGTTCTGCCCGCTGCACCAAATGCCGCAGGCGAAAGCATCGTTCGCAATCCATAACAGCCCGCTTTCCGAAGCTGCTGTTCTAGGCTTTGAATATGGCTATAACGTACACGCGCCGGAAACGATGGTTATTTGGGAAGCGCAATATGGCGATTTCACCAACGTCGCGCAAGTGCTTATTGACCAGTTCATTTCCGCAGGCCGTTCGAAATGGTCGCAAAAATCCAGCATCGTTATGCTGCTGCCGCATGGCTATGAAGGTCAAGGACCTGAGCATTCCAGTGCGCGTCTGGAGCGTTTCCTGCAGCTGTCAGGCGAAGAAAACTGGACGGTTGCCAACTTGACGAGCGCTGCGCAGTATTATCATATTTTGCGCCGCCAAGCTTCCATTACGGAAAGCGAAGCTGCACGTCCGTTGATTATTATGGCTCCTAAGAGCTTGATTCGTAACCCGCGCGTCGCTTCCAGCGCTTCCGAGCTTAGCAATGGCTCGTTCAAGCTGGTCGTTGAGCAGCCGAGCCTAGGCAGCAAGCCGGAGCGCGTAGAGCGCCTGATTTTGTGCACAGGCAAGATTGCAATCGATCTGGAAGATGCAATCGAGAAGGAGCAAGGGAAAGACCTGGATTGGCTGCACATTATTCGTGTCGAGCAGCTGTATCCTTTCCCTGAGAAGGAAATTGCTGAAATTATCGCCCGCTTCCCTCAACTGAAGGAAATTGTGTGGGTTCAAGAAGAGCCGAAAAATATGGGCTCGTGGCATTATGCCGATCCGCGCATCCGTGCGATTGCGCCAGAAGGTACAAGCGTAAGCTACATTGGACGCCCAGAGCGTTCCAGCACAGCGAGCGGCTTCCAGCAAGTACACGCTTTTGAGCAGCAGCATATTATTTTGCAAACATTGAAACATAGTCCGTCATTGACATACAACTCAGGGAGGTAGCCACTGTGCAACAAATTATAGTACCCGCAATGGGAGAATCGATTACGGAAGGCACGATTTCCAAGTGGATTGTTAAGGTAGGAGATTCGGTTAAGCAAGGCGATGTGCTGCTGGAGCTTGAGACAGATAAAGTCAACATCGAGATCAGCGCCGAGCAGGATGGCACGATTCAAGAGATTACACGCAGCGAAGGCGATACCGTTCAAATCGGCGAAGCTATTGGCTCCATTGCAGCAGGCGGAGCGGCTCCGTCCGCCCCTGCTGCTGAGCCAGCGAAAGCAGCTCCTGCTGTTGAAGCACCTGCTCCAGCGCAAGCGGCACCTATTGCGCCTCCTGCAGCAGAAGCAGACAGCAAAGGCGGTCAAGTTGCCGCTTCCCCTGCTGCAAGAAAGCTTGCAAGAGAAAAAGGAATCGACCTGACGCAGGTTCAATCCCGCGATCCGCTTAGCCGCGTTAGCTCCGATGATGTTCGCTCGCACGGCACACAGCCGGCAGCGCCGCAAGCACCGGCTGCTCCTGCTGCTAAAGCGCCAGCTGCACCTAAATTCCAATCGGCTAAGCCTTACGAGCGCAAAAAAATGTCGCGTCGCCGGGCAACGATTGCGAATCGCCTGGTTGAAGCTCAAAGAACAGCAGCTATGCTGACAACGTTCAATGAAGTGGATATGACCGCAATTATGGACATCCGTAAACGCCGGAAACAATCGTTCTTGGACAAGCATGAGGTTGGTCTTGGTTTTATGTCCTTCTTCACGAAAGCTGTCGTTGGCGCACTGAAAGAATTCCCGCTGCTAAACGCTGAAATTGAAGGCGAAGATATTATTGTGAAGCAGTTCTACGATATCGGTATTGCCGTATCAGCTAAGGAAGGTCTTGTTGTTCCGGTTGTCCGTGATGCAGACCGCCTGAGCTTCGCTGAGATCGAACGCTCGATCGTTGACCTTGCTGGCAAAGCCCGTACGAACTCGCTCGGATTGTCTGATCTGCAAGGCGGCACATTCACAATTACGAATGGTGGCACGTTCGGCTCGCTGCTGTCCACGCCAATCATTAATGCACCGCAAGTTGGTATTCTGGGCATGCACAAAATTCAGCTTCGTCCAGTTGCGATCGACGCTGAGCGCTCTGAGAACCGTCCAATGATGTACATCGCCCTTTCCTACGATCACCGCATCGTAGACGGCGCTGAAGCGGTACGCTTCCTCGTTAAAGTGAAAGCCATGCTTGAAGATCCAGAAACGCTTCTGCTTGAAGGTTAATAAGCAGAACTGGTGAACGAATAAAGGAAAACACGCATAACCCCCATGACCTTAAAGGTCATGGGGGTTATTTTTTACTTACAAAAAATAACTAATGAATGATTACGCATTCATTTCCCTTCTCATTTTAGCCTGGAATTGAATGAGAAGTTTCTCATCTATTTTTAACAATTGGTATCAAAACACCATTAAATCTAGTTTTAAGGTCTCAGAGGAAATTACTCTCAATTTTAATTGTGGTATTGTATAGCTATAAACATATAAATAGACAAGCTATCAACCCAGAGAAGAGAGGCATTCACATCATGAAAAAACTTCGTTTTGGCAAAATGGCTGCATCCCTTGCACTTGCCGCATCACTTACTTTATCTGCTGTTCCTTTTACACAAGCACCGGCAGCTTATGCGGCATCCGCTTCCACCCAATCCAAAATCGTGTCAGTGGCAAAAGGCTTTATGGGAACTCCTTATCAATTCAGCGCTCCCACTAGTTCGACTCGCGTTTTTGACTGCTCTTCCTTCACCAAATATGTTTTTGCTAAGGTTGGCGTTTCTTTGCCTAGAAGCTCGAAGGATCAATCGAAAGTCGGTTCGTTCGTATCTCGAAGCAATTTGAAGGTTGGCGATCTCGTTTTCTTCTATTCCCCTATTCATCACGTCGGCATTTATATCGGCAATAATCAGATCATTCATACATACGGCGCTCCTGGAGTGACCGTTACGAGTTTAAGCTCCAGCTGGTGGAGCAAAAATTACGCAACTGCACGTCGCGTGCTTTAGCACAAGTTTGTTCTAACTCACACAAACGCCTCTAATAATAAAAGCCGTATCGCAATCGTCAGCGTTTCCCCCAACCTGACTGCGATACGGCTTTTATTCATTTGCTTATTCCTCGTAATAAACCCGAAACATCATATCCTGATTGTAATTGCCAAAGCCTTTGCCATACAGGGTAAGGCCGCCTACATGCGCAGCATCCTTATCTACCGCGATACGCAGCGTCCAGTGATTGCGATCCAGTGTAATCTGCTGCACGCTAGTGTCGCTTACCTGCTGCCCATCTACAAAGGTGCCATCCTCCTGCACGCGAATGACTTTGAGCAAGCCATATTGATTCAGGTTGCTATGCCACCAGGAAGGAGAAAACTTGCCGCGGGTACCCCCGTAATCACCAGGGCTTGTCCACTTGCCAATGGTCGTTCCATTCAGGCTGAAGCTGATATCAGACAGCCAGTTCGGATTATAGCCTGGAGCCTCGGAGCCCAGCTCCAGCACAAGCTCGAATGCGCTCGGGCGCTGCCCCGGCAGCAAATAATTAGGGATTTTATATTCGACGTATCCTCGGCCAAACCATAAAATGCCCGCATTCATCCGCTCCGGCTCTAGAAAAAAGCGCGGGTCATCGAATTGGCCAATGGCCTTCTCCACCGTCGCGATGCCGCAGGTCGGATGCACTTCATATTCGGTGTAATGTCCAATCGGCACCGTGCTCTCATGCATTTTTTTCACTTCGCGTGTGTGATGGGGCAGCTCGATTTCAATATGCTGCTCGGCGAGCGTACATATTTTATGTGTGCCTCCCTGCTTGCGCACCATCTTCGTCTCAATGAGATGCGCCTTCTCCAGCTTGCGGATATGCATTGTTACAATCGCGCTGCTGAGCCCCAGCGCCTCTGCAAGCTCTTTGACATTCATCGGGCTTACTGCCAGCAAATCTATAATATGAAGCCGCACATGGCTCGACAGCGCCTCATAGAGCGGCAGCCAAGCTATATCTGTATTGGCTTTAATCATTGTGTTCCCCCTCCTTCCTCTTATCATCGCATAAAATGAAACGAGAGGGAACAACCGCCTGATTAGCCCGTCTCACCCGAGCTAAGCTTGCGATTGTTCCCCATTAGCCTTTACAGTTTAATTCGAATGACATTCCATGACGCTTTGTTCAGTACAGCTTGGATTTGGCCTTTATCCGTTAATGTCGCGCTGCCATTCGTGTGCGGCGTTACGCGGTTAGGCGCATCTGCTGTATTGGAAGCGGACAAATCCTCATTTTCCAAAACAATATGCTCCAAAATGCGTCCTTGACCGAAGCTGCGCAGGTCGATATCGAACGAAATGCTTTCTTCCAGATGACGATTCACCGCAAAAACGGTAACCTCTTGCTTCTCTTCATTATGCACCGCTACAGCTTCAATATAAGGCACATCTGTAAAATCTTTAGTGTCATGCTTAGGCGAGCTCATGAGCGGCACTAGCACCTCGCCTCTGCCAAACAGGCTTGCGTGCATATACGGATAATAAATCGTCTGCTTCCATGCGTCTCCGCCGTTCGTCGTCATAATAGGAGCGATGACATTGACGAGCTGCGCGATACAAGCCATCTTCACTCGATCGGCACGCTTGAGCAGGCTGATCAGCATACAGCCAACGACCAGCGCATCCTCCTGCGTATAAATATCTTCCAGCTGTGGAGGGGCAATTTGCCAAGGATCAAGCTTTTTGTCCGATTCATTGGAATGGAACCACACGTTCCACTCATCGAAGGAAAGGTTGATCTTTTTCTTGCTGCGTTTCTTCGCCTGTACGAAGTCAGCTGTCGAAATGACCGTATTAATGAAGGAGTCCATTCCCACGGATTGCGCAAGGAAATTCGCCGTATCCTTCTCGCGGTTGCCGTAATACTGATGCAGTGAAATATAATCCACGTCATTATAAGCTAAATCAAGCACCGTCGCTTCCCAATCCGGGAAGGTCGGCATGCCGATCGCTGAGCTGCCGCAAGCGACAAGCTCGATCGTTGGATCAACCCAGCGCATAACCTTTGCAGTCTCGCTGGCGATACGTCCATACTCGACGGCGGTTTTAGCGCCGATCTGCCAAGGGCCGTCCATTTCATTGCCGAGGCACCAGGTTTTGACGTTGTGCGGCTCCTTGTAGCCGTGCTGCACGCGCAAATCGCTCCAATACGTGCCTGACGGGTGATTGGAATATTCGAGCAGGTTGCGCGCCTCATCAGGGCCTCTCGTCCCCAAATTGACCGCCATCATCGCGTCCGTATTCGCTTTGCGGCACCAGTCCATAAATTCATTAAAGCCGATCCAGTTCGGCTCAATGGTGCGCCAAGCAAGCTCCAAACGCCGCGGACGCTGATCAAGCGGGCCTACGCCATCCTCCCAGTTGTAGCCTGAGACGAAGTTGCCGCCGGGATAACGCACAATCGGCACATCCAGCCCTTTTACAAGCTCCAGCACATCGGAGCGAAAGCCCTGTTCATCCGCCTGCGGATGGTCCTTTTCATAAATACCGCCATATACTGCCCGGCCCAAATGCTCGATAAACGAGCCATAAATTCTTTTATCGACTTCACCTACTACAAAATCCTTATCAACGATCAGCTTTGCTTGTTTGGACATGTTCAGCTCACCTCATAAGATTAATGTTTTTGTTAACCGACTAATAAAATTACAATGTATAATTTCATTAAACACTATGCAGCAGCAGAACGCAAGCACGAATTCATAACGCTTCCAACCTTTTTGTCCCTATGAAAAAACGGTTGAAAGAGCTGCCTTCGCAGCCTCCTTCAACCGTCTTTATCCGTTATTCGCTTCCTGCCAAACTTGCTTGCTTCATCATTCAGGAGCAGCAGCCCGCTCGAGCTGAAGCTCGCATATCGTGCCTTGATTCATTTTACTGTGGAAAAAAATTTTGCCGTTCATTTCCTTGACCATATTCATGACAACCATTAGCCCGAGCCCGGTGCCGCGCTCCTTCGTCGTATAATAGGGCAAGCCTAACCGCTTAACCTGGGAGCGATTCATCCCGCAGCCCGTATCGCGGACGAGAATTTGAATTTTATTGCGCACCAGCTCGGTCTGCACCGTCAGCTTGCCTCCTTCAGGCATAGCCTCAATGCCATTTTTCATGATGTTGAGCATACACTGCTGAAATTTCTTGACCTCGCCGCAAATAATGAGCGGCTCCTTCGATAAATGATACACCTCAACGGATATGTTCGACAGCGCCGAATAAGGCTTCAGCCAAGGAATGACTCCGTCGATTTCATCCTTCACATTCAGCAGCCGCTGCTCTTCTTCACTAGGCTTCGAAAAATTCAAATAGTCGGTAATAATGGCATTGGCATGATCGATCCCTTCAAAAGCATAGGTGCGGTAGCGCTCGAACGTCTCGCGGTCGAGCGGCTCCTTGCTCATTAGTTGCAGAAAACCTCGCGTCGTAGTAAGCGGGTTGCGGATTTCATGCGAAATAGAGGCAGCGAGCTGGCCAACGATTTGATTTTTTTCGGAGATGATGAGCATTTGCTCGTACCATTCCCGATTTTTCACATTAAAATAAATAAAGCTGATCAGCAAAGATGAAAAAGCCGCCCCAACAGCAATTATACCGAGCTGCAGCACATTTAAAGCATGTCCAAGCGCCAGAGAAACGCCAATATAAGCCAGCATGTATAACAAGACTAGGAATAGATTAACAACGCTTAGCTTCTGTTGGGTATTTGGCTTTATTTTAAAGTGGAACAGCAATCCTGTCAGCAGCAGCACAGTGATAGCTATTCCTGTTGGCAGCCAGTGGTTGCCATAGAGCAAAGTACCGCCAAAGAATAACACCATTCCCGTAACTACGCCTGGGAGCAATCCTTCATAAAGCACAGCGAGCGCCAGAGAGACGGAGGTCAGATGCAGCGCATAGACAAGGGAGTCAATTTCCTCCAAGCTCAGGAATACCGTTGTAAATACGACGAGCAGTCCCAAAAAAAGCAGCCTCCGCTTCAATGTAGAGGCCAGCGATCTAGGGGTAAAAACAATAAACATGAGTGCAGCCGCCATAATATACAACAGCCCGTGAATGATCGATTCTAACGTAAGATGAAGCACAATTTTATCCTCATACTCTCTCTCATATAATAATTTCTTACAAAAATTGTATTTAAGAAATTTGATAAGATCACAATTTTATATTACTATACATAACCTTTCATTGCCAATGGCAGCTTGTTTCAATTATAAAAAAATCCGGCTCGCCAGCAGGATATGCCCTTCAACTTTATTTGAAGGCATGTCCCGCTGGCGAAGCCGGAAACTTATGGAAGGAGATGAAGCAGCAGCGCTTTTTGAGCATGCATCCGATTTTCCGCCTGCTGGTAAATGACCGAATGCTCCGATTCTACCAGCTCCTCTGATATTTCAAAGCCCGGATGAATCGGCATATCATGCATAATGTAAGGCGTGCAGCCCGCAAGAGTGCTGCTGCTTAATTGATACGGAAGCATCACCTTAATGCGGCGCTGCTTCTCCTCCTGATAAAACTCCTCTTGATAAAACTCCATATCAATCCATGTATCCGTGTATACAAATTGAGATTGTGCGGCAGCATCCTGCAAGCTGTCGAGCTGTTCCACCCAGCCGCTTTGCAGCGCGTTATCCATCAGCAACTGATCCCACGATGGTTCATTAATGATCGGAGTAACAAGCAGCAGCTTAATGCCGAGCAGCATGCAGCCTTCCACAAGCGAATTGGCCACATTGTTGTGAATCCCCACATAGGTGAGCGTTACACCAGAAAACGTACCCGCCACCTCATAGATCGTCATCAGATCAGCCAGAGCCTGGCATGGATGATATTTGTCACAGCAGCCATTGATGACCGGGACGGTTGCATAACGTGCCAGCTCCAGCAAATCGACATGATTTTTGAGCCGCGCCATAATGATATCGCTGTTTCTTGAGACGTAGCGCGACTCGTACTGAATGGCCGACAGGCTGAAGTTGCTGCTGTTCCAGTCCATCGGAACGACATAGCCGCCAAGCTGGTTCATGCCGGATTGAAACGAAAGATTCGTCCTTGTCGAGCTTTTTTGAAAAAGCATCAGCAGCCCCTTATTGTCGGCCGCCTTGCTGTAGACTTGCGGATTGCGCTTTATTTCAACCGCCTGTTCAATGATACTCTGAAGCTGCTCCTTCGTTATGTGCTCAAAAGATAAAAAATGCTGCAAACACAACACCCCCTAAATGGATAAATATCCACTTGTTTGAATTATTATTCATAATAGCGAGTTTGCCTGCTTTTGTCCAGCCTCTTCCATAAGCCAAGCTCAGCCGGACATAGTCCAGCCCTAGTCCGGCTTTAAAAACCCGGATATTTGACCACCGGCCATTTCTCTTTGCGCAGCTTGGATACAAACGCGTCCCCTACGTTGAGATTGCTTTTTACAAGCTCGGTTGGAGTGAGCGCCATCCATTGATTAAGGGAAACGTCGGCGAAGCGGTCGCTTTTGAACATTTCCAGAAACCATAAAGTTGTGTTTCCGGTATTTTGCACATAATGACCGCAGGCAAACGGCACATATCCCACATCGCCAGCCCGCACATCATACGTTCGTGCATTTCCATTGCCGGTAAATACAGTCATTCGGCCTTGGCCCGATAAATAATATTGCCACTCGTCGTTATTCGGATGCCAATGGAGCTCGCGCATAGCGCCAGGCTTAATTTCTACAAGTGCTGCTGCAATCGCTTTGGATGCTGGAAAGTTGGAAGAATCGACGATTCTTACACTGCCTCCTGGCGTAAGGATAGGCGTCTGCTTCAACAACTCAAACTTAAAGGACTGCGGGATTGTTCCGTATGGAGATTCTACCTTCTGGCTCTCTATGGAACCGGGAACCGCGCCTTTATAAATATAAACCTGATCATCGGGAATATGGTCAAACTCACTAACAGGTACGCCAAAATTGGCCGACAGCACTTCCTTCGGCGTATGGGCAAACCAATCGGAAATCGACAAGGTGTTTAAATCCGAGAAATTCCCATCGTCAAACACGAGCAGAAACTCGCAGCCCCCTTCCAGTCCTTGAATGGAATGAGGAATGCCCGGTGGAAAATACCACAAGTCGCCCGGCCCGATATCAGCTATGAAATTTTTTCCGTTCTGGTCCACCGCTGTAATCCTCGCATTTCCAAGCAGCATGTAGGACCATTCTGCCTGTTGATGCCAATGCATTTCTCTGACCCCGCCCGCTATTAGCGACATATTGACACCTGCCAGCGTTGTCGCAATCGGCAGCTCTCGAGCCGTTACCTCACGGGACCAGCCCCCTTGATTCAACTGCATATGGACATCCGAAAATGAAAATTTCATATTGGGAACGAGACCTGCATCCGTTACAGGCGGAACTAGCATATCCGGATTTTCCAAATCCCGCATCACATCGCGCGGCCCTAAATCCGGACCTCCAGCACCGTCACTCCGAATCGGCTGAGGGATGTGCGGGTATTTGGGTCTCGTATTTTCAGATTCGCTCATTAATGACCATCCTCCTGTACATAGGTAGACTGCACCAGCAGTCACTATCTGCCAATATATGCTTGGAGACTGAAATTATGAGTTTTTCAATAAAATCGCTGTAGGCAAAAAAAAACCGGCTAGCGCAGCTCCAACCGGTTTTAACTATAAATTACTCCATATGAAACAGCTTGTTCATCGGCACTTGTAAATCTTTAAAGACACTGGACTGAACCACTTCCTGCTCCGTAAACAAATGACGCACCTGATAGCTGCCGTCCTGCAGCGCATAAACATGAACCGTCCGGTTTCCCGGGTCGACAATCCAATATTCCTGCACCCCAAATTTTTGATAGAGATTGAACTTTTCATTAAAGTCCTTCAATGCGGTTGATGGTGACAGCACCTCAATGATTAATGCGGGAGCACCATTACAACCCCTCTTTGAAATTTGGTCCTTGGAACAAACGACTGAAAGGTCCGGCTGCACGATATGATCAGGTGATTGAAAATCCCCGCTTTCACTGAAAAACACATCAAAGGGTGCCATAAATACATAGCAGTTCCGATTTTGAAAAAACGTACGAAGGGCAAAATAAAGCTCCCCGACAATATATTGATGCAGCGAGGTCGGAGCCGGAGACATATTAAAGACTTTCCCATCAATAAGTTCCCATGATCCATCCCAAGTTAGCCAATCCTCGTAGGTATGCGTTTTTTTCTCATCCGGATGTGACAAGATACTCGCCCCCTCAACTAAAACGTTCATTATATCTTTCCTATATTAGTATTGTAGCATGTTCCCGGCTCTAACCAAAATCCATCTTTACAAGCATCTCCCCCTTCCCGTCATAAACTTGGCCCACTGCACATACCTATGGTATGAACGGTATTATCAAGTACGGGGGGATGGCTGATGAACCAGGATGAGATCCGCGCATTGGAGCGGTCCATCGATGAAATTACGGAAATCGCTCAAGGCTTTGGCCTCGATTTCTACCCGATGAGGTATGAGATTTGCCCAGCCGACATTATTTATACGTTTGGCGCTTACGGCATGCCGACGCGCTACAGCCACTGGAGCTTTGGGAAAACCTTCAACAAAATGAAGATGCAATATGATTTTGGCCTTAGCAAAATTTATGAGCTCGTCATTAACTCCAACCCCTGCTACGCCTTCCTGCTGCAGGGCAATTCACTTATTCAGAACAAGCTGATCGTCGCGCACGTACTCGCCCATTGTGATTTTTTCAAAAATAACGCTCGTTTCAGCACTTCCAACCGCAATATGGTCGAGAGCATGTCCGCTACAGCTGAACGCATTCAGCAATATGAAATGGATTATGGCCTGGAAGCCGTCGAAAAATTTATCGATGCCGTGCTTGCCATTCAGGAGCATGTGGACTCCGCGATTATTAAGCCATACCAGCTCGATAAAACCCGTTATATTGAAATGCTGACGACGGAGCAGAACCGTTCGGTCATCACGGCTATCCCTTCCGAATACGAGGATCTATGGGGGCTTGACCCGGATGATGCCAATCGTCAGGATCAAACGCCGCCGCCAAAACATTTTCCGCCAGCACCGGAAAAGGACTTGATCTGGTTTATTGAGGAGTACTCGCCTCAGCTTACGGACTGGCAGCGCGATATTATGTCGATGATGCGCGATGAGATGCTTTATTTTTGGCCGCAGCTGGAAACGAAAATTATGAACGAAGGCTGGGCGTCGTACTGGCATCAGCGCATTATTCGCGAGCTTGACCTGACAAGCGAGGAAACGATTGAATTTGCCAAGCTGAACTCCTCCGTCGTCGTGCCTTCCCGGCATACGCTGAATCCGTATTATTTGGGGCTGAAAATTTTCGAGGATATTGAGAAGCGCTGGGATAAGCCAACGATAGAAGAGCAGCGGCGCTTCGGGCGCGTACCGGGCAAAGGCCGGGAAAAAATGTTCGAGGTGCGCGAGCTCGATTCGGATATTTCGTTTCTCCGCAACTATTTGACCAAGGATTTGGTCAAGGATTTGGACCTGTATGTTTTCGAGAAGAAGGGGCCGGAGTGGAAAATAACCGATAAATCGTGGGAAAATATCCGCGACCAGCTTGTTTACTCTAAAGTAAACGGCGGCTTCCCCAGCCTCTTCGTCACAGATGGCGATTTTAACCGTGTAGGCGAGCTCTACCTGCTTCACAAGTACGAGGGCATGGAGCTCGATCTGAAATATGTTGAGCGCACGCTGCCGCATGTCGTCCATCTCTGGGGCAAATCGGTCCATCTCGAAACCGTCGTCGAGGACAAAAAGATCGTATTCAGCTGCGACGGCAAAAAAACGAGCCGCAAGTTTGTGTAACTTAATGGCGCTTAATGGCGTTTAATGGCGTTTGGGAGCAAAAAGGCGAGAAGCTGCTTTGGGGCAGCTTCCCGCCTTTTTTTATAAATTGAAAGCTCAGTCCGACCGCGCGTCGGCTCTCCCCTATTTCCTCTGCCCCTATCTATACCTATCCCCATAACCAGAACTTTCTCTTTCTCTTTCTCTTTCTCTTTCTCTTTCTCTTTCTCTTTCTCTTTCTCTTACCTATTCGTTTTGCTTTTGCAGGTTATCCCCTTAGCTCAGAACGAGCGTCGCTCCTTACATCGGAGATAAAAAACCTTTCTCGAGCAGGCCATTAACCTATTTGCAATTATCCAATTCGCGTTTCTGAGCTAAGGGGAACCCTCCCCCTCTGTAGCCCTCTATTATTCCGGATTTATTAAACAGCAGATAGATTGATTTGGCTTTAGAGATCACTGGAATTTGACTTCGTATTTTGTTTCGCTTAAACTTTACCATAGATTACATCTTCCTAATTTTAAGAGAAAGGAGTGTCCGTTCATGAAGAAACGATCCTTGCATTTCATATCCTCTGGCTACGGATACTCGACTGCTGTTTTTTTCTAAAATCCATTTAACGGGTGAAGTGTGCCCAAAAGAATTGGTTGAAAATGGCAGAAATCTTAAAATGAGAGGCGAAGATACATGAATAATTTAGGGATCACTAGAAAAAATCCAGCAGGAATGCCCAGTCCAGTAGGGAATTACAGCCACCTTACAAAAATTCCGAGAAACGCTGAGCTGTATGTTACTTCTGGCCAAATCGGAACAGACCAAAACGGCAGCATTCCAAACACGTTGAATGAACAAATCAACAATACGTTTGCAAATATCAACATTTTACTGAACTCCGAACAATTAACCTCCGATCATATTATTAAGGTGAACATATGGGCCACTGAAAAAATAGACTGGGAGCATCTCTACGAAAAATGGGCGGAACTTTTTGGCATTCACTATCCATCTATGACGATTGGTTATCTTTCGGAATTAGGGCTGCCAGAAATAAAAATAGAAATTGAACTATGGGCGGCTAAAGCTTAAAAACAGCAGCAGCAGACTAAGGCTATACTTAGTCCGCTGCTGTTTTCTTATATTTGATTAGGGTAATTCCGCTTTTTGCCGTAATGACTCCAAATAACCTTTGTTTTGCAGCACTCTGGGGTCCTCTGGACGGAAAGTTCGGTCAGCCTCATTATGCCGATAGGCCAGCTCGTATTCACCTAGACGAGCGTAGCAGACGCATAGCTGAAGATGCGGCAGCCAGGTGGAGCAGGCCATATTGACAAAGCCCAGCCGTTGGTCGGACTGCCCACGCTCAATTGCGAGGTTATACCAGAAACCAGCCGTCTCGAAATCTTTTTGCTGCAAAAAATAATACCCTAGCCGGCAGCAAAATTCCGCCCGCGGACTGCCATATTGAAACGATCTTAATATCGATTCAAGCTCCCGCTCTGTATCTCCAAGCCGGTTAGAGCAATCCGCCAGCTTGCCGCATGTCGCAGCATTATCCTCCACCCACCCTTCGCCCATCGTAAGAAATTTTTCATAATACAAAATCGCTTGTTCATATTTCTCGTGGTAAGGCTAATATGGGTAACGGCACTATCGCTGCTTTCAATGCTTCCCCACACCTCCAAATACTCTTGCACCTCTATTAGGTCATATGTTTGCCAGACCTTGGACTATCACAATAAGTCGCAAATTGCTCCTCTCCCTTCCCACTCCACATGCGCCCAAACATTCCACATGTTAAAATAAAAAAAACGACCTCTTCTGCCAAAGGAGCTGAACGCCTTGTATTTACGGAGTGCAGAGCTGCTCAAGGAGCGCATTCCCAATTACAGCAAGTATCCCTTTTCCATTCCTGTCATCCAGTCAATGAGCAAGCTTCATTTCCATACCCATATCACCTTCTTTGTAGGCGAAAATGGTTCCGGCAAGTCCACCTTTCTAGAAGCTATAGCCTATCAATGCAGCTTTAACACTGCTGGCGGAGGGCGCAACAACAGCTACGACGTAGATGCCTCTGAATCTGCACTAGGTCCCTACGTTCGGCTTTCCTGGATGCCCAAGCTCACGAACGGCTTTTTTCTGCGCGCAGAAACGTTTTACCAATTCGCCTCTTACCTCGATACAGTGCCTGAAAGCTTGCCCTATTACGGCGGCAAATCGCTGCATGAGCAGTCGCATGGCGAAGCCTTTCTATCGTTGTTCAAGCACCGTTTTGGCAAAAAAGCGATCTATTTGCTCGACGAGCCCGAGGCCGCGCTTTCTCCTGCCCGTCAGCTCGCGCTGCTTCGCGTCATTAAAGATTTGGAGCGCGATGCCCAGTTCATTATTGCGACTCACTCGCCTATTTTGCTTGGATATCCGAACGCGCAAATTTACAATTTTGACGCCAAGCCCGTTGAAGAAATTCGCTACGAGGACACAGCACATTACCAGCTAACTCGACGCTTTCTCGAAAACAGAAAAAATGTATTGAACGAGCTGTTCAGCAACGACTAGCAACTCTTTCAATATTCCTTACATAAACTTAACACAATATGTACCGGTTTTCTTACGCGAATCTATTTCTATTATTTAGAAAAAATAGTACAATTGCCTTGTGCTTCCAAACAAGGAAGCCACTCTAATTAAACCAACTACTAGAAGCGGAGGTTTGATGATGAAGGGTAATTTTTTGAAGCGATTGACGGCAGGAGCACTCATCTTTGCAATGTCTTTATCGGCAGGCACAGCAGTTTCCTTAGCGGAGGGGCCGTCTGATCCGGCTCCCGTCCTACAGCCCGCAGGAAGCGCCAATGGCAAAAAAATTCTGTTCGACAACGCCCATGCCCAAACAGCAGGTGCGGCAGATTGGGTCATTGACGGCGGCTTTTCCGATTTTGGACAAGCTCTTGCAGGCAAAGGCTATTACGTCAAGGAGCTTCGCAAAAGCGGCCCTATTACGCTGGCAGACTTAAGCAGCTATGACGTCTTCGTTATTCCTGAAGCGAACGTGCCGTTCAAGACGAGCGAGCAGCAGGCTATGCTTTCGTATGTGCAGGGCGGAGGCAGCATTTTCTTCATCGCAGACCACTATAACGCAGATCGAAATAAAAACAGATGGGATTCCTCTGAAGTATTCAACGGCTATAGACGAGGAGCTTGGTCGAATCCCGCGCTGGGCATGAGTACAGAAGAAGCCAGTTCAGCTGCTATGCAGGGTGTAGCCAGCTCCGACTGGCTGTCGAACAACTTCGGCATGCGCATCCGTTACAATGCACTAGGCAACGTAAACTCAGGAACAATCGTTCCTTCCTCGCAATCTTTCGGCATTACTAGCGGCGTTACTTCCATGACGATGCATGCCGGATCGACCATCGCCATTACAGACCCGACTAAGGCAAAGGGAATCGTATACATGCAGCAGACTTCTGCCGCTTGGGGCAATGCGGTGGATCAGGGCGTCTATAATGGTGGAGGAATTGCTGAAGGACCTTATGTCGCGATCGGCAAGAATAGTCTTGGCAAAGTAGCCGTGATCGGCGACTCTTCCCCTGTCGAAGACAGCACGCCTAAATATTTGCGCGAGGAAACAGGCGGCTCCAAAACGACGTACGACGGCTTTACAGAAGCGAGCAATGGCGCACTGCTCGTACAACTAGTGGACTGGCTTGCTGTTAAAGAAAGCTACACGGCACTGAATCAAGTAAGCGGCCTTACGCTTGACAATGCAACAGCTTTGCTTGCTATAGAATCGCCACAAACGTCAACCCAACCGCAAGCTGAGCCATGGGCAGCACCAGCGGCAGGCTACAAATGGTGGGACAGCTCCACCTTCAAGCAAGGCTCCTACGGCTATGCCTCAACGTCGCAGCCGCCAACCTCTGGCGCTGTAAACGAAACCTTCGAGACAGGCACGAAAGCAGCCTATACAGCCGCTTCGGTTACGCTCGGTTCAGGCTCGTGGACCTTCGATAATGCGCTGCTTGGCGATCTATCTACAGACAAGAAAAATGGCACCAAATCCGCACGAGTCAGAGCGGCAGGCTCCATCTATATGAATTTCAATGTGACAGGCGGCGCGACTACCGTCAAGGTGAAGCATGCGAGCTTTGGCAGCGACACGGGAGCGACATGGAAGCTTCAAAAGTCGCTTAATAGCGGCTCCACCTGGACGGATGTCGGAAGCACCTACTCCAGCAGCCAGTCATTGACGGAGCAGACGATTACTGTAAATGAAACCGCAGCGGTACGCTTCAAAATTGTAGTTGCCGGCACATCCGGCAGCCGCTTGAACTTCGACGATTTTACAATCGTCCAGTAATTCCAGCCTCCCAAGGAAATACAACAAAATACAACAAAGAAGCCCTTCAGGCACTTGTGCAGCTGCATGAAAGCTTAAGCAGCCAGCCAGCGCCCGAAGGGCTTTTTTTCTCATTGAATTTTTCATTGAATTTCTGATGGATATTCCGCTTCATTCCTCTACCTTGCGCACATCTACCGTCACCTTCAACGTCTGCTGCCCGCTACCACGATACACGCCCTTTACCGGAACGATATCTTTATAATCGCGTCCATGGCCCAGCTTGACGTAACGCTCGCCGACAGGAGCTTCATTCGTCGGATCGAAGCTGCACCAGCCAAGCGACGGCACGTAAGCCTCCACCCATGCATGGGACGCCTGCTCAAAATCTGCCGTTCCGCCTTGCAAATCGCCAACAAAGTGGTAGCCGCTCACATAGCGGGCCGGAACCTGCTGCGAGCGGCAGCAGGCAATCATGAGATGGGCAAAATCCTGACAGACGCCGCGCCTGCGTTCGAACATGTCGCTCGCCTTCGTATCCACCGTTGTAGCATCCGGATCATAGACGAACTCGTTGCGGATTTTTTGGGATAGCGCTAGCAGCCAGCCATATACGCTCATGCCGTCGTTTTTCCGATCCTCTACGCCCACTGCATATGTCTCCACTTCCAGGCTGAGCGCCGTGTAAGCAGTAGGCAGCAGAAACTCTACGAAACGATTACCCGCATCCTCTGATTGCAGCCATTCCCAAGCGACTTCAGCCGCTCCGCCGCCATTCAGAGCAGCTGCCTGCTGCTCTGGTGTAAGAGCCTCCTTCGTCACAACCGTCATTTGCGAGCGGATCGTCAGCTTGCGGTGCGAGCCGTTCACCGAAAACGAATGCACCCGATTGCCGAAAAAATCCTCATAGCTGAACAGCGGTGCATTCGGCTCTACCGCAATGGATTGCTGGTAGCAGGACTGGCGTTCATCTGTACTCGGCGTCAGACGAATTTCATTGACACTGTCCGTAACCGGCTTCCCATAATCGTATTGCGTCACATGCGAAATATTCAGCTTCATGCGCTGGCCTCCCCCATGCGAAAAAAGGTTTTGGCGAAGGTGCCGCCCAGCGTCTGGCAAGCCTCCAGCAAATGACCGACAATGGCCCCTTCGCGGTCCAGCAGTATATCTTCCCGATCCAGGCAGGCGAGATCCGCCTTTACCTTGCTTACTTGGCGAATAACCTTGTCATGCGCTGAGCGCAGCTGCATATCCTGAAAGCGGATATACCGCATATGCTCATCGAGCGTATGCAGCGCGAAATGCACGGACCTTGGAAACACTTCATTTAAGATGACAAAATCAACAATGGACTCCACCGACATGCCATCGGCATAATAGCGCCGGAATACCTGATAGCCACTCAGCGAACGCAGCATAGCCTGCAAGTACGAGTATGCGCCAGACGCATTGCTCCAGCTCTCGCCGCTCGCAAGAACCGTATTATAAGCGGCTTTAATAATTCGCAGCGTATTTTCAGCCCGTTCCAAATAACGGCCGCATTCAATAAAATGCCACTCATTCTCACGAGGCATGACGGACTGGCTGATGCCTTGGAACAGCGCCGTCCATTCCTTGATTTTGCCGAAAAACAAATGCGGCGATTCCGCCATTAAATCCTCGGGCTGCTTCTCCCGCAGCCACAAATAAAAGCCGTTGACCGCATCCCACATCTCGCTCGGCGCCTTCTCGCGCAGCGTGCGCAGATTGCCCCGCGCATGGCTGACGCAGGACACAAGCGAATTCGGATTGTCGCGGTCAAGCGTCATGTACCGCAGCACATCCTGCTCGCTGTAGCTGCCATATTGCTGGACATAGGACTCTCTGCTGCCCAGCGCATCTACGATGCGCGACCATTTGCAGGTCGGAGCTGCCATTCCTTGCCCTTGCTCGGCCGCCTCCGATTCTGCGCCATCCTCCGCTTGCAAATGATAGTGAACATCGATCAATCGCGCATGGTTTTCCGCCCGCTCCATGTAGCGTCCAATCCAAAACAGCGCCTCCGCATTCCGATTAAGCATAGCCATCCCTCCGATTATTAGGCTCCCCGCCTCATTGTTCCGTGCCGGCTTACCGGCTTAGCAGCTTTACCGCTTAGAGGCTTCGAAATATATGGGCCTAGCGGCTGAGCACCCACGTATCTTTAACCCCGCCGCCTTGCGATGAATTCACGACGAGCGAGCCTTCCGTCATTGCGACACGCGTCAGCCCGCCCGGTATGACATGCGTCTCCTCGCCCATCAACGCAAAAGCTCTTAAATCGATATGGCGCGGTGCCATAATGCCATCCATCATTACCGGCGCTCGAGAAAGCCTCATTGTCGTCTGGGCGATATACCGCTCTGGATCGAGCTTAATCGCCTCAGCGAACGCTTTGATTTCCGCTGGCGTCGCGCTAGGGCCAATTAACATGCCGTAGCCGCCGGAAAGCGAGGTTTCCTTGACAACCAGCTCCGCGAGGTGGTCCAGCACGTATTCCCGCTCTTCCTTGCGCGACAAAATATAGGTTGGCACATTATGCAAAATCGGCTCTTCGCCCAGATAATAGCGAATCATATCCGGGACATACGCATACACCGCCTTATCGTCGGCGACCCCGGTACCTGGGGCATTAGCAATCGCCACATTGCCTGCGCGATACGCATTCATCAGCCCTGGAACCCCAAGCAGGGAATCCGGCTGAAAAGCAAGCGGATCTATAAACTCATCATCGATCCGCCGATAAATAACATCCACTTTGCGAAGCCCGCGCAAGTCCCGCAAATAAATGTTGTGATCCTTATAAACGAGATCGCGGCCTTCCACAAGATGAATGCCAAGCTGCTGAGCGAGGAAAGTATGCTCGTAATAGGCCGAATTGTAGGAGCCCGGCGTAAGCAGCACTATAAGAGGATCTCTTTTGCCGCTTGGCGCAAGAGAGCGAAGCGAGCTGAGGAAGCAGTTGAGGCTGCGCTCGATGCTTTGGACAGACGAGGACAAATACAGGTCATGAAACAGCTCGCTCATTAGCGTTCTGCCCTTGAATAAGTAAGAGAAGCCGGAAGGGGAACGCAAATTGTCCTCCAGTACAAAATAACGCCCCTTCTCATCTCGGATCAAATCGATGCCAGAAGCTGTAATGTACACGCCTGACGGCACATCCAGCCCAACCATTTCCGGGCGGAAATAAGTATTGGACACGATCATTTTGCGGGGGATAACGCCATCTTTTACAATGTGCTGTTGGTGGTAGATGTCATGGGTGAAGGCGTTCAGCGCGCGGATGCGCTGGCGTACGCCGCGGTCAATATTGTCCCACTCATGCCGGGGAATGACACGGGGAATATAGTCGAACGGAATCGTCCGCTCCAGAGGCTCATTTTGATTGCTGCTGTACAGCGTGAAGGTAATACCTTCCTCCATCATTCGCTGATTAAGAGCATGCTGGCGAATACCTAGCTCAGAGGGCTTCATTTTTCCGAACATGCGATGAACGCTTTCATAGTGGGGACGAACTGAAAAATCCTTTTCAAACATTTCATCATAAAAAGATTGTGAATCGTAAAAATGCGACTGCGACTGTCTGGCCGTCGACATGCCAACCGCCTCCTCCAAGATGGCTCAACCTCACATGTAAATCCTGTAACAATAATGATCGTTTTTGATCCAACGGCAGATTAATGTTAGTTTTTATGACGTTAAATTTCATAAAATCGTCCATTTCTGTAGCTCAATCATACTAAAACCGAATATTCATGTCAACTTATATATCATACAAAAAAGCCGAAATCCTCAGACGCGAGAATTTCGGCTTCTTCTTAATGTTATCTACTATAAAATGCGGCCTATGAAGAGGTTGCATTAAGCTTGTTCAAATCTTTGGCGACATCATCGACCATTTTCACAAAAGCAGCAAGCTCCTGTGATTTTGCCGCTTGATTACGCGCCTCCGCCGAAGTCTGATCGGACTCCCTCCGAACCGAATTAACCTTTTTCTCAATTTCACTAAGCTTATTTTGAATCGTTTCTTGTGCTCCTCGTGACGATGCAGCCAGCTTGCGCACCTCATTGGCAACAACCTCGAAGCCCCGACCATGATCTCCGGCTCTTGCTGCTTCAATGGCCGCATTCAGCCCAAGCAAATGCGTCTGATCGGCAATTTCCCGAATCATCGTACCCATTTCTGTAATGCCATCCAGCTCGCCCTGCAGCTCGCCAAGCAAAGAATGCGCTTTCTCTTGTGAATCTGAAGTAGACAATGCTGTAGCTGCAATCGATTGGGCGCCTTCTTCCAGCTCAACCATTAAACCAGCCAGCTGCTGCACCGCTTCCGTTACAGTCGACAGCATCGTTGCACGCTCATCCGCCAGCTCCTGCACCTTCGTCTGCTCTGCGCGGTTATACGCTTCAAGCACAAATTGCGAGTCCAAATTGAACATTTTGGACAAGGAGTGAATAACCGGCTTCCATCCATCTGGAAGCACACGCTCAAATACATCCGTCGCAATGTTCAAGTAAGTCATGTATGTACCTAAATACCAGTCGGTTGTCAGGCCAATCCGGGAATGCACAAGCCCGATTTTTATCCGGTTTTCAATAAATGCTTCATCAATAACGCCGTCCGCAAGAGACAGCCAATATTCGCGCTGCGTCCCTTTCAAACGATCCACATTGCTAAATTTCTTCATTAAAGCTACCATTTCGGGATAGAGTCCCACATTATCATAGAAACGATCAACAACCTCGTCGACTACCTGCTTAAAAATAGGCCTGCACTCCGCGAGCAGCTGCAAATCCTGTTCCTTGATTCCTGTATAGTCCAACTGACGCTTACGTTCTACTGTGACATTAATCATTGAACAACCCCCAGTCTCTAAATAAATACCAACTGCTATATTAAGTATATCGGCATTCAGCTTCATAAAGGTAGACATTTCTTTAATAATTCAAGAGAATTTGTTGAGATCTCTACAAAATTCACCGAAAAAGCTGAATCCATAGTCCCATTTTTCCAGTCCTCCTAACCTATTCTAGCTTATTCGTGCTTTATTTTCACCCAGACAGCGACAAGAAGTTCGGTGGGCAGCTGCTCCACCGAACTTCTTGATCTTCTCTTATTTGGATCGTTAGCGATTAAGCAGGCTGCCTACATAACGCAGCAGCTCATTAGCACATACGGGGCAATAACCGTGGTCATCAATCAACCGCTTCGTCACTTCGTTTATCCGCTTGAGCTGGATTTCATCCGGCGTCTTCGTGGAGGTCGTAATTTTCACGATGTCCTTAAGATCGGTGAACAGCTTTTTCTCCACCGCTTCACGCAGCCGCTCGTGGCTGGTGAAATCGAATTTTTTCCCTTTCCGGGAATACGACGAGATGCGAATCAAAATTTCTTCGCGGAACGCTTTTTTCGCATTTTCAGAAACGCCAATCTGCTCCTCAATGGAACGCATCAGGCGCTCATCCGGATCAAGCTCCTCGCCGGTGAGCGGATCTTTGATTTTAGCCCAGTTGCAATAAGCCTCAATGTTGTCAAGATAGTTTTCGAACAACGTACGCGCCGACTCCTCATAGGAATAGACGAATGCCTTCTGAATTTCTTTTTTGGCCAGGCCATCGTATTCCTTGCGCGCAACCGAAATAAAGTTCAAATAACGCTCCCGCTCCTCCTTCGTAATGGATGGATGCTGGTCGAGGCCGTCCTTCAAGCCGCGAAGCACATCGAGCGCATTAATGCACTGCATATCCTGCTTGATCAGCGCGCTCGAAATCCGGTTGATGACATAACGCGGGTCGATGCCGGACATGCCTTCCTCGGTATATTCGGTCTGCATTTCCTTAAGATCGGCATCCTTGAAGCCTTCGATTTCCTCGCCGTCGTACATCCGCATCTTCTTCACCAAATCCATGCCCTGCTTCTTCGTCTCCTTCAGACGGGTAAGTATGGAGAAAATAGCAGCAGCGCGAAGTGCATGCGGAGCAATATGAATATGCTTCATGTCGCTCTGGCCAATGAGCTTCGTATAAATTTTTTCTTCCTCGGACACCTTCAGGTTATATGGAATCGGCATGACGATCATCCGTGACTGGAGCGCTTCATTTTTCTTATTGCTAATGAAGGATTTGTACTCCGTCTCGTTCGTGTGGGCTATAATTAATTCATCAGCGGAAATAAGCGCAAATCGCCCCGCTTTAAAATTGCCCTCCTGCGTCAAGGACAGCAGGTTCCACAAAAACTTCTCGTCGCATTTCAGCATCTCCTGAAACTCCATAAGCCCCCGGTTCGCCTTGTTCAGCTCGCCGTCAAAACGATAAGCACGCGGATCGGATTCCGAGCCAAATTCTGTAATCGTGGAAAAATCGATGCTGCCGGTTAGATCGGCAATGTCCTGCGACTTTGGATCAGATGGGCTGAACGTACCGATGCCCACGCGGTTATCCTCCGAGATGAATACGCGCTCCACCTGAACATTTTGAATATCGCCGCCGTATTCGGTTTGCAGCCTCATCTGGCAGGAGGGGCATAGATTGCCTTCAATCCTAACGCCAATCTCCTGCTCAATCTCGCCTCTCAGCTCATGCGGAATGAGATGCAGCGGCTCTTCGTGCATCGGGCAGCCTTTAATCGCATAGACGGCGCCGCGTTTCGTTCTGGAATATTTCTCAAGCCCCTTTTTGAGCATCGTAACCAGCGTCGATTTCCCTCCGCTGACAGGACCCATTAGAAGCAAAATCCGTTTGCGCACATCAAGCCTTCGCGCCGAGGAGTGGAAATATTCCTCCACCAGCTTTTCAACAGAGCGGTCCAGCCCATAAATTTCTTGCTCGAAAAATTTGTACCGCTTCTTCCCATCCCTCTCCTCGACTCCATAGGATTCAATCATTTCATAGACACGCGCGTGCGCCGTCATGGCCGGGGTTGGATCCTGTCTCAGCAGTTCAATATAATCCTTGAAAGATCCACTCCAGGCCAGCTTCTCACTCTCTGCTTGATATTCCGATATTCGCTTGAAAATGTCCATGCCGTGCCTCCTCCCATCGCTTCCGCAATACGCAATTTTTCACTTCGCTCGGCATTTGCTTGCAAGAACCTCAGCGAGTGGAACTAACTTTATTGAAGTATTACATGTCTATGCTTATTCCGCGTGGAAATTGACCACTATTTTAGGCGGTAATCATGCATATTGCGACAAATACGCTTGCAGCGCGGGTTTGCTTGGACAAATAGATTCGATCTGCCCGCACTCCCTATCCTTTGTTATAATAGTTAGAAGAAAGTGGGGGAATGCACGTGGCAGTCAGTAAGGAAGAGGAGCTTTACGGCCCGGTAAAAGCTTATTATGAAGCGCGCGGCTTCGTCGTCAAAAGCGAGGTGCTGCACTGCGATCTCGTCGCGATGCACGCGGATACCGAAGAAACCATTATCGTGGAAATGAAAAAGACGTTCAATCTCGCCCTGCTGCTGCAGGGGATTGAACGCCTTCGTATAAATGATCAGGTTGTGCTCGTAGTCGAGCGCAATCGTAAAAAAAACGGCGCGCACAACCAGCGCTTCGGTGAAATTACCGAGCTGTGCCGCATGCTCGGCATCGGCCTTATGACCGTCACCTTCTTCAAGACGAAGGCGCCTGTCATTGATGTGCTATGCGAGCCCGGCGAGGCGCCGCAGCGCGGAACGCGCCGCAAGAAGCAGGCGAGGCTGCTTCTTGAATTTCGCGAGCGCAGCGGCGATTATAATGTAGGCGGCAGTACCGGCCGCAAGCTGGTGACCGCCTATCGCGAGAAGGCGCTGCGCTGCGCCTACGCGCTCCAGCAGCTGGGAGAGGCGCACTCGCCTAGCCAGGTTGCTGCGCTGACGAGCTTCCCGCGCAGCGGCGCTGTGCTGCGCGACAATTACTATGGCTGGTTCGAGCGCCAGCAGCGCGGAAAATACCGCCTGCTGCCTGCCGGAGCAGCCGCCTTGACCGAATACGCCGAAGTCATCGCCGATTGGGTGGCCGCTTTGCCAAGCAATCAAGCGGGGCCAAGCACAACTGCTGCACCTGGCGAATCGCAGGCAGCTTTGGTTAACCGCGACCCTCGCCGTCCTAGCAAGCGGCGTTCATCGTCCCGCTAATGGCCAAGACATCGGGCATCATGTACTGGGCATATTGGCATCGGGCATGCAACCGCAAACTCGATGCTTCTGCGAGCTGCAAGGTTAGGAGCGGGCCGTAAACTCGCGGATCGCTTCCGCAAAGCGCTCTACGCCGAGTGCTGTCTTGGCTCCGATGTTATAGGTAAAGTTAAGCCGCGCCGTATTACGCTGCGGGTCATAAGCATAGAAGGAGCTTCCGGGTACGAAAGCAACGCCCTTCTGAACGGAAGCCCGGAGAAGCGCCTCTGCATCAAGACCTTCCGGCAGCTCCACCCATAGGAACATGCCGCCCTTCGGCTCAATCCAGCGCAATCCTTCAATATGCTGCTGCACAAGCAGCCCTTGCATTTCGCGCATCCGCTCCCCGTAGGAAGCAGAGATAACTTTAATATGCTCATCGAGCGGAAAGCTATCCAGCAGCTCGCTGACGATTTGCTGATCAATCGCGCTGGAATGCAAATCTGCCGCCTGCTTCGCTTTAGCCATCATAGCAATGACTTCCGCTGGACCCATTGCCCAACCTGTGCGCAGCCCTGGCGCAACCGTCTTCGAAAAGGTGCTCGTATAAATAACCGAGCCTGAACGGCCCGCTTGCTGATCAAGCGCAAACAATGTCGGATAAACGGCATTTACATCATATTTTATTTCCCCGTATGGATCATCTTCCAATATAGGTATACCATAAGAACTGCAAAGCGCCAGCAGCTGCTGCCTGCGCTCCGTGCTCCAGACGCGCCCCGTCGGATTGCCGAAGGTAGGCACGGCGTACACTAGCTTTGGACGATGCTCGCGAATAAGCCGCTCCGCATCCTCCGCTACAATGCCATGCTCATCGCTGTCCGCAGCAATGACATTTAAGCCATTCATCTCAAACACCTGCAAGCAAGCGAGATATGTCGGCCTTTCTACCAATATCGTATCGCCAGGCTCGGTCAGCACTTCAACAATGAGGCTGATCGCCTGCTGGGAGCCTGTCGTCAGCAGCATTTCGTCAGGGCGTACGTTCATGCCCTTATGTCCCATACGCTCGCACAGCTGTTCACGCAGCGGCATAAAGCCCTCGGTCAATCCGTATTGCAGAGCGCTTGCGCCCTTCGTAAACACGCGATCGGCAGCATCGCGAATCGCCTGCACCGGAAACAGCTCCTCGGCCGGCAGCCCTCCAGCGAATGAAATCATATCCTTGCCCTGCGTCAGCTTGAGAATATCTCTTACGACCGATGATTTGAGAGCGGTCACTCGTGATGAAAAACGGTAATCCATGGTTCGACTCCTCCTAAGATACAAGCTTTAACGCTTATAGTTCTATGTTATCAAGGTACAGCCCATATTTAAAGTTTTCTTTTTCGGGCAGGTTGGGTATAATGAAAACAGTTGCATGAGGATTTTGGAGGTGCCATTAATGTCCATCACATTCATTATTGTAATGACTGTATTCGTCTTGTTCTTGACGGCTATGTTCACGTCTTCTTACAACGATGACAAAACCAAAGGCCTGTAAGCTGAACTATCAGCTTGCACCAAAAGAAGCTTCTCCGAAGGAATGCAGCTAAGGCTGCTCCATGGGGAAGCTTCTTTTTGATACTACCTATTATGCATGTATGAGGTTAGCGGGCGAGCTGGCTCATTTCAGCCACACAAACGCCGCATAAAAAACGTTCTTTAAACTCGCGGACTTCTTCCATAGAACCACAGAACACACATTTCGGACGGTAACGCTCCAAAATAATATGGTCGCCCTGCACTAAAATTTCAACCGGATCTCCCTCATTCATCTGGTAACGTTTACGCAACGATTTTGGAAGAACGATACGTCCGAGTTGATCTACTTTTCTTACTACACCTGCTGGTTTCATCGTTGTTCACCTCTCCTGTGTCTAGTTTGCAAGCCTTTTTCGTGAAACCCCGACAGTTCATTTCTTTAACGCTCTGCCTCTGTTTCCCCATTCTGCTTCTCTCTTTAGGTAATGCTTTAAGTAATTCCTAAATTAAACCCTTAAGTAAATTCTTCACCTTGCCGCCAAGCTTTGAATCTGCTAGAACTAAAACTGTTCGTAAGCCGCCTCTATTTTAAGACAGTCCTGGAAAATCGTTCTGTCTAAGCGCCTCGTACACGATGATTGCCGCCGAATTGGATAAATTAAGCGATCTGACCTTATCCGTCATTGGCATCCGAATGCATGTACTTAAATTAGCTTCAATCAGCTCTTGAGGCAAACCTTTCGTTTCCTTGCCGAATACGAAAAAATCCCCATCCTGGTATTGAAACTCATTATAGGCTTTGACCGCCCGCGTGCTGGCATAGAAATACCGCCCATCAGCATACTGCTCCTGCAGCTCCTGAAAGGAATCATGGTACTCGACATGAACCGCATGCCAATAATCCAGGCCTGCGCGCTTCAGCGTCTTGTCATCCGTTTGAAAGCCCAGCGGACGCACCAGATGCAGATGCGCACCGGTTGCCGCACATGTCCGCGCAATATTGCCCGTGTTAGCGGGTATTTCCGGTTCTACTAACACAATATGAAATGCCATCTTCTTGTTGTCACCCCTTGTCCCTTGCCTATTATACATGAATTACTATTTTATTTAAAATAGGAATGAAATTTTACATCCCGTTAACGTACTCTTAATCCCTACTTGAACGTCTAACTTCATAATGTAGTCATGAGCAAAGACATGTTTAGGATAAGGGAGGCTTAATAAGACAACATGTTGAAGAAGAAAATTCTCGTCGTCGATGACGAGCCCTCCATCTCCATGCTGATTGAATTCAACCTGAAGCTAGCCGGATACGACGTCAGATGCGTAGATGACGGAGAAGCCGTTTTTGATATGCTGCGCCCCTTTCGGCCAGATCTCATCGTTCTCGATTTAATGCTGCCGAAGATGGATGGCATTCAAGTGTGCCGCGAGCTGCGCAAGCAAAACAACGCCGTTCCCATCGTCATGCTGACCGCCCTGCAGGATGTTACCGATAAAATTGCTGGCCTCGATAATGGCGCTGACGACTATATGACCAAGCCGTTTAGCCCGCAGGAGCTGATTTCGCGCATCCAAGCGATTTTCCGCAGACTGCAATCGCTGCCTGGCGCAGCACCGTCAAGCGCCATTGACATTGGCCGCATGTCGGTACGTCCCGATGAACGAGAAGTGCTGATTGATGGCAAGCTGATCGAGCTGACGCCGAAGGAATTCGAGCTGCTCGTCTTCCTCTGCAAGCATAAAGGCAAGGTGCTGAGCCGCCAGCAGCTGCTTCATGGCGTATGGGACTATCACTTCCTCGGCGATACCCGTATCGTAGACGTCCATATTAGCCATCTCCGCGATAAAATCGAAAAAAACGCCCGGACCCCCGAATATATTATGACCGTTCGTAACGTAGGCTATAAGCTGCATGGCCCAAGCGCTCTGGAGCAAACCCTTGCCTAATTACACGAAAGAACCGCCCGTTCCTTTCATAAGCGAAAGGAGCGGGCGGTTTTTCTATCTTTTAATTACGGACAGCCGCAATTAGCCGTTGTTTTTTTGGAATTCTGCCATAAACTCAGCAAGCGCCTTGCAGCTTTCCAGTGGAACCGCATTGTAAGTCGAAGCGCGAAGCCCGCCAACATCACGATGTCCTTTCAAGCCAACAAAACCTTCTGCTTCGGATTGCTTAATAAATTTCTTCTCAAGCTCTGCATCCTGCAAGCGGAATGTAATGTTCATAAGCGAACGGCTCTCTGGAGCAGCAAAGCCATAATAGAAACCGCCGCTTTGATCAATCGTATCGTAAATGAGCTTTGTTTTGTCGCGGTTGTATTGATTGATTTGGGCGACTCCGCCTCTTGCTTTAATCCATTTCAGCACCAGATTGACCATATAAACCGAGAAGGAAGGCGGCGTGTTGTACAACGAGCCTGCTTTCGCATGGGTATCATAGCGGAAAATAGCTGGAATCGTCTTAGGGCTTTCTTTAATAAGATCATCGCGAACGATGACAACCGTCACACCCGAAGGACCGAGGTTTTTCTGGGCGCCTGCATAAATCAGACCAAACTGGCTGACATCTACCGGACGGCTCAAAATATCACTCGACATGTCCGCGATTAGTGGAACATTGCCCGTTTGCGGGAATTCAGCAAATTGCGTGCCGCCAATGGTCTCATTTGTCGTAATGTGCAAATAAGCAGCTTGATCTGGCAGCTGAATGTCGGAAAGTGCCGGAATGCGGTTGAACTTGTGAGCTTCGGAAGTAGCAGCTACGGCTGTCTCGCCAAGAAGCTTCGCTTCCTTGATTGCTTTCTCTGCCCATGCGCCAGTCATTACATAAGCGCCGACTTTGCCTGGGGTAAGGAAATTCATTGGAATGGTTGCAAACTGCGTACTTGCGCCGCCTTGCAGCAGCAGAACATGATAATTGTCAGGAATGCCGTAAATTTCGCGAAAAAGAGCCTGTGTCTCATTGTTAACTTGCTCATACAGCTCGCTGCGATGCGACATTTCCATAATGGACATGCCAGCGCCTTGATACTCCACGAATTGCTGCTGAGCCTGCTCAAGTACTTCGAGCGGTAAAGCGGCCGGTCCTGCATTAAAATTGAATGCTCTCTTCATCTTCGGATAACCACCTTTAGTTATTAACATGATAACGCTATAATAGCAATTTTAAAGGCCCGCTTCAAGTAGTCTGGTGTCTTTTCGTGACAAAAGTCGAACACTTTATTATTGATTTCTTGTTAATATTCGGTTTTCTTCAATAAAAGGTGTTTTGCTGCCGCTTTCATTATTAACGGCGTGAGGCGATAAATTAGACTTTTTGTCATTTCACTCTAGCGAATAGGCAGAAAAAAAGAGCCCCCATATAGGGAGCTCCTTCAACGTTCATTCTAGCAATCGAAGTACAGGCTGTACTCGTGCGGATGAACACGGATCGATACTGTTTTTGCTTCATTACGTTTGAATGCAACGTAGTTAGCGATGAAATCTTCAGAGAATACGCCGCCTTCAGTCAAGAATTCGGAATCTGCTTCCAAAGCGCTAAGCGCTTCGTCAAGCGTACCTGGTACGCTGCGGATATCCTTCTTATCTTCTTCTGGCAATTCGTAAATGTTTTTGTCGAAAGGACCATAGCCCAAAGCAACTGGATCAAGCTTGCGCTTAATACCGTCAAGACCTGCAAGCAGCATAGCTGCAAACGCGAGGTAAGGGTTGGCAGTGGAGTCAGGCGTACGGAACTCGATACGACAGCCTTTAGGTGTAACGGAAGCGATTGGAATACGAATCGCAGCCGAACGGTTACCTTTGGAGAACACCAGGTTAACTGGAGCTTCGTAGCCAGGAACCAGACGTTTGAACGAGTTCGTGCTCGGGTTAGTGAGCGCGATCAACGCTGGAGCGTGGTGCAAAATTCCGCCGATGTAGTTCATAGCCAGCGGGCTCAGGTTGCCGTAAGCACCTTTTTCAAAGAACAAAGGCGTGTCGCCATCAAAGATGGAGGAGTGAACGTGCATACCGCTACCGTTATCGCCAAACAGCGGCTTAGGCATGAAAGTTGCAACTTTTCCATATTGGCGAGCTGTGTTGTGAACAATATATTTGTATTTCATCAGGTTGTCAGCTGTTTTAGTCAGCGTGTCGAAACGGAAGTTGATTTCTGCTTGACCAGCAGTCGCTACTTCGTGGTGATGACGCTCAACGCGAAGACCTGTTTCTTGCATCAGGCGAACCATTTCGCTGCGGATGTCTTGTTGGGAGTCAACCGGAGCTACTGGAACGTAACCGCCTTTAACTGGAACTTTAAAGCCAAGGTTTCCGCCTTCTTCTTTGCGGCCGCTGTTCCAGCCAGCTTCTTCGGAATCAACCGAATAGAAGGAAGTGTTCATCGAGCTTTCGTAGCGAACATCGTCGAAAATGAAGAATTCGGATTCCGGAGCGAAAAATGCAGTCGTGCCCACACCGGATTTTTGCAGAAACTCTTCCGCTTTTTGAGCGATGCTGCGCGGATCGCGCTCGTAGCGTTCGCCATCAGGCGTATGAATGTTAGACATTACGTTTAGAGTTGGGTGATCAGTGAAAGGATCGATAAATACCGATTCAGGATCTGGCATCATAACCATATCCGACTCTTCGATTCCACGGAAACCCGGGATCGAGGAACCGTCAAAAGCTACACCATTTACGAAAGTATCGGCGTCAACTTCTGTCGAAGGAAGGGTAATGTGGTGCGCATGACCAAAAAGATCCACGAACCGGAAATCTACAAACTGAATGTTGTTTTCTTTAATTGTGTCCAAAACATTTTGAACTGACATCAGATATTTCCTCCATTTCCGAACATTTGCTTAGTATTGAACGGGTAACGTTCTCCTATCGTTCCAAACCATGACGTTATTATAAAACTACGATATTATCATCGTCAATAGTTATGTGAGGTATTTTTTATTCGCATGTTAGCTATACTTACAGGTTTACACATTTGTTCACAATTCCTCCTACACGGCAAAAGGAAAAGCCGTAATCCCCTTATTTACATAGGAATTAACGGCTTTATAGGTCGATTATATTTTCCACTCTTTGAAAGCTTCTGCTGGCGCCTTCTCCGTGTTAAATTCTTTCCCAACAATTGGTGCGAGCTTTTCCAAATCCTTTAATAAATTAGCGAACTGGTCCGGAAACAGTGATTGTACCCCGTCCCCAGTCATCGAATTATCTGGATCTGTATGCATTTCCACGATCAGTCCATTCGCTCCAGCGGCTACTGACGCCTTCGACATTGGCTCTACAAGCTCGCGGCGGCCAGTGCCGTGACTTGGGTCAGAGATGACTGGCAAATGGCTGAGGCTTTGCAATACAGGAATAGCTGACAAGTCAAGTGTATTTCTTGTGTAGGTCTCGAATGTTCGGATTCCGCGTTCACACAGCATAACGTTCGGATTGCCTCCAGCAAGAATATATTCCGCTGCATTTAGGAATTCATCGTACGTTGAGCTGAAGCCCCGTTTCAGTAAAACAGGCGTTTGAATCGTTCCGAGCTTGCGGAGCAGGTCGAAATTTTGCATATTGCGCGTGCCGACTTGGAGAATATCCGCATATTCGGCGCATACATCTACGTATTCCGGCGTCATTACTTCGGTAATCGTCAGCAAGCCATGCTTGCGTCCCGCTTCCGCCATCATAACCAAGCCTTCAACGCCAACGCCTTGGAAGCTGTATGGGCCTGTGCGAGGCTTAAAGGCTCCACCGCGAAGCACCTGGCCGCCAGCCGCTTTAACCAGTCGGGCGATTTCATCAATTTGCTCTGGTGTTTCGACTGCGCATGGGCCGCCCATAATAACTAAATTATTTCCGCCAATTTTAACGCCTTTAATGTCAATAATGGTATCATCTGGGTGAAAATCACGGCTTGCAAGCTTGTAGGACTTGGAAATTTTAATAACATTTTCAACGCCCTTGAGCTGGCGAAGATGCTCGGCTAATGTAGGTGCTGCACTCCCAATAATACCAATTACGGTACGGTCTGTTCCTCTTGATACATGGGCTTGAACGCCTGCTGCTTCAATATGGGTAACAATTTCAGCAATTCTTGCTTCTTCAATATGCGGATTAGTAATTACGATCATGTCAATCTCCCCTTTTCCACTTAAACGCTTGTTCGCTTCGACGCTTCTATGCTTTGTGGCTTTTATGCTTTTACTCGTTAAAGTGATTATATAAGAAGCAGCGCTGCCCGTCAAGCAAAAACTTTAGGCCCGCGCTCTTCCCGTTTCATGCCATTTTCCCTCGCTAATAACGTGACTGATAACGGAACTATAGAAAAAAGACGCCTTACGGCGTCTCTGGCACTTCTGGGCGCGCAACAACTGACTTTTTGCGGGCATTGGGAAGCAGCTTCTCCATATTGACGGTACGAACGATTTCCCACGTTGTAGGGTCATCGTCGTTGTATTGCTCCAAATACGTAATAACTTCCTTGGTAAGCGGCGTAGGAGTCGAAGCGCCGGAAGTTACCGCCACACGTTCAATGCCAATAAGCCATTCCCGTTTAATCTCAGATACATCTGCGACACGGTAAGCAGTAACGCCTGCAATTTCCTCCGACACCTGGGCAAGGCGATTGGAGTTGTTGCTGCGCGGATCACCAACGACAAGACAAAGCTGGGCCTCGCCAGCCTGTCCGGCTACGGCCTCCTGGCGAACCTGGGTTGCCAGGCAAATTTCATTGTGGACTTCCGCCGTTGGAAACTTTTCAATCAGCTTGCTTATAATATGGCGGATATCCCATTGCGACATCGTGGTCTGATTTGTGATGACGATATTGCCTTCCGGCACTTCTAGCAAATCGATATCCTCGACACGCTCGATGAGATGAACGCGATCTGGAGCGACGCCAATGGCACCCTCTGGCTCAGGGTGATTTTTTTTGCCAATATAAATAATATGGTAGTCCTCGGCCATTTTCTCGCGAATCAAATCATGCGTGCGCGTCACGTCAGGACAAGTGGCATCGACAACCGTCAATCCCTTGTCCTTGGCACGTCTCCGAACTTCGGGGGAAACGCCATGGGCAGTGAAAATAACCGTCCCCTGCTCGACCTGCTCCAATATTTCCAGACGGTTCTCCCCATCCAGCGTAATAACGCCTTCCTGCTCGAACGCTTCCGTCACATGCGCATTGTGCACAATCATTCCCAAAATATATATTGGCCGCGGCAGCTCGAGATTTCTAGCTGTTTGCAGTGCGAGTACCATAGCGTCAACAACGCCGTAGCAATAGCCCCGCGGTGAAATTTTAACAATTTGCATGTAGGTGCACCTGCTTTCTGAACCGTGGGCATTAGCCCAAAGTTCGATCCGTTCCTTCTATTATAGACGAATCTGCCGTCTCAGAAAAGACTATGGGCAGCCAGATCGTAAACTCCGACCCTTCACCCGTGCGCGTAAGCACTTCAATGGAACCGCGATGCTCATCTATTATCCATTTTGCAATAGATAATCCGAGCCCCGTTCCAACCGTTTTGCCGCGCGATTCGTCCACCCGATAGAAACGGTCGAATATATGCGGCACTTCCTCAGGGTCCATCCCCATGCCCGTATCACTGACCGTAATCCCAACTTGATTGTCTTTGCTGCGCACGCTAAGCTCAATATGGCCTTCTACCGTATACTTGAAAGCATTCTCAATAAAAATGAACAGCAGCTGCTGCAAATAATCCTGATTGCCTCTGACCTCAATGCCGCTGAGCGGAGACAGGTCGCCTACGCGCCATTCAGCGGTACGCGGGAGCAGCTGGGCACGGCGTGCCACCTCTTCGACAAGCGGCTGCATCGATACTACTGTTTTCTCCATTTCATAACCGGCATCCGCACGGGCGAGCGCCAGCAAATCATTAACAAGCGTCGACATGCGGCGGGATTCCGCTGCAATATCCTGCATCGCCTCAACCGTAAGGCCAAAGCGCTGGTTATCAAGCGCCAGCACGATGCCGTCAAATGCATCCGGGTCCTTCGTTTTTTCCCACATTCGCTGAAGCAGCTCAATATTGCCCCGAATCGTCGTCAGCGGCGTCCGCAGCTCATGCGACGCATCCGAGACGAACCTTCGCTGCGCCTTATAGGATTCATCCAGCTCATTGTAAGCTGTCTCCAAACGGGCCAGCATGACATTCAAGTTATAGACAAGCCTGCCGACTTCGTCATTAGGGCCATCCATTGGAATGCGTACACTAAGATCAGAACCGTTTTGAATTTTCTCCGTTGATTTAATGACACGCTCAATTGGACGAAGCACCTGACGGGCCAAAAGCAAACCTGTTGTAAAGGCTATTAAGACAGCGATAAGCGATGCGGTAAACAAAATCGTCCGCAAAGCTTTCAAATAACTTTCCTCACTCGTAACAATTGCGCCTACCTGAATAAGACCGATTAAATCGGTTTTCGCACTATCGCTGTAAATAGGACGTTGATAAATTAAAAAGGTTATATTCGCATCATTCACCTTAATGTTAGCCTTTATAAAGCCAGCCTGCACATTATCCTTAACATCAGGAATTGGATATTTTATGCCTGTACTAAGCAGCTCCTTGCTCGCATTAATAATGCCCTCTTTATATCTGACAATTTGCAAATAAAAGGAACGCTCATAAAACCGCCCTTGCGAAGGGGCAATCAATAAGTTGAGCTCGTTGACAACTACATTGTAGCTATCCGCTTCGCCCTTCAGCTGATCTTTCATCTGCCCGTACGTATTGTAATTAACAAATATATAGATGGCAAAACCAAATATCAGCAGCGTCATCGCAAGCAAAGCTGAATACCACAAAGTTAAACGCAGCCGTATGGTCATAGCTGATCAGCCCTCTCCCCGCAGCACATAGCCTGTACCACGAACGGTTTGAATCATGCGCTTGCCGCCGCCCTCCTCCATTTTCTGGCGCAGCATCGCAATATAAACTTCTAGAACATTCGACTCTCCGCTGAAGTCGTAGCCCCATATTTTTTCCATAATGACATCACGGGTCAATACGCGGCGCGGGTTCTGTATAAAGAGCAGCAGCAAATCATATTCCTTTGCCGTAAGCTCAATACGCCGGCCGCCCCGAATCGCTTCGCGGGCATCTTGATCAAGCGCAAGATCCTCATAGACGATTTTGCTGCCCGTATCCTCGATTTTATCCGGCTTGCGACGCAGCAGCGCACGAACTCTGGCAAGCAGCTCTTCGAGTGCAAATGGCTTCACTAGATAATCGTCAGCTCCTGTATCCAGCCCTTTCACCCGATCGGCAATATCATCCTTCGCTGTCAGCATCAGAATCGGAACCGTGCTTCCTCCTTCTCGCACTCTACGGCATACTTCCCAGCCGTCTACATGCGGCATCATCACGTCGAGTATGAGAAGCTGTGGCTCCGCTGTCATTAGCAGCTTCAGCCCTTCCAAGCCATTGCTTGCAGTCGTCACTTCATATCCTTCAAAAATCAGGCTCCGCCTTAATAAAGAGGTGATTTTCTCATCGTCATCTACAACTATAATTTGTGTTCTCATCGGTACGCCCCCATGTTCTTTAGCTTCATAAAAACAGACGCAGAGAGATTGTTCGCCTCTGCGCCTGATTGTAACCATTCAGCACCAGCTGCACCGATATGCTGGCTGCTTCATTATTCTGCGTTGAACTTATTGCGGTCGCCTATGGTGACCGACAAATCCATTTTCGCACCTTTGCGGATAATATTCAACTGTACTTCATCGCCAACTGCTCTCTTCTGAATCGCCTTGATCAAGTCCTGCGTATTGTTGTACACTTTGCCGTCAATGCCGATGATAACGTCAAATTGTTTCAGATCGCCCAGGTAGGCAGGAGAGTTGTAATACACATTGCTGACGATGGAGCCTTCCGCTTTATCCATGCCTAGCTGCTTCGCCATAGCATCCGTTACATCAGCTAGTTCCGCACCGATGAAAGGAATCGGATCTTTCGGAACCTCAACGTTATTTTTCAAATTCTCCAATACGCCTTGGATTGTGCTCGTTGGAATCGCAAATCCAATTCCTTGCGCCTGCGAGCTTACAGCTGTGTTAATGCCGACCACTTCACCATTTACGTTGAGCAGCGGTCCGCCAGAGTTGCCTGGATTAATCGATGCGTCCGTTTGCAGCAAATGCTCGTAGTTGCGTGTTCCTTGCTCATCCGGAATGGAAATCGGGCGCTCCTTCGCGCTAAGCACGCCAACGGTAATCGTATGGTCAAAGCCATAAGGATTGCCGATTGCTGCGACCCAATCACCAATTTTGATGCTGTCGGAGTTTCCTAGCTTCAAAGTAGGGAAGGCTTTCGTATCCGTTACTTTAAGTACAGCCAAATCCAGATTATAATCAGAGCCCAGCAGCTCCGCTGTTAGCGGCTTGTCATAGCCTTGCACCGTGACTTCGATTTTCTCTGCTCCGCCAACGACGTGCTGGTTCGTCAAAATGTAACCGGTGGAGTCAAAAAAGAATCCGGTACCGCTGCCTGTTGCTTGTAATCCATTGCTGTTATTGTTTTGCTCCTGGCTGCCTGCTCCCGGATAATCCTGGCCGAAAAACTGTTCGAAGAAGGAATCAGCCGATGATCCGCCATTGCTTCTTGTAGGCGAAGCAAAGGTTTCAATTTTCACAACAGCCGGGCTTGAAGCCTCGAACAGCTTAGCAATATCGTCCGGCCTGTCAGATGCTGCAGTTAGCCCGCTGTTTTGTCCCGTTGCTGTAGCCGTTCCCTGCTGAGATACAGTCGCTTCCGCCGGCTTGCTGAACCAATTGTTCACATCCGAAGCATACATTAAAGATCCAACTACTAGAACCCCAGCAATAAACGAAGAAAACATCGCTTTGAATGACGTTTTGCGCTGCGGCTCCTTCACCTGCCAACCGCCTCTGGCGGATGACTGCGATGAGCTGAACGGCCTTACTGGGGCAGGAGGCATGCTTTCAGCGAAGTTTGCCTGTTCACCCTGCTGCTGGCTGTACGGCTGGGATGCGGCAGCTGATTCCTGGCTGGATGTTGGTGCCGGAGTTGACATAGAATGATTGCCTGCTCCAGCGCTATCAGACAGCGTATGATTGTCCGGTGCGCCTGACTTAAACGGTCCGTAAGAATAGTAGTAGGAAGGCTTGCTTGCCTGTTCAGAAGAATCAGCTGATGCTTCATCAGCGTGGGCTGGCTGAACGTTATCCTCCTGCTTCCGCTGCCCATCCTCACGATTTTGGAAAAAATCATCAAAGCCGTTCTTTTTATTCTGATCGTCCATTCCCGTTTCCTCCTCATCGGTATACAATGAAGCAATTCAGTCTCTAAAGGCTGCTTGCTGGTTAATTGTTGTACTCCTATCATGCACATTCTACCTTAAAACAATCTTAAAAGACATTTAAACATACATAAAAAAACTCCCTATCACTGGTGACAGAGAGTTTTTCATCCACTATTTAAGTTTCAAAAGACTGCTTTAAGCTTATGCCAATGCCCGTTCTACCTGCTGCATAATGTCCTTGGCCCGCTCGACCCATTCGCTTTCAATGTCAGCATCGGGATCAGTCGGCGCTTGAAATTGGTCGAATAAGGCGCCTACCAGCCGCACCGAAGCTTCCTCATCATTGCCTTCTTTATATAAATGCTTAAGCACATATGGCGTTCCCAGCTTAATAGTGGCATCTGTATCCGAAGAGCTATTATCGATGGCGCCATCCGTCACTTCAAAAGGAATCCGCAGCCATACTTTATGGGCTTCATCCAATGGGCGATCGAACGAACCAGCTGCATAATCCCAATTGCCGCCTAAAGCGAACGTATGCTGCGTCAGCATATCGCGGGTTTCAATGAAGGATTGATGGCTGGCTTCCAGCTCTGATGACAGCAAAATCATAGCAAGACGCTCCTTTTATGTACGCTTTAGTGCGGCTCATCTCGCCGCTGTACATCGTTAGTATAGCCCGCCTTTTGCTGCAATATGTGATAACTAATAATGTGATTTGGTTTATTGTTGATTATAAGCTTTTGGCCCAGCCTTTGCGATGAGCAAGCACCGCCAGCTGTGTCCGATCATCCAGCTCGCATTTCATTAATAAATTGCTGACATGCGTCTTGACCGTCTTAATGCTGATGTGGAGCTCTTCGCCAATTTCCTTGTTTGACCGTCCCTCGGCAATAAGCAGCAGCACTTCCTTCTCCCGCTCCGTCAGCCCTTCATCTCCTGATTGTGCTGTACGCTGCCGAAGTCCACGCGTCAAAGCCTGAGATACATCAGCTGTCATGACAGGCATGCCTTTCGAAGCGCCGTTCAGCGCATAAATCAGCTCCTCCGCCGATACCGTCTTCAGTACATAGCTGACCGCCCCTGCCTCAATGGCAGCATACACTTTATCATCCTCCAAAAAACTCGTCAGCATGACGATTTTCACATCCGGATATTTCGCCATCACGCGCCTCGTCGTCTCAATGCCATCCATGCCGGGCATCATTAAATCCATCAGCAGGACATCAGGCATCCCTTTCGGTATGCCGGCTTCAAGCTTATCAAGCGCAGCCTGCCCGCTGCCCGCCTCTGCAACAACTTCAAATTTCGGCTCCAGCATTAAATAAGTGCGCAATCCTGTTCGAACCATATCATGATCATCAATAATCATAATTTTCAACATTTCCTGGCTGCTCATTTTTTATCGCTCCCCCGCCATATTTTTGGAATAGACACCTTGACCCTCGTTCCACTGCCTGGCTTGCTTATAATTTCTGCCGTTCCGCCAAGCTTCTGGGCACGCTCGTGCATCGTTGACAGCCCGTAGGAGCCTCGTTTGACCTCATCTACTCGGAAGCCCGTTCCATCATCCTGCAGGCTCAGCACAATTTGCCGTTCATTTTCCGATAACGTCAGCGAGCAGCCCTCTGCTTTTGCATGCTTGACGATATTAGCCAGTCCCTCCTGCACGATGAGAAAAAGCTGATGCTCCTTCGCTTCCGACAGCGGCTCAACCAGCCGCCATTCCAGCTGCCCTTGCAAATGGTTTTGCCGGCAATAATCAGGAAACCACTTATCCAGCGCTTGGAGCAGCGTTCGGCCTTCAAGCTCCATTGGGCGAAGCTGAGCGATGAACGTGCGCATTTGCTTCTGGGCAAGCGTGGACATCTCAATTAACTGGCCCAGCACCTCAGCCGCGCGTTCGCTATCCACCTGCTGAAGCTTAGGCAGCGAAGAGGCGCACATATGCATCGCAAACAATTGCTGGCTTACCGTATCATGCAAGTCGCGAGCGAGCCTTTTGCGCTCTTCCAGCACCGCTTCTTCATTAGAGGCAGCTTCGGCCATCACCTGCTCCTCGCCCGTACGCTGGATGTAAGTCATCCGCTCCTCCATTTGCCTCGCAAGCACATTAAATTCCTCATAAAGCTCGGTAAAGGACAAGCCGCCCCGCTCGGCAATTCGAATTTCAAAGTTGCCGTTAACGGCCTGTTTCATCGCGAGCTGGAGCGTATCTACTCTGCGCTGTATGCGCCTGCCGGCCCAATAACCGCAAGACGCAGCAACAAGCAGGAAGACGGCTGCGGCAGTCAGCCACATTTCCCATCTCCCTGCATGAGGCATAAGCCCATAAGCGATTATCGCCGCTGCTCCATAAGCCAGAGCAGCAGCGAACACAAACATAGAAATCAATTCCCATTTTCCACTGCGAAGCAACCGAACCATCATAAACGCTTATCCCACCCTCGTCACACGCACATCGCCAATAAACGAGCTAACGACCAGCCTGATTTTTTTATCCGCATCTGCATAGGAAGGGGAAGCCATATCCATCGACTTGAACATGCCGTGCTCCTTTTTGCCAAGAAACTTCACATCGCCAATAAAAACGCTGCTCTGCACATGGATGCCCACCTCATAATCATTAGGCACATACACTTTCACATCGCCGATAAAAGAAGATACCGTAATCTTCGTTTCCCCGTAAGCGATTTGCGCTTTCGTTAAATCAATGACGGTGTCGCCGATAAAATGTGAAATGTTGATTGGCTGCAGCTCCCAATAATCATGGCCAATATGAATATCGCCTATGAAATTGGAGCGGGTCTGCGTATTCGGATCATTGTTCCACCACTCGCTTTTGCCGCTGTAGTGATTTTTTTCATTTTTCCACTCTTTGCGCTGTTCCCGAAATTGCTGCTTCCATTCTTTACGTTGATCGCGGTAATGCTGCTTGGCCTGTTCTTTCCATACGTTGCCTATAGGCTGTTCCTTCTCTAAATTCACTTTAGATTTCCCGCCTTCAAAGCTGTTTTGCTGAAACGGCGCCCCTTTAACAGGCCCAGCTTGTTCTTGCGCATGCTCTGGAGGAAAAGGATCCGTTGGGCCGGGATGCAGCGGCGGCGCTGGAGGAATTTCACCTTCCGTATAACCATCATAAGACTTCCAATCATCGGATGGCGGCTCATGCTTCTTCCGCTTGCTTCGGCTCGGCTTACGCAGCATATTGATGCCGACTAAAATAATAATAATCGGCCAAATATACGGAATAATATCGCCTAAGGACCAATCCGACCAGCCCATGTTCCGGGCAAGAAACACGACGCCAATAATCATCATCACCCAAAATCCTCCGCCATGCTTGTAGGAGTCTCTCGAGCATATTCCTTTTAGCCCAATAACGATTAAAATAAGCGGCCAGAAGTTGGAGATGATTTCTCCAATGCTGAGCTGGGTGGAAATGATACCCGTTTGATTGAGAAAAAAGACAACACCTATCGCAATAACGATGCCAGCTGTTATAAATCGATTGAAAAAGCTGCCATTCATGAGATCATCAACTCCTGCCTTCAATTGGTTCTATTCTTCATACGTCTAAGTATAACGGACCCGCCAAACACAAGAAAGGGACGGCCGATTGAAATCCAGCTCGGTCTCTAGACTGAGACAAAGGAATATTACACCAGACAAACCTGACATGCGTCACTAAACATTACATAAAAGCGTTGACATTGTTAACTCGAAATCATTATAATGATCAACGAATTAGCAATGTAACATCATTTTATATCTGATTATAAGGGGTTGGCCTACACAATGGAGTTGTCAGAACTGTCGAGAGGTCTCGATACAATCTGGGTTGTCTTGACAGCGGCTATGATTTTGCTGATGGAGGGCGGCTTTGCGCTGCTGGAGGCAGGTTTCGTCCGCCAGAAAAATGCCGTCAGCATCATTATGAAAGTGTTCGTTGATATCGCATTCGGAGCTCTCGTTTTTTATTTTTTTGGCTTCGCTATTATGTACGGCAAAGATGTAGGCGGCCTGCTTGGCACCAGCGGCTTCCTGCTAAGCGGCGACCTTTCTCATATTATACTTAATATTTCCCATGAAACGTATTGGCTGTTCCAATGCGCGTTCGTTATCGCGGTCATCTCCATCGTATCCGGGGCCGTGGCTGAACGCATCCATTTCCGTGCCTACATTTTGCTGACGATCGCCATGACCGGACTCATTTATCCGCTAGCGGGCCACTGGGTATGGTCAACCGGCGGCTGGCTTGGCAAGCTTGGCATGATCGACTTTGCCGGTTCAGCTGTTATCCATGCCCTCGGCGGATTTGCCGCCCTGGCTGCTGCGATTTTCGTCGGGCCCCGCATTGGCAAGTTCAGCCCGGATGGCAAGGTGAACATCGTTTCGCCATCCAATTTGCCGCTCGCATCCGTTGGCGCCTTCATCCTTTGGTTCGGCTGGTTCGGCTTTAATGCCGGAAGTACGCTGAGCGCCACGAACACATCGATCGGGCATATCGCCGTAACGACGATGCTGTCCGCTGCAGCGGGCGGAGCCACCTGCATATTGTTTACGATGTTTCGTTATAAAAAAGCTGATCCTCCGATGGTTATTAACGGCTCGCTAGCTGGACTTGTCGGCATTACCGCTGGCTGCGCTTTCGTCTCGGACGGCGCTGCAATCTTCATCGGCGCGCTTTGCGGCATTATGATGGTTCTCGCAACCGAATACATGGAGAGCAAAAAAATCGATGATCCCGTCGGCGCCTTCGCCGTACACGGCATTAGCGGCAGCATTGGTACGCTGGCACTCGGATTATTTGCCAAGCCAGAGCTCGCTAGCGAGGTCGGACAAGGCTATTACGGCTTATTTTATGGCGGCGGCTTGAAGCTGCTTGGTGTACAAGCACTTGGCCTCGTCACCGTATCTGTATGGGGCTTTGTCTTCACATGGGCCGTATTATGGCTCATTCGCAAAATCATGCCGGTACGCGTCTCCAAAGACGAGGAGCTAATTGGTCTTGATGTAGGCATTCACGGCGTTCCCGCTTACAGCTACGATACGGATTTTCTTGATGTAGACCACCTGAAGAGCGGCAATTCATAGCTATATAAGTTTAACAAAAAACCTCCACATTCCAGCGATGCCATGCATCCGGGAATGTGGAGGTTTTGTTTTATTTGAAAGGAATGAAGCTTCTCTTCTATGTCTTAGAGCAAATCATTCGCCAGCTCGAAGGGAACAGTGACCATATCCGTTGGAGCTGAGCTGTTCTGTATCTTACGTACATTTTCAATTTCAAGCTTTAGCGCACGAACTTTCTCCATCGGCTTGCGAACGAAATGGATATGCTCCACGGCCAAATGATGATCCGGCTTCTTCCCTGACAACATGCGCCTGAAAGCAGACATCGATTGATAAGCCCGCTCTTCCTTGAGACGGCGCTTCTCGTAACGCTCAACCATTTGCTCGATTTCGATAATTTCCTGTTCCTTCTTGCCGATATAAGCGTCAATGAACGGAAGCACCTCAGCAGCTCTGCGATGCTCGGAAGCCGAATAGTTTGTGAATGTTATAGGATCAGTCATGAGAGTTCACCTGTCTTATCATGTGATTATTCGTTACACCGTAATCATACAATAAAACAGGTTCGTTTGAAAACTGTTTTTTATCTCCTTATTTCTATGCCTAGCCGTCAGGTTAGAGAAAAGGAGCCGTAGCGGCTCCTTTTCTCACTTCTTTATTGGGACAGCCTGTTACTTCTGCTTTTTTTGTGTCGATTTAGCGGCTGTGTTGCTCGTTTCATTATTTTGTCCAAATTCTTCTGCAAACTCGGTATTCAGCTTTTGGTTCGATTGAGCTGCTTTATTGTTTTTGTTCTTAGCCATGTTGGTTTTTCACCTCCCCGTCCATGTTAGTATGGCGGGTTAAGGTTCTAATATGCATGCTGTTGTTACGATTCCAGATAAGCCTCAGGCAAGCCTTTTCCTGCCTCCGCGGCCTTGTTGATCTTATTTAGCCAAGCCTGAGACAGCTTCCCGCTGCCTTTGCGAATGACTTCAACCTCCACTGTGCGTTTGCCCCACTGCTTGAATACATCCGCCGTCGTCTCGAAATACAAATCGATTCGGCTGCCTTTAATAGCCGATCCTGTATCTGCGACGACGCCATACCCGTATCCGGGAATATAAAGCAGAGAACCAATCGGAAACAGCTTCGGATCAGCTGCAATCGTGGAAACCATATCCCGGCGAACCTTCACGCCTGAATACGTAATGCCATAGCTCGGATGGCCAGGCCGCTTTCCTGTCGATTCAATTCCGGCTGTGTAGCCCGTTGCAACGACCTTCACTTTATCATATGCCGGTTTTTGCGGCGTTAGCTGCTGCTTGACGGTTTCAGTACGTTCTTCGTGAACTAATGCCGCTGTCAGCTTAACCGATTCAGGTGCGACAATGACGGGCATATGCTGCAGCGGGGCTTCCTGATTCATCGTCTTGCCCGGGAAAGGCTTGAAACAGATCGCAAGCAATACGAGCGCCGCAATTGCGAGCAGCATTTTTTTATAATGAAAAAAGCTTGTAACCATTTGGGCACTTCCTCCTCTGAAGAAGATTACCCAAGTGGTACAAGCTTTATGCAGACGAGCCGCTGTTAGCTGCTCTTATAACGCTTTTGTTTTGATCTCTTGCTCTAACATTTCCGCTGTCTCGGCAATCGATTTTGCCCCGATATCGCCTTCGCCGCGCTTGCGGATTGAGACCGAGCCTGCTTGCATTTCGTTCTCGCCAACTACGAGCATATAAGGAACTTTCTCAATTTGCGCCTCGCGAATTTTATAGCCGAGCTTCTCATTGCGAAGGTCGCTTTCTACACGAATGCCCGCTTCCTGCAGCTTCTCAGCCACTTCACGCGCATATTGCTCATATACAGTGGACACTGGAATAACCTTCGCTTGAATCGGCGACAGCCATAGCGGCAAAGCGCCAGCAAAATTCTCCAGCAGGAATGCCGTCATGCGCTCCATTGTGCTGATGATGCCGCGGTGAATAACGACTGGACGGTGCTTCTTGCCATCTTCGCCGATGTATTCCAGCTCGAAGCGCTCTGGAAGCAGGAAGTCCAGCTGAGCTGTGGAAAGCGTCTCTTCTTTGCCCAGGGCGGTTTTGATCTGAACGTCCAGCTTCGGACCGTAGAAAGCTGCTTCGCCTTCTGCCTCGAAAAATGGCAGGTCAAGCTCCTCGACAACTTCGCGAAGCATACGCTGCGACATTTCCCACATTTCATCATTTTGGAAATATTTCTCGGTATCCTGCGGATCACGGTACGATAAACGGAAACGGTATTCCTTAATGCCAAAATCTTCATATACTTTGCGGATGAGGTTGACCACACGCGCGAATTCTTCCTTGATTTGGTCCGGACGGCAGAAAATATGCGCGTCATTCAGCGTCATCGCGCGAACGCGGTGCAAGCCAGTCAAGGCGCCGGACATTTCATAGCGGTGCATCGTACCCATTTCGGCAATACGCACCGGCAAGTCGCGGTAGCTTCTCATATCGCTTTTGAAAACCATCATATGATGCGGGCAGTTCATAGGGCGAAGCACGAGCTCTTCGTTATCCAGCACCATCTTCGGAAACATATCCTCGCTGTAATGCTCCCAGTGGCCGGATGTTTTGTACAGCTCTACGTTTGCCAGAACAGGCGTATAAACATGCTCATAGCCCAGACGCTCTTCCATATCCACGATGTAGCGCTCCAATGTACGGCGAACTTTCGCGCCATTCGGCAGCCATAGCGGCAAGCCTTGACCAACCTCGCGCGAGAATGTGAACATTTTCAGCTCGCGTCCCAGCTTGCGGTGATCGCGTTTTTTCGCTTCCTCTAGGAAGTGGAGATGCTCATCGAGCTGCGCTTTTTTCGGAAACGCTGTTCCGTAAATACGCTGAAGCATTTTATTTTTGGAATCACCGCGCCAGTAAGCGCCTGCTACGCTGAGCAGCTTGAATGCTTTAATCCGTCCTGTAGACGGAAGGTGAGGCCCACGGCAGAGGTCGAAAAATTCGCCTTGATCGTAAATGGTAATTTCCGCTTCCACAGGAAGGTCGCGGATCAGCTCCAGCTTGAGCGTATCGCCAATATCGGTAAATACGGCAATCGCTTCATCACGGCTGACGACGCGGCGGCGGATATCGAGATTTTGCTGGACAATTTTATCCATTTCCTTCTCGATTTTAACCAAATCTTCCGGCGTGATCGACTGTTCCATATCGATATCATAGTAGAAGCCATCCTCAATAACGGGGCCAATACCGAGCTTAAGCTCTACATCAGCATACAGGCGCTTGATCGCTTGAGCCATCAAATGCGCTGTGCTGTGACGGTAAACTTCCAGCCCGTCAGCTGAATCCAAAGTGACGATTTCAACCTTTGCATCTTCATTAATAGGTGTATAAACATCAACGGTTTTTCCGTCAATTTTACCTGCGATTGCATTTTTGCGCAGTCCGCTGCTGATCGAGCCAGCCACCTCTTCAATTGTTGTTCCTGCAACATATTCCCTTATTGCGCCATCCGGCAAAGTTACTTTAATCGCCATTGTTATCATCCTTTCCATTCGCTAAGCTTCCAAGCTGCTGCGTTCTGAACGCAAAAAAAGCACGCATCCCGCGAAGGGACGAGTGCTTGTAAGCTCGTGGTTCCACCCTAATTCGATTGCTCGCCTAACGCTAATCAGCGTATTTCATCCCGGCAGCAGCCAATCCTTAATTTATCTGGTAACGGAGATTTCCGGTACAGCTTAATGGCGCTTCACAAATGGAAGCCTGTTCGGCTATACAGCTACAAAGGGGTATATTTACATATATCTGGAAGGAAATTGCAGCCTTGTTTCCTCTCTCTGGACCAGTTGAACGTGTAAATACATGTCTTTATCATTGCTTTTTCAGCATATATCAGCATAATTATAGTCCTCAATAGCAAGCAGGTCAAGAGTTAAGACATACATTGCCATAAGCCCCTTTTATCCCGCTGCGCTCACGACAAGCCTTTTCCTTTATATATGCTGCGGCGGCGTACGCGAACGAATCTGTATACGCTGATTGCAAGCAGAATGAGGAAGAGCGGCATCAGCGCCACCTCGCTGCCCTGCCGCGTCGGCACCTCAGCGAAAGCAGCCCCTAGCATCAGTACAGCAAATACGCCCCACATCATAAATCTTCTTCCTTTACGTCCATTCATTGGTTTCACTCCCTCTTCCTCATTCCTAGTCATTGAATATATCTGCTTCATTAACCTTGTGCTTTTTCCACACCATTTCATAAATGACTGGCATGACGATCAGAGTGAGCAGCGTCGAGCTGAACAGCCCGCCAATAACCGTGATCGCAAGGCCACCTGAAATGAGGCTAGTCGAGGAGCCCGATAATGCAAGCGGTACAAGCGCAAGCATTGTCGCAAAAGCCGTCATTAGAATCGGTCTTAGCCTTGTTCTTGCCGCCTCCACGATTGCTTCGGTAATCGGTATGCCTGCTTTGCGATTTTTCTCCACCCGATCAAGCAGCACGACCGCATTGGTGACGACGATGCCGACCAGCATCAGCATGCCAATCATGCCGCTCATAGACAGGGCTTGCCCTGACAGAAGCAAAGCGCTGAGTGAGCCAATCGGAATAAACACCAGCGAGGCTAAAATAATAAGCGGCGTCCGCAAACCACCGAATGTCATGCTCATAATAATAAATACAAGGCCTATCGCTGCCGCCATAGCGATACCGAGGCTTGAGAAGCCGTCATTGATCATTTGCAGCCCGCCGCCGACCTTAAGCTCTACTCCAGAAGGCAGCGTCAGACTATAAATATCCGCCTGCACGAGCTTTGTAACAGCTGATACCGCACTGTCATCCTTCACCGTTCCACTGACAAGGGCATACATTTTGCCATCATCGTGGCTGACCTTGATCCAAGCTTTCTGCTCCGTAATGTCTGCGATATCCTTCAGCTTCTTTATGCCCGCTGCAGTAGGAATCTGGATATTTTCCAGCTCCTGCTTTGTGGCAATTTGCTGTTTATAAGATAAGGTTATCGCTTGTTCCTTATTATCGATTTTGTAAGTGCCAGCATCGACTGGTCGCAGCTGCTCGCCGGTCAATTGCATAATGAGATAAGGGCTAATATTGGCATCGATTCCGCTTTGGTTAAGGGAAACGACCCATTTTGGCGTTACCTCATCCATATTGTTTGTAATATCCTTTAAATCGCTGCTTTCCTTCATTAGATTTTCAACTTGAAGGGCAGTTTGCGCCAGCTTGTCCGAACTGTCCGCATAAATGCTGACATCAATATTGTTTCCCGATGGCGGCCCCTGCTGTTCGCCTGCTTTAATATTGAGCGTTGTCCCTGCCTGCTTCGCAGTGACGACTGCCGGCAGTTCGGTCTGCAGCTTCGAAGTCAATTGCGCCATATCGCTTCCTTCAGCAAATTGGACCGTAATAGTCGCTTTATTATTGCCGCCGCTGGACTGCAGCGGGTTTGCCCCCGCACCGCCAACGGAGACCTCATAGCTCTCTACGTTTTCCAGCTTACTTAAATAGGCCTCCACCTTGCCGCTGACTTCGTCTGTCTGCGTCAAGCTGCTTTGCGCTGGCAATGCAACATCAATAGCTAAGCTCGGAGTCGCACTAGTCGGCAGAAAAGCAACGCCGATTAAAGGTATCATCCCTAGCGAGCCTATTAGCAGCACAACAGCTGATCCTAATACGAGCGCTTTGCGCTTTAGAGCGCTGCGAATGATTTTTTCAAAACCGTTCGAAAGTCTGCTTTCCTTCGTATGCGGCTTCACGCTTCTGAAAAAGCGGCCGCCCAGCACAGGAATCAGCATCATCGAAACCAATAGCGAGATCGTAATGGAGAGAACGACAGCAATCGAAAACGGACGGAAAAACTGTCCAATGATCCCACTGACAAAAGCGAGTGGTGCGAAAACGACGATTGTCGCCGCCGTGGATGAGGCTACCGCCCCGATCACTTCGCGGGTTGCTTGGTAGGCCAGCTCCTTGCCGCTCATTTTCTCGCCTTTTTCCTGCCGCCATCTATATATATTTTCAATAACGACGATGCTGTCATCGACGATCCGTCCGACGGACACGGCGATGCCGCCCAGCGTCATAATGTTAAGCGTATAGCCCATTTGATCCATAATCGCAATCGTGGCAAAAATAGAAATCGGCAGCGACAAAATCGAAATAATCGTCGCCCTTACATTGCGCAAAAACAGGAAAATAATGAGCACGCAAAACAATGTGCCATACAACCCTTCACGAATGAGGCCGGATACGGATTCTTTAATTTCCTGCCCTTGGTCAACGATGACATGATAGTCCAGCTCGCCTTTGCCTTGATAAGTGCTGAGCAGCTCGCTCACATTGTCAGACACATCCGCCGTGTTGGCATCCTGCGTCTTCTGAATCGAAATTACAAAGCTCGGCTCGCCATTAAAGCGGGTAATTTCATTTTGCTCAGATACCGTCTTAATGTCGGCAATATCACCAAGCGTGATAGCGGCTGCGGCACCCACGCCGCCTGAAGCTACAGAACCATTTGATGCTCCTGCGCCTACAGCGTTTCCTGATGCAGAACCTGCGGCACTGCCAGCAGCGGCTTGATTGCCTGCATTGCCCTGCATAGCACCTGCACCCGCTCCGCCTGGATTGCCCTCCACGCCACCTGCACCCGCTCTACTCGCACTGCCTGTTGCAGAACCTGCGGCTCCGCCGCCAGTCGTTGCCGTCAGCTTCAGCGCTTCAAGCTGCTTCAAGCTGTCTAGGCTGCCGGTCAGCCTGATCGGTATGACCGTCTCCTCCTGCGACACCGAGCCCAGTGGCAGGGCGTAATCTAGCGACTGAAGCACCGTGCGGATGGAGCTAAGCGTAATGCCATGCTGCGCCGCTTTATTTTTATCTACAACAATGCTTAGCTCATTTGACGTACCGCCCTTCAGTGTTACGTTTCCTACTCCGGCTAGCTTTTGCAGCTCAGGAACGACGCTGTTTTGCAGCTCATCAGCCAGCTTTGCCGAATCTCCTTCGGCAGCAAATACAGCCGCTTGATAAATAGGCTGGCTATTTGCCGACAAGCGCTGCACCGTTACACTCGCATTATCAGCCAGCTTCAGCTTGTTCACCTCAGCTTCAACTTCGCTGTATTTTTTGTCCATGTCGGTGCCGAAGGGAAACTGGATAAAAATGCTGGCTGCATTTTCAGAAGAGGTGCTCGTTAGCGACTCATAGCCCTGCACGCGCTTCAAATTGTCTTCAATCGGCTTTGCAACGTCCGACTCGATTTCCTCCGTTGAGGCGCCGGGCTGAACCGCCTGCACGAATACGGCCGGGAAATCCAAATCCGGAAACGTCTGCTGCTTAATTTGCGTGGAGGCATACAAGCCATACCCTAGCACCAAAGCGCATAATAAAATGACGGCAACGCTATTTTTCAAACTAAATTTGGTCAATCGATTCACTGTGTATCTCTCCTCTCGCTGTATAACCTCCTTCATCATAACGAGTAATTTTGTACTAATTATGTACAGGGCCGCCGTCTGCCCTAATTGGATTTATCTGGTGGAGCGAGCGGCAGCACAACGGTCATCGTCGTCCCTTTGCCCACTGTACTCTCTACCCTGATTTCCCCCGCATGGAGCTCGACAATCCGCTTAACGATCGAGAGGCCGATGCCATTTCCGCCAACGGCACGCTCGCGGGCTTGATCTATTTTATAAAAGGGTTTGAAAATATGGTGTAGCTCCTCCTCCGGAATGCCCACTCCACTGTCGGCAACCGACACGGTCACGCTATGCTGGCTTACCGACAAGTGAATCGCAATGACGCCTCCAGCTCCAGTGAACTTAATCGCATTGCTCAGCAGGTTCGTCCAAAGCTGGCTCAGCTTATCTTCATCAGCCGAAATCGTTACGGGCTCCAGGTCCAAATCGAGCTGAATGTTCTTGTAAAACCAAAGCGGCTCGCTGGCAATCATGACATCTTTAAGCTGCTCATCCAAGCGATATTGGCTCATATTCGGCTGAATTTGGTCATGCTCGAGCGCGGACAGCTTGAGCAAATCCTGTGTCAGCCGGGAAAGGCGGTCGCTTTCCTCCTCGATAATGGTGAGCAGGCGGAGACGGCTTTCCTCATCCATTTTTTTCTGCTTAAGCGCCATTGTGAAGCCTTTAATCGAAGTAAGCGGAGACTGGATTTCATGAGAAACGTCCGAGACGAACTGCCTTCTCACCCGCTCCAGCGAATCGAGCTCCTGCGCCATCTGATTGAAGCTTGCTGTCAGCTCGCCGATCTCATCCTTGCGTTTCGTAGCAAGCCTGATGCTGAAATCGCCTTTTGCCATTTTGCGCGTAGCCAAGGTTAAATGCTTCAAAGGCCGCACCATATAACGGGAGGTGACGATAACGAGAAGCGTTCCGACTAATAGCACCAAAATAAGCTGCATGCGGAAATAGCCGAAAGCCAGATTGGCAACGCCATTCGTTTCAGGCTTTATAAACAAGGCATAAGCATGTCCTTCAATTTGAAAAGGAAGCCCTACGACGAGCCGGTCATAATCTTTATCCATTCCGCCCCGGTAAACGCCGCCGTTCAGCACGCTGCGCAGACTTTCCCCCTCTACGTGCAGCTTATGATTGGCAACCTTGTCGGTTTCATGAAGCGGTATGCCTTGTTCGTCATAAACGATAAAGGTAAAAATCGGCAGCGCAGTAATCCCCTCCATTAAAGCATCCAAATTGTTCGGATAAGAGTGTTTGTAGGATTCGATAATCGTTTTGCCGCTGGCGATTAAATTGTCCTGTACGTAGGTGCGAAGCTTGTAGCTAAATAAAAAATGGGTCATGAAAAAGCTTAAAACGACGCTCGCCAAAACCGATGCGACAAACACCAAAATTAAGCGGACATACAGCGATTTAATCACGGTATACCTCCAATCGGTAGCCCAGCCCCCAGATTGTCACGATTTTAAAATCCTGATCATACGGGGTAAAACGCTCCCTCAGACGTTTAACATGCGTATCCACCGCCCGCTCGTCGCCCTCGTAATCGTAGCCCCATATTTGCTCAATTAACGCATCGCGCTTGAACAGCTTGCCCGGATAGCTTGCCAGCAAAAACAGCAGCTCAAATTCCTTGAGCGGTATGGACTCACTTGAGCCCGTATCCTTATAGCGGATTTGATAGCTTGTTTTATCGAGCGTCACTTGGCCAAGCCTGACGATTTGCGAGATTGAAATCCGGTAACGCTTCAGCAGCGCCTTCACCCGCATGACCAGCTCCATCGGGTCAAAAGGCTTCACCATATAATCGTCGGTGCCCAGCCGAAAGCCTTTAATTCGCTCCGGCGCCTCCCCTTTGGCGGTAATCATCATAATCGGCTTGTCCCCCGCTTCCCGCACCCGGCGGCAAAGCTCCCAGCCATCCATCTTCGGCATCATAATGTCCAGAATAATGAGATCAACCGGATGATTGCAAAAATAATCCCATGCGTCCGCTCCGTTGCCTTGCTCTATAATTTCCATGCCTTCATCCTCCAAATACAAACGGAGCAGCTGGCGGATATGCGGATCGTCATCTACTACGAGTACGGTCGTCATGCGGCTACCTTCTTCCCGATTTTAAGTACAGTTCTATGTCATAGTGTAATACACATTTTTGTATTTTTTATGTAGGAAGTGAAAAAAACTCGCCGTTGATCGGCGAGCCTGCAGCTAGTTTATTTGGCTAGTTCATAATGCTGATTCATATTACTGATTTATTTTAAGGCTGAGTAACACCATCATTCCATTCCCCCATTGCGTGGGAGCACAATACACAATCACTGCACACCGACACCCGGTTGTCAAAAATCGTTTCAATCGTCCGGATGACCTGCATATCGACATGCTGCGTATGAACGACAATTTGCTTCGGTGATGCAGCAATTAGCGAGCTGATGACCATATCCTCAATGTTCATTTCCGTTTCCAGCATTTCGGCTACCAAGCGATCGGAATGCGGCTTCGGCTCAAACAATTGAAATTTGTCATTATACAAAATAAATTCATGGTTGCCTTTATGAACCAAATGGACCATGGCGACCTTCGATTGCTGCAGCCCAACAAAATATTTGAGCAGCGAAATAAACTCCTGATATTGCTTATCCAGCACATATTCATCCAAGGCATATTCCACAATATCGCCTAGCTCGTGACGATATCCATGAAGTCTGAAGGTGGCGATACCGCCAAGGTCGAGCTGTGTATTTTCACTTAAATACAGTTCGATTTCCTCGGCTACCTTAAGCTTGCGGCGCTTTCTGTCCGCATCCAGAAACTTGGCATTCAAGCCATCCAGATCGGTATCCTGCATCAGCTGGCTGCAATATTTTTCGATAACGGAGATGTCCGTGGAATGGCCGCCCTGATATTTTTTCTTAATGATGCTGATGAGCATTTCCGATTCCAAATTGGTTACAACAAATTCAGCAAGCGCTTTGGCTGCACTGTGGTACAGCATTTCTCCATGCTTATTCAGTTGAAAATAAGGCGTTGCCGACTGGCACATAATGCTGCCCGCAGGCTGCAGCTCGAACTGCACCAAACGCCCCTGTGATGCTGCTTCAATATGTAGATCCTCATTCGTATATTGCGCCATTAAGGCCGCTAATCCAGCTGCCGTAGATTGAAGCTTGGAAGGCAGCGTAACGGTGAATAGTTCCATAAAAAAGCCAACCCCTTTCATTCCCCTCTAAACAGTATATGGTGCACGAAGCAACGATATACGATGAAGACATTGGGAATGAAGGGGGCTATGAATGTGCTGGATTTAAGCGGCAGCTTGTGGCTGCTGAACAGCCTGTTCATTGCTGCTGCGGCTCATAAGCCATAAGGTCAGCCAAATGAGCAGGAAGCCGCTAAGCTGCCCTAACGTCAGCGTCTGGCCAAATACGAGCCAGTTAATCAATACGCCGACGGCAGGGAAGGAAAGCTCAGCAAGCGTCGCGTATACAGCTTTAGTTGAGGAAAGCCCTTTGTAATATAGAAGCATGCTGATTAAACCTGGGAAAAAAGCTTGAAACAATAAATTGACGGCAATCAGCGACAATTGGCTGCCCTCAGCATTGAGGCTCCACGCGTCGCCACTTGCCAGCAAAATGACGCTGAGCAGCGGCAGGGCAAGCAGAAACCTGAGGGACGTCACTATGGAAAAGGACAATTTCTTTTGCAGCAAATATTTGCCCATAACGGTTGAGCCGCCCCACAATGCCGCTGCAATTATTGAGAATAAGCAGCTGAGCAAAGCAAGATCATGCAGGCCCACAGTCGGAGATCCAAAGCCGAAGGTCAGCAAATAGGTGCCTGCGAGCGCCGCCAGCAAAAAGACGAAAAACTTTCGCGGCAGCTTTTCCTTCAGCAAAACTCTGGCGAGCAAAATCGCAAATAAAGGCTGGAGCTTCTGAAGCAGCAGCACCGCATTAGCACTGCCATGGGAGAAGGCTGCGGTGAACAGCACCGTCGCTACAGCTGAGCCGCCCCAGGAAATGAACAGCAGCGCCCCGATGACGCCAATTGACAGCTTGCCGACTAATGTACGGCGGAATTTAAACAATACGGGGACTGCGTAAAAAGCGAGCAAAATATGCTCAATAAATACAATTTGCGCCGAGGTAAAGCTTTTGAGCAATAAAATACGGAACAGCGGGTCAAGACCCCAAAGTGTCGCGCCAAGCGCCACATACCATATCCCGTTAATGCCTGCAATGCGTGATGTTCGCCAGCCTGCTTTCTCGCTAGCCAGCTCTAATGTGTTCTGCAATTCAAAAACCTCCTGAGAAAGTTTTGAATTGAACCTTCTTTTCACTATGAAAAAGAAACAATGCCCCTGTCAGTAAACTGACAAGGGCATCATCAACAAACCTGATAAATGAATGTCATTTAACAAGCTGGTTCTGATCTTCTCCCGTCCGGACTATACCGTCGGCTCTGGATTCTCACCAGATCAGTCCCGGCTGCAAGCAGCTAGGAGTCGCGGGCTCTGGATGCTCCGAACGCATCCTTACCGCCGGTAGGGAATTGCACCCTGCCCTGAAGATTCATATTCGATTAAATCGTATTGTAACACAAAAGATTACAGTTTGAATAGTCTATTGGTTTGGAAATTTCAAAACTATTACTTAGCTTCCTCTTGTGAGAAGCCTAGCTCTTTTTTCAATAATTCTAAATCAGTAGTCGCTCTTAGCATAATGTCGTAAGCCACATCTGTATTAGCGTTAAAGCTTTGGAGCATTTCTGGATCACTATCTTCAAAAGCTAACGAATAATAAAACATGGCATTGGATTTGAATTTGTACATTTGCGCAAAGTCCGCTTTAATCTCAGTAAGCCGCTCTTCTCTTTCTTTCGTCAAGCCTTTAGGAATTTCAATATCTTCCATACGAATAGAGATCGAATTGTTGGTTTTTTCCGCTTTTTCAATAAGTTCTAAGTCTGGCATTTCATAGTTTGCAATTTTCAATAATTCTTTTGACACCTGCTTATTTAGGCCGTCCGCTTCTTTATCCAGCGCATTTACTTTCTCTTCAAAATTTTGAACGATAATAAGTTGCTCTTCCACAGTCCCTACACCCATTTTATGGACAAGATTATTACAGCCTCTAACTCCGGCAACCGCAAGGCATAAAACGATAACGCCAACTAGCATGGCTAGGCTGCTGCCACATCCCTTATTTCCACTATTACTCATTATAAATCGTATCCCCTCTTTACTAATCATTCATGTAAATTATTTAAATGTTAAGTGATCAAAAATTTTAATAAATATCTTCGAGATATTTCGAGCATCATCAATTCCTCTGTGATGTGTCCCCTCCAAAGGAATTTTCAGCATTTGAAGCGCTCGTTCCATTCCCACTCCCCGCTCATTTCCAATCCTTTTTCCATGTTGATGTTTGATGCTGATATGATTTCTAGTCCACTCTGCGCGAACCTTATGTAAATCACAGTCTTTCTTCAGTTGGCTTTTATCGTAAAAGCCCCAGGAACACAAAAAATAGTCTTCTTCCCCAATCCAATCTTGAAATTTATTAAAGACTTGTGGAAAATATGAGGTAGCATTAACATCCTCTTGAGAAATTGAAGTAAGTTTCTTACAAAAATCAGATAATTGCGGGTTTACTTTCGGTTTAATGAATGCCTGAAACTCACTGATCATTTCAAGTTTATCATTTATTTTAACCGCTCCGACTTCAATAATCTCGTTTTGCTTAGACCTATCATTCTCCCAACAAGTTGCTTCTAAATCAAATACAATATAGTTCATTCATTTTCCTCTTCCCCTTTTTCTAACTAATGTACAGTTCTACTTGATAGGCACTATCGAGATAATACATCTTAATCCAATTGTTTCTAAAACGATATATATCTTTATGTAATAGTATATCAAGTTTTAATAAAAATTTAAATAAATATAAAAAAACTTAAATCATCCCCATGAAATGGAGAAATGAATTTAAGTTTTTTGGGTTAGTCTATCATTTAAGCTGATCTGCTTCTAAAATATCTATCACTCAACCAACCTTCATCCGTTCCTCGTCCCTTTGCTTTAACTTTTCAAGCAGCAAATCATGTTGCATGCTGTCTTCTTTAATGATGTTTCTGCCTGCAAGAATGAAATAGGCGATCCCGCCTACCATGCATACAATCACTATTATTTGATTAATCATCTACGAACCTTCCCCTCGCCACAATTAATAACCCTACCTTGCTGCTTAACCGGATCAGGACCGAGCGGAGCTTCTTTTCTTAGAACGCGTTCTTGTCAAACCAACGCTGACCGAAGCTGCCACTAAAAATACGGTTACCCCCGCAATAATCGCGAAAAAGGACTGATCAAAAGCAGCATGGCCTGCTGCTTTTAGCGCCTCGGCAGCCTGTGCAGGCAATCCTTCTGCAACCACAAGCGCTTCATCCAAACTATCTTTCACATTGCCTGGAACTTGGAGTCCAGTAGGGATTTTCATAGTCAAAGTGTATACAAGGCCTGACATACTTCCGATGATCGCAATACCCGACGCTCCGCCCATCTCATAGGCTACTTCCTCAATCGATGCCGCCATACCCGCTTTCTCAGGGGGAGCATAGCTCATAATAGAATGCGATGCTGCTGTCATCCCTGCCCCCAGGCCTGCACCAAGGAGAGCCAGTCCAACAATCTGCCCGGCAATGCCCGAATCAAATTGCAGAAGATACACACCCATTCCCAGCGCCGCGATTAGAAGGGCGGCGCTCTTAATACGAATGACATCATAGCGATGCAGAATCGATCCAGTCAGCGGACCCGCAATGAGTGCTGCTAGCGGTATGCTTAACGTATACAGCCCCGCTAGAAGCGGACTCAGGCCTTCCACCAGTTGAAGACGCTGGGTCACCATATACTGAACCCCCATCTGCGCAAATGTACCTACCAAAGCCGTAATAAATGCAGCCGAGAAACCATTTATTTTAAATAGCGAAAGATCAATAAGTGCATTTTCATTTCTATTTTGCCGACGAATAAAGATGATTAAAGCCACGATGCCGATAACAGCCCCTATGACCGCAAAAGTCAGCGACCCTTCGCGCCGAGCAAACTCTTTAATGGAATAGATAATGGCTACCATCGCTATCATAATTTGAATCGAACTAATTAAATCCCACTTCTTTTCTTTATTGCCCGGATGATTTGGCACATATAGCAGTGTCAATACAAGTGCAATAATGGCGATAGGAAGGTTAATTAAAAACACTGAACCCCACCAGAAATGCTCCAGAAGAAGTCCGCCTACGATGGGACCTAGCCCTGCACCTCCAGAAGCAACAGAGCCCCAAATGCCGATTGCCAATCCAAGCTCGCGTCCATCTGTAAAGGTAATTCTGATAATCGACAATGTGGCAGGCATCATCATGGATGCTCCGACGGCAAGCAGAACCCGTCCCGCCACTAGCACATAGGGAGCGGGAGAAAAAGCGGCAAGTAGTGAAGCGGCAGTAAAGACGAGCAAGCCGGCGGAAAAGATTTTTTTATGCCCCCAGCGGTCGCCTAATGTTCCCATTGCAGGAAGCAGGCCCGCCATAACGAGCGAATAGCCATTCAAAATCCACAATTTTTCCGATGCGGACGCACCGAGATCGTGGGTTAAGCTGGGCAATGCCGTATACAGGATGGTCATATCCATCACAATAAGTAAAAGTGCGCTTGAAACGATAACCAGAACCAACCAACGTTTGAATTTAGACATGTTATTCCTCCATGAAACCAAGTTAACTTGCTTCAAACACTAAAGTATCGGGTTACCCTATAGTCAACCTTAAATTGTTAGGCTACAATAGGGTTGATTCATTTTGTTAGCTTATAACGGAGGAATGAACGATGTTCGAGAGCCGCAGCTTATATCTTACGACCAGCGAATTTGCCAAAACTTGCGGGGTTACCAAACATACCCTGTTTCATTATGATGAGATCGGGCTTTTAAAACCAGAATATGTAAACTCAAAAGGTTATCGTTATTACTCCGTTCAGCAATGTTACGTACTGGATATTATCAATGTACTGAAAAAAGCGGGGAGCTCCCTACAGGAAATCAAAGGGTTTATTCAGAATCAGAACACTCCTCTGTTCATAGAACTGCTCAAACAGAAACTGCATGAACTAGAGATGGAACAGATTAGAATACAAAGGATGCAAAGACTTTTGAAAGGCGCCATCGAAATGTCGGAGCAAGCTGCAGGATTACTTCAAGAGGGACCGTCAGTGGCGGAAGGTGAAGAGGAATATTTTATTGTCACACAACTGGAACAGGGTGATGGTGACAAGGAGTTTGCTCACAAATTAAATGAACATCGCAGCTACTGTGAAATTCACTTGATTGAGACCGAGTTTCCGATTGGGACTATTTTAGGCAAGGATCATTTTGAATCAGGCGATTATTATGGGGACTTCATTGCCAATAAGCTAAAAGCTCCGATAGTAGGAGATCGAATAATCATCAAACCCAAGGGGCTTTATGTTGTCATGAATCATCGAGGATCTTATGAATCGATGTCCGAAACGTACGCTATCATAAAAACTTATATGAAAAAAAACGGCTTGGCCATATGCGGAAATGCGTACGCGGTAGAAGTGCTCAGCTACCTTTCGGTAAAAAATCCGAACGACTATATTATACAAATATCGGTTGAGGTATCTGAAGTGTGAAATGCTGCTTTAGAGGCAAGAACACAAAAACGCTTGTCTAATATCTATCCTGTAACGGATAAAATATTAGACAAGCGTTAGTAAGTTTAATTACCGAAAATAGCTCCGAATTAGCTGATCGCTACAATCTAATTCTGCATCACAAAATCCTGCTCAGCCTTATCGCTTTCATTGTACATCCGCAAAATTTCATAGCGCGTATTGCGCTGCGCCGGAACTTTACCCGCTTCACGAATAAGCTTCAATATCAGCTCAATGTTGACCTTATGCGTCGTGCCCGCAGCGGACACTACATTTTCTTCAATCATTGTGCTGCCGAAGTCGTTGCAGCCATAGGCTAGCGAAAGTTTACCCATGTCAGGTCCCATCGTTACCCAGGACGATTGCAGGTTGTCAATATTGTCGAGGAAAATACGGCTTACCGCGACAATTTTCAAATATTCCTCCGGCTTCGCTTTCTCCATCGGCATTCTCGTATTGTCTGGCTGGAACGGCCAGGAAATAAAGGCTGTAAACCCTTCGGAGTCGTAGCCATTCGCTTTGCATTCATCTTGAACGTCACGAATGCGCAGCAAATGCAGGGCGCGCTCCTCCATCGTTTCTCCAAAGCCATAAACCATTGTAGCCGTCGTATTCATGCCATGGCGATGAGCCGACTTCATCACGTCGATCCAGTCCGTATAAGAGCCCTTCTTACGGCTGATTTTACGGCGTGTACGGTCATCGAGGATTTCCGCGCCGCCGCCTGGCAGCGAATCCAGTCCCGCCTCATGCAGCTGGCGAACAACCTCATCCAGCGACAATCCATCTGATACTTCCTTCATCTTCTGTATTTCCGCAGGCGAGAAGGAGTGCATCGTAATGTTCGGGAAGCGCTGCTTGATTTCCTTCAGCAAATCCGTGTAATAAGTAAAAGGCAGATCCGGGTTCGTTCCGCCCTGCATCAAAATTTCGGTTCCGTTAACGTCAATCGTTTCTTGAATTTTGTTCATAATCGTCTCGTTATCGAGCACATAGCCCTCTTTGGAGCCTGGGGCACGATAAAAGGCGCAGAACCTGCAATAAACGTCGCACACATTCGTGTAGTTGACGTTTCTTCCTACAACGAAAGTCGTTACAGGCTCGGGATGCTTGCGCAGCATAATTTCATTCGCGACTTTACCCATTTTCTCAATCTCGTCGGATTCGAACATAATAATACATTCTTCCAAGCTGATTCGTTCACCCCGCAGGGCCTTATCCAATATCTGGTCCAACGTTGCCATTACGCAAGACCTCCTTATCTATAGCTGTAGTTTTGATGTTGCGCTTTTTTTCACAAACTAATTAAGTATAGGCCAATTTTATCATACTATGCTCATATTCGTCATCTTTCGTTTACAGTCATTATAGCCGCTAAAAAGGAAAAACACGGCTTGTCAGTAATGACAGCCGTCTTTTCCTCCACTTTACGAGGCTGTTAGCCGCGCAAAGCCTGATCCAAATCTGCGAGCAAATCGTCGATATGCTCAAGGCCTACCGAATAACGGACAAGACCGTCCGTTATTCCGCGTTCATGGCGCACTTCCTTCGGCATTGCCGCATGCGACATCATGGCCGGATACGATAAAATGCTTTCTACGCCGCCCAGGCTGACAGCTACAAGCGGCAGCTTCACACGGCCAAGCATCGCTTTCGCCCGCTCGCCGCTGCCCACATCAAAGGACACGACTGCGCCATAGGCGGAGCATTGCTGTTCATGAACCTCACGGCCCGGATGATCGGCAAGGCCAGGATAATAAACCTTCGTTACCTCTGGATGGTCATTCAGCCATTCCGCCAGCTTGCGCGCGCTGCGCTCGCTATGCTCCATGCGGGCTTGCAGCGTCTTAATGCCGCGCATAAGCAGCCAGCATTCATGGGAGCTCAGTACAGCGCCGAGGCCATTTTGCAGCTGATACAGCCTGCGTCCCAGCTCTGGATCAGCCGTTACAGCAAGGCCCGCAAGCACGTCGCTATGCCCGCTCAGAAACTTAGTCGCGCTGTGCACGACTATATCTACTCCAAGCTCTAGCGGACGCTGGTAATAAGGCGTCATAAACGTATTGTCCAGAATCGTCAGCAGGTTATGCTCCTTCGCCCACGAAGCCACCTCCGAAATGTTGGTGATTTTCAGCGTCGGGTTGGAAGGGGTCTCGATAAATACCGCTTTCGTATTTGCTTTATATGCCGCTTTAACAGCTGCAAAATCCGTCATATCGACGAACGTCGTTTCCATGCCTAAACGGTTCAGCACTGTCGTAAGCAGACGGTATGTACCTCCGTACACATCCTCTGTCACAATTACATGGTCACCCGCCGACAGCAGCAGGAATGTCGTTGAAATCGCCGCCATGCCGGATGCAAAGGCAAAACCTCGCGTACCGCCCTCCAGCAGCGCAATTTGATCCTCCAGCGCCTGCCTGGTCGGATTGCCGGACCGGCTGTAATCGTAAGGCGGATTTTGGGACAAATCGCTTTGATGGAACGTAGATGCCTGAAAAATCGGGGTACTGGATGCACCCGTCTGCTCATCAAAGGATCCTTCAAAATGAAGCAATTTCGTTGCAAAATGACGCTTGGCATATTCCTCTTTGTTATGTCTGTCGCTCATGCTGCTATACCTCCCCAATCTCTTGCTTAGCTGCGGCAAGCGCCTGCTCCAAATCGGCAATCAGGTCATCTGCATGCTCAATGCCAACAGAGAAGCGAAGCAATTTATCATCAACGCCGACTGCAAGGCGAATTTCTTCAGGAATATCGGCATGCGTCTGCACAGCCGGATAGGTCATCAGCGATTCAACGCCGCCCAAGCTCTCAGCGAAAGCAATCAACTCGATATGGCGCAGAATGGGTTCAATGTAACGGGCGTCCTTCACGCGGAAGGAGAAAATGCCGGTATTGCCCGAAGATTGGCGGTTTTGCACCTCATGTCCGGGATGATGCGGCAAAGCCGGATAATAAACCTCTTCAATAGAAGGATGCTCCAGCAAGTAGTTGGCGATTTTAGTTGCATTATACTCATGACGCTCCATCCGCAGCGCTAGTGTTTTCATGCCGCGCATTAACAGCCACGAATCCTGCGGTCCGAGAACGGCGCCAATGGAGTTATGCAAAAACGCCATTTCCTGCGAAAGCTCTTGTCCCTTCGTCACAATAAGGCCAGCGAGCACATCATTGTGGCCGCCCAAATACTTAGTCGCGCTGTGGACAACGACATCTGCCCCCAGCTCAATTGGACGCTGGAAAAACGGCGTCAGCAGCGTATTGTCTACAATCGTCAGCAGTCCTTTGGACTTCGCCCATGATGCGACACGCTCAATGTCGGTAATCATCATTAACGGATTGGTTGGCGTCTCGATTAGTACCGCCTTCGTATTCGGTGTACACAGCTCGCTCATCGCATCAATATCGTTCGTATCCACGTAGGATGCTGTAACGCCATATCTCGACATAATCTTCTCCAGCAGGCGGTAAGTGCCGCCGTACAGATCAAGGGATACAATTAAATGATCGCCTTGGTGAAACAGGCCGAATACCGTTTGCAAAGCGGCCATGCCTGAGCTGCATGCGAAGCCAGCGTCGCCAGACTCTAGCTTGGCAGCTGCCTCTTCCAATACGGCACGGGTAGGGCTTTTTGTACGAGCGTAGTCAAAGCCTGTGCTTTGTCCAAGCTTTGGATGGCGGAATGCCGTCGCCTGATACACGGGGAAGCTTACGGCTCCGGTTTCCGTATCCTTTTGCGAACCAATTTGCGCTAATTCACTTTCGATTTTCAACATGGGCTGTTGCTCCTTCTATTATATAGTTAGATGTTTGCTCCCAAATCAAATGGCGTCTGCTGGTACACGTAATAGTTGAGCCAATTCGAGAAAAGCAAATTCGCATGCGCCCTCCACGAGGAGTACGGTATCGCTTCCGGGTTATCACCCGGGAAATAGTTTTTCGGCAATGCAATGTCGAGCCCTTTCGCCTTGTCGCGGTCATACTCGTTTTTCAATGAGAAGGGATCGTATTCCGAATGTCCGCTGACGAAAATTTGACGGCCATCCTTGGAAGCGACAATGTAAACGCCCGATTCCGCCGATTCCGACAAAATTTCCAGACGTTCAACCTTTTCAATATCTTCGCGACGCACTTCCGTATGACGGGATTGCGGCACGAGGAACGCTTCATCAAAGCCGCGAAGCAGCTTGACGTTCTGCTTCTCGATCGTATGATGAAACACGCCGAAAATTTTATCATCCAATTCATATTTCGGAACGCCATAATGATGGTAAAGTCCTGCCTGCGAGGCCCAACATATATGGAAGGTCGAAGTAACCCGCCGTGCGCTCCAGTCCATAATGTCCTTCAGTTCCTCCCAATAGTTCACGTTTTCAAAATCAAGATGCTCGACAGGAGCGCCTGTAATGATTAAGCCATCGTAAAACTCATGGGAAATTTCGTCGAACGTTTTGTAAAAGGCATGCAGATGCTCGTAGGACGTATTTTTCGACGTATGCGTCTTCGGACGAAGCAGCACAACCTCCACTTGCAGCGGCGTGTTGCCGATCAAGCGCAGCAGTTGGGTCTCCGTCGTTTCTTTCTCAGGCATTAAGTTCAGAATCGCTATACGCAGCGGCCGAATATCCTGATGGTAAGCAACGCTTTCGTCCATGACGAAAATGTTCTCACTGTTTAATATTTCTTTGGCTGGCAAATGGTCAGGAACTTTAATTGGCATGCAGAATCACTCCTTTAATGAGATTATCAGCATTCCCAAATATAAAAAGACCCTTTCTGTCGAGAGAAAAGGTCGTTTGCTCAAAAAATAAGCGGTCGCCTCTCTCATCTCTCAGAAACATCGAAATGTCTCCGCAAGAATTAGCACCGTGCTTACGCCGGTTGCCGGGCTTCATCGGGCTAGTCCCTCCGCCTGCTCTTGATAAGAAAGTAGTTCTATTCAATTATGGAATTGCTGCTTATAAGCCTACTTTAATGGATTCGGGCAGGCGCGTCAAGCCTGTGAACTGCATATACTATAGAAGGCTGATCTTTCGGCTTCATTTACGGTTTTTTCGCTTGAATGTAAAGCTGCTGCGGGAGTATACTAGACAAGGATTGAAACGCCGAGTGAAAAAATTGGTGTTTTTTATCCCAAAATCCACATGATAAAGGAGTGCATACGGACATGGAAGGCGACCGACCAAGGCCTGAACACAACCGAATATGGCGGCTGCCCAGCCACTGCGTAATGCGCCCTGTTTTTCTATAAATAACAGTGCTCTGTGCAAGCGGCAAAGGCGGCCTCCTGTCCATTTCAGAGAGGAGATGCACAGATGAAAATCCGTCTGGTCAACAACGGCTTGTTTACACCTATTGAAGATATTGCTGATACACTCATTCCATCGCCGGAGGGCTTTTATTGGATTGATGCCGATGTGGAGGATTTGGCTGTATTGCAGCCGCTGTTCCACATGCATGACCTCGCGGTAGAGGATTGTCTCACCGAGGAGGAGCAGCGCCCTAAGATCGAAATTTATGAAAGCCATTATTTTATCGTAATTAACAGCATTCGTTTTGATGATGAGGAAATTTTCCTGCGCGCGCTGAACATTTTTCTCGGCCGCCATTATATTATTACCGTTACGAAGCAAAAAATTAATGAGCTGCGCTCCCTGAAGCCTGTCCTGTGGGAGCAGGAAGTCAGCCGTCCCGATTATTTTTTATACAATCTCGTCGATATTGTCGTCGATAACTACTTCCTTGTCGCGGATCGAATCGATACGCGGATCGAAACGCTGGAAGAAGATATATTAATGCACACGAAAAAATCGCACCTGAACGAAATTATCGGTTTGCGCGGTGAAATTTTGTGGCTCAAGAAGGTGCTTGGTCCGCAGAAGGACGTTATTGCTACGCTGAACAAACGCGATCTTAAGCTGATTGATGATCAGCTGCAAAAATATTTTAGCGATATTTATGAAAATGCCGTCAAAATCGCCGAGACATTTGATACGTTCCGCGAGCTGATGGGCAACTTGCGAGAAGCTTACCAGTCCAGTATATCGGCGCGAGCCAATGAAATTATGCGCGTGTTTACCGCGATGACGACGATATTCATGCCGCTGACCTTCATAACCGGTATTTACGGAATGAACTTCGACTTTATACCCGGCCTGCATATGCGAGGCGGATCGTATATTTTGCTCGGCATTATGCTTGCGCTGGGCTGTGGGATGTTTTTTATTTTCCGCAAAAAGGAATGGTTGTGACCGTAGGGCACAACCATATAAATGCTATTAAGACCTTGTCGTAGAAGCCTGATGGAAAAGATCCGTCGCTGCGTAAAAAGTTTGGATTCCGGGATGCCTCTGCATTTTTCTGAATGGATACCGCGCTGCGGTAAAAATGCAGATGCAAAGGCGAACGCTGCGCTCCTCCATCTCAAACCTTTTACTCCGCTCGCCTTTTCCATCAGGCTTCTACTTTTTTTACGGCTTAAAAGCTTTTATTTGCTTTTGTGCCGGTTATTTATGGAGTGCATTCGCTTTTTTTACATAGGCTCATGACCAACCTCGATTACAAAATCATCGTACAAACCCCAAATCTTATGCTGCAAACTCCCCTCCTATTGCTGTAAAAAATCATCGAGTCATGAATATGTACTTAGGTAATGCTGGCAGCAGCTTTATAGTTCTTTTGAAAATAAAACGCAAAGCCCGGCGGCCAGTCCTTTTCATTGGATTAGCGCCGGGCCTCGTATGTTCATGCTTCAGCTGCCCCATCATCCCCTGCCAGCGCCTCTGCTCTGCCCTTCGTCAAATTGACGAACATGAGCAGCACAATGCCGATGACGAATAACGCAATTAGCGAGAGGATGGCGATACGGGTAGAGCCTGTAACCGTCGCGACCACCGAGAACAACAGTGGTCCTACGACGGAGGAAAACTTGCTGGACAGCGAGAGAAAGCCAAAAAATTCACCCGATTTGGACGGCGGCACCATACCCGAATAAATCGAGCGCGAAATCGCCTGGCTGCCGCCCTGCACGACGCCAACCATAATCGCGAGCAAATAAAAATGCAGCGAGGTCGTCATAAAATAACCTAAAATGACAATAACGACGTAGAACCATAACGACACATATAACAGCTTTTTCGAGCCAAAACGCGCGGCCAGTCTGCCAAATACAATCGTACACGGAAAACCGACAAACTGCGTAATTAATAGCGCCTTGATCATATCATCCGTATTAATGCCGATCCCTTGGCCATAAATCGTTGCCATAATAACTACCGTATTAATGCCATCGTTGAAAAATAAAAACGAAGCCATATATTTAAGAAGCTCCGGATATCGCTTAAGCGTTCGCAGCGTCCCGCGCAATCGCGTGAAGCCTTTGCCAAGCGCGGTGCCGAAGCCAACTTTGACCTTTTTCACAGGCTCCTTGACCGAACGAAGCAGCGGCAGCGAGAACACAAACCACCAGATGCCTACCGTAATAAACACCATTTGGGTCGCAAAGGTTTTGGTAGGGAAACCGAACAGCTCGAAATTTTGAAGCATTAAAATATTAACTAGCAGCAGCAAGCCGCCGCCCATGTAGCCATAAGCGTAACCCCGCGCGCTCACGACATCCCTGCGCTCCATCGGCACGCCGTCCGCCAGCAGCGCATCATAGAAGGTGTTCCCTCCTGCAAACCCCATCGTTCCTATAATGAGCAGGATGGAGGCGAGCAGCCAGTCCCCCTCCCCAACAAAAGCCATCGCTGCACAGGATGCAGCTCCCATTAGCATAAACATCGTCAGAAATTTGATTTTGGAGCCCATATAATCGGCAACTGCGCCCAAAATAGGCGACAGCACCGCTACGAACAGCATCGCAATACTTTGGGTGTAACCCCAATAGGCTTCCGCCTTCGTACCTGATAAATTAGACGCTGCCACACCTGAATAAAAAATCGGCATGACGGTCGCCATCATCGTTGTCGCAAACGCCGAATTGGCCCAGTCGTACATGAGCCAGCCTCTTATTGCTTTCCTGTCCAGTCGTAACGCCTCCCTAAATATGTACCTTCGTCCAACACACTTCGACAACGCCACTTCATATCCTCTTTAAATAATACGTAAAGCTTCTTCTCCTTTTTGCCGTTGTGCCGGATTTGCTTTATAATAGTAAGCAAAGCTATCACGAGGAAAGGCATCTACGCCTGCAAGCCTATTTCAATAAGCGTGTAATCGCTTCACTTAACCTGGAGGGGGATTGTAGTGAATATTAGCCAACTTGAAACACTCCTCACCATTTCCAAAACGATGAGTTTCCGCAAGGCGGGTGAGCTGCTTAATTTGACCCAGCCTGCTGTATCCGCACAAGTCAAAACGCTTGAAGAGGAATTCAAGACGGTTCTGATTGACCGCAATCAGCCTGTGACCCTCACCGACCATGGACAAGTTTTTCTGGAGCATGCCGAGAGAATTTTGCTTATTGTCGAAGAGCTTAAGGCTAAGCTTTCAGACCTCAACACGACGCCTCAAGGCCATATTTTGCTCGGGACAACTTCTTCCATTGCGATTCAAATTTTGCCGCGGGTATTAGCCTACTTTCAAGACCAGTTTCCGCTGATCAAAACAACGATCCATACGATGCCATCATCACAGGTGACCGCAAGCGTCGAAAATGGCACAATTGACATTGGTATTTCTTATTTATTTGAGAAAAATCCAAACCTGCACTCGTCCACTCTTTATTACGATACGTTTGAGCTTGTTGTATCTCCGGAGCATCCGCTGAGCGATTTGAAGCATACTACCGTAGAGGCACTCAAGGATATTCCTATGATCATGCTTGCACCCGACACACTAGGACGGCGCTTCGTAGACAAAATTTTTCGCCAGTACAACATTCAGCCGAACATTATGATGGAGCTTTCGAGCAGCGAAGAGGTTAAGCGCATGGTTGAAATTAATCTTGGCGCCGCCGTCGTCTCCAAACTTTCCATTGCCGAGGAGCTGCGGCGGGGCTCGCTCAAGATGATTAAGGTGAATGAGCTCGAAATCAGCCATCCGGTCGGCGTCGTCTACAAGTCCGGGAGATATTTAAATACGGCGATGCAGCAGTTTTTAAGCGATCTCAAGGGCATGCCGGAGCATCAATTTATTAGCAGCGAATAGACTGACAGCGCATTTTCAACTCAAGGAGGAAACAGCTATGAAATTTGATCTGCACACCCATCACGAACGTTGCGGCCATGCCGACGGAACGATTGAAGACTACATTATTGCCGCTTTGGACGCAGGTTTGCAGGCCATCGGCATTTCTGATCATTCGCCTTATTTCGGCCATAAGGACGACCGTCCTTTTCCCGGCATCGCCATGGCTCAATCCGAATTTGACAACTACATAAAGGAAGTACTCGAGCTTAAAGCTAAATATGAGGGGCGTATTGAAGTACTGCTCGGCATGGAGTCAGACTTTTTCCCTGAACGGCTTCCAGCTTATCGCGACGCCTATGAAGGTGTACCATTCGACTACATTATCGGCTCTGTCCATCAGGTAAGCGGAGTGAGCATTTTTAATCGCAATCGCTGGGAAAAGTTGACCGAGAAGCAGCAATTTGAGGATAAGCGCCGTTATTATGACCTCATCAGCCAATCGGCGCGCAGCGGCATGTTTGATGTGCTGGGGCATATCGATGCAATGAAAGGTTATTACCCCGCTTTCTCTGATATTAAAGCCGATGCCGAAATTGATGATACGCTCCGCATCATTGCCGAAAACGACGTTTCGATTGAAATTAATACGTCCGGCAGCACAAAATATGTAGGCGGCTGGTATCCGTCCGATGAAATTTTGGAGCGTGCCCATCATTTCGGCGTTAATGTGACCTTTGGCTCCGACGCTCACGTTCCAGCAAGGGTCGGGGACGATTGGGATCGCGTCAGCAAGCGCCTCAAGGAAATTGGCTTCAACAAATGGGTGTTCTACCGCCAGCGCAAGCAGATCATCGTACCGCTTTAAGCCGTCTGCTTATGGAATCTGAACAAATCATGCTGCTTTGCTGTTTATCAGCAGAGCAGCCTCTTTTTTTGTATGGAGAACGTATGCGGAACGCCGCCATCGAACAAATGGACAAAAAAAGTGGACCTGCACCGAGCGCAGGTCCGAATTCGATATATTAAAAGGGGGTCTTGTTTATTATAATAACCGAGTATTGTAATAGGGGTATAACAGAATCATTTCATTTGTGTAACAAATGCAACAATATCGCAAACAATCAGGGAGTTGAACATCATGTGGCTAACGGTTGCCATCTCTAGCGCCATTTTATTCGGATTAGCCGGCTGGTGGATGAAAAGAAGCCAGATGAGCGGCGGTACGACCTCGGCGCTGCTGCTCGGGCTTTACGCCTCTGGTACAGTCGGGTTTGGCGTGCATGCCGTCTTTGAGGGATCGCTCGCTTCGTTAGCCGATTACCGAATCTGGATTGCTGGAGCGATCATTGGAGCAGGTTCAGCCATCGGCAACGCGGTCTTTATGAAGGCACTGGATTATGGTCCGGCAAGCCTGACCTCTCCACTGACGAATATGAACATCGTGCTCGTTGTTGCATTAGGCACGCTTGTATATAAGGAACCTTTGCATTTTACGCAAGCTTGCGGCATTTTGCTGCTGCTGCTTTCCGTTGTACTCATTTCTTATAAAAAACAGGTACAAACCGCACCTGCCCAGAAACAGTGGTTTTTCTACGTTGGCGCTGCGGTCGTCTTCTTCACCTTCCGCAATGGCGGGCTCAAGGTGACGGAAGAATGGGGATTATCCAGCGCTCCGATTTTATTCGTGGGCTATTTGCTGTCTTTTCTATGGTTCGCCTTGTTAAGCAAAGAAAAAAACAGCAGCAACCGCAAGCCCGCCTATCGGACAGGCTTGCTTTACGGACTGCTCGCTGGCCTCTTCTCCTACGCCGGCCTCCAGCTTTATGCAACTGCGCTGGCAACTGGGCCCGCTAATCTAGCCGCGCCGATCTTCGCCACAAACAGCCTCGTCGTCGCGGCAGGCGCCATCCTGATTTACAAGGAAAAACTAAATGCCGCCCAGTGGGCGGCATTCGCATGCATGATGATCGGGCTTGTTGTCATCCGCTTATAGCGGCTGGCAGCAGGCTTTTTTTAAATATAGGAAAGTTTATGATTTCGCCATACTTTCTCTATATTTCTCGGACTGAAATTCGCTACGCCGCCAAAAGACGGCGACAGCCGTTTCACCTTGCAATACAGAACTGCTTCTTCCCTTATTTAAGCAAGGCGTCGATGGACAGCTCTCCCGCACCGGTCAAAGCAACGCCGACAAATACGGCGATAAGCACCATGTTATATTCGTAGCCGTTCTGCGTTGACCACAACCCATTAGCGCCATGCACCTTCACAATCGCCATAATCATTGGGATGATCAGCAGCACCGCGCCAACCCATGTCCACAAGCCTGCTGCAAACAACAAGCCGCCCACCGCTTCGCTTAATCCTGCTGCCAATGCCATCAGTACGCCAGGCTTAACGCCTATCGAATCCAGCCATCCCCCAGTGCCTTTCAAACCATAGCCACCGAACCAGCCAAACAGCTTCTGCGCTCCATGACCAACCATCAACAAGCCTAATACTACCCGAATAATCAATAATCCTGTGTCCAACATTTTAACCTCACCCTTCGTCTTTTGTTTGGTTTCACAGCTGCAACACTTGCTCGCTGTTTCATGAACCCATCTTAATATATAAACTAACTTTTGTAAAGTAAATATTTAAAATAAAGTTAAATGGCGATATGGTGTTTATATGCACTTACTTTTCCAAAGTAGATATGTTATAATGGGTTAAGAAGAAACGGGGTGATCAGGTTGGATTATTCAACAATGTGCCCAAAGTATGAAGCAGCGGCCGAAATTTTAGGCAAGAAATGGACCGGTCTCATCATTCGGGTGCTACTAGCTGGACCAAAGAGGTTCAAGGAGATCAAGGAGCAAATTCCGGATATGAGCGACAAGATGCTTACCGACCGGATGAAGGAACTTGAACAACTTTCCATTATTAAACGAACGGTATATCCAGAAATGCCTGTTCGCATTGAATACGAATTAAGTGACAAAGGCCATCATTTAGAGCCTGTCATTGAATCGATTCAAAAGTGGGGCGAAGAGTGGCTGTAACAAGCCAGCTTTAAGAGCTACTAGTAGGAAATGCATAAAGGCAGCAAAAAAGAACCGTGAGAGCGGTTCTTTTTTGCTGCCTTTATGTCGTATTCGCGGCTGATCATTGACAAGTGCCATAATCTCTTTTATTATTGATACTGATTATCATTATTACAATCGTAAACGGCTGTCGTCGTCCTCTTGCGGCAAAGCTGCCGTTTCGCGGTGAAATATAAGCTGATTATAAAAGTAAAACTTATAAATGCTTATATTTTTAAAAAAAGCCTTCCACCGCTAAGGTGGAAGACCGTATATTTAAAATCCAAGCCATTTTTTGAACAGATGCTTCGTTGTATCTTTGTTGATTGCCGCAATTGACGTCGTAAGCGGAATGCCTTTCGGACAAGAGCGAACACAGTTTTGCGAGTTGCCGCAGCCCTCGATGCCGCCATCCTCCATCAAGGCTTCCAGACGCTCTTCCTTGTTCATTTCTCCCGTAGGGTGAACGTTGAACAAGCGAACCTGAGAAATAGCCGCTGGGCCAACAAAGCTGTTGCGATCGTTGACGTTCGGGCAAGATTCCAGACATACGCCGCACGTCATGCACTTGGACAGCTCGTAAGCCCATTGACGCTTCGATTCAGCCAGGCGCGGGCCAGGACCGAGATCATAAGTGCCATCGATCGGAATCCATGCCTTAACGCGTTTGAGGGCGTTAAACATGCGCTCGCGATTGATGACAAGGTCACGAACGACCGGGAAAGTGCGCATCGGCTCCAGACGTACCGGTTGCTCCAATTGATCGATCAGTGCGCTGCAGGCTTGGCGCGGCTTGCCGTTAATGACCATGGAGCAGGCGCCGCAAACTTCTTCCAGACAGTTGGATTCCCAGCATACTGGAGCTGTATTGCCGCCATCCGCCATCGTCGGATTACGCTGAATTTCCATAAGTCCGCTGATGACGTTCATATTCGGGCGATACGGAATTTCAAATTCCTCTTTGTAAGGCGCAGACTCCGGTCCATCCTGACGGGTAATGATGAACTTAACGGTTTTTGTAGCAGTAGTCGTATCAGCCATCTTTATTCTCCTTTCTTCTTGTTCGCTGTGTAGTCACGTTTACGCGGTGTAATCAGGGAAACATCGATGTCCTCGTACGAAATTTGCGGACCTTCCTTCGTCCAAGTCGCAATCGTTGATTTCATGAACTTCTCGTCGTTGCGCTCTGTGAAATCCGGCTTGTAATGCGCGCCGCGGCTTTCGTCACGGAGCAGGGCACCCAAGGTCATAGCTTCGGACAGCTCGAGCATGTTCCATAGCTGACGAGTGAAAGCAACGCTTGAGTTGTTCCATTTCATCGAGTCATTGATGTTGATATTGTTGTAACGCTGCTTGAGCTCTTTGATTTTGTTAATCGTTGCTTCTAGCTTGTCATTGAAACGAACAACCGTCATATTGTTGGTCATCCATTCGCCAAGCTCCTTGTGCAGAACGTAAGCATTTTCTGTACCGTTCATGGCAAGAATGCTTTCGTATTTATCCGTTTGGCGTTTTTGCTCACGGTCGAATACGGAGGAAGCCACGTCAGCGGAAGCTTTCTTCATACCTTTAATGTACTCTACCGCTTTCGGTCCTGCGACCATACCGCCGTAAATCGCCGACAAGAGCGAGTTCGCACCGAGACGGTTAGCGCCATGGTATTGATACTCGCATTCGCCTGCTGCAAACAATCCAGGGATGTTCGTCATTTGGTTGTAATCTACCCACATGCCGCCCATCGAATAGTGAACCGCAGGGAAAATTTTCATCGGCAGCTTCCGTGGATCATCGCCCATGAACTTCTCATAAATTTCGATGATGCCGCCGAGCTTCACATCAAGCTCCTTCGGATCTTTATGGGAAAGATCAAGGTAAACCATGTTTTCGCCATTGATGCCGAGCTTCTGATCGACACAGACGCTGAAAATTTCACGAGTCGCAATATCACGCGGCACAAGATTGCCGTATGCTGGATATTTTTCCTCAAGGAAGTACCAAGGCTTGCCGTCTTTGTAAGTCCATACGCGGCCGCCTTCGCCACGAGCTGATTCGGACATCAAGCGCAGCTTGTCATCGCCCGGGATCGCGGTTGGGTGAATTTGAATAAATTCGCCGTTCGCATAATTAACGCCTTGCTGATACACCGCACTTGCTGCTGTACCTGTATTAATAACCGAGTTCGTCGTTTTGCCAAAAATAATGCCAGGGCCGCCCGATGCCAATATAACCGCATCGCCCACGAACGTCTTCACTTCCATCGAACGCAAATCCTGTGCAGATACCCCGCGGCAGATGCCTTCGTCATCCAGAACGGCGCCAAGGAATTCCCAGTGCTCGTATTTCGTTACGAGGCCGGCTGCTTCCCAGCGGCGAACTTGCTCATCCAAAGCGTATAGCAATTGCTGTCCAGTTGTGGCACCTGCAAATGCTGTACGGTGATACTGTGTGCCTCCGAAACGGCGGAAATCGAGCAAGCCTTCCGGCGTACGGCTGAACATAACGCCCATACGGTCCATTAAGTGGATAATGCCTGGTGCTGCTTCACACATTGCTTTAACAGGAGGCTGGTTAGCGAGGAAGTCTCCCCCGTATACCGTATCGTCAAAATGCTCCCAAGGCGAGTCGCCTTCACCTTTTGTATTAACCGCCCCGTTAATGCCGCCCTGCGCGCAGACGGAATGGGAACGCTTCACCGGCACGATCGAGAACAGATCAACGTGCATGCCAGCTTCTGCTGCTTTTATCGTAGCCATAAGACCGGCAAGGCCGCCGCCTACGACGATTATTTTATTGTTAGCCATCACGCTTCACTCCTTGTCTTCAAACTATCCGATAGTATTCCAAGCCAATGCGAGATCGGCTGCTTCCTTGAATTCGTCGCCGCGGAAGGCAACCAGCGAAAGAATAAACAATGCCGCTACGACTACAAAAACACCCATGCATACAATGGATGAAATCCGCTGTGCACGAGGCCCTACTGTAATGCCCCAGCTGATCAAAAATGCCCATAGGCCATTGGCAAAGTGGAACGTAGCTGCCAATACTCCGACCACATAAAATACAAAATAAAGCGGATTAGTCGCAATATTGTGCATCGTGGAGCCTAGCTCTTCATGTGTGATATAGCCCAAGTACACTTGAAAACGGGTTTGGTATACGTGCCAGAACACGAAGATAAACGTGATAACACCCGTTAAACGCTGTGCTGTAAACGCCCAGTTGCGGCCATACTTGAAACGACCCAGGTTGCTGTCTGACTGATAGGCTACATATAAGCCGTACACGCCATGGAAAAGCAGCGGGAGGTAAATACCGAAAATTTCAAAAATCGGCAGCAATGGCAAGCTGTTAATGAGACTAACGCCGCTGCTGAACCCCTCTGCCCCCCTCTCGAACGATTGATAGTTCGTAAGCGCATGCACAACGATAAACATTCCGAGCGGAATGATACCAAGCAGCGAGTGAAGCTTACGGGAAAAATACGAATTTCCTTTCATGCCTTTGTGTCTCCTTTCCAGACTGTGGTTACGCTTTCCTCAAATGCTTGTCTACAAATCATTCTACATTTTACTCTTCGGTTCTTTCTCCGTCAACAAAAGTTGACACAGTTTAGTCACACTTCCCATCGTACTCCTTTTCGGCTTATAATGGAATTGCTTATTTTTTATAATTTGTTATAACAATTTAACATAAGCAGACTGGAGCTGGCTATTTTGATTGAAGAAATGCATATGTTTGCCGCCATCGTCGAGCAGTCCAGCATGAACAAGGCTGCAGCGCTGCTGAACCTGTCCCAGCCTGCCCTCTCCCGTAAAGTAGCCAAGCTTGAGCAGGATATCGGCTCGCAGCTGTTCCGGCGCATCGGCAAGCGGCTGGAGCTGACACCGATCGGCCAGATGACCTATGAATACGCACTGGAGCTGCGCCAGCTGCACCGGCGCTACCTGCAGAAGGTTGCCGATTATGAGTCGGCAGGGCGGACCTCCATTACGATTGGAGCGAGCCTGACGACGCTGCAAACGACGCTGCCCGATTTTATCAAGGCGCTCAATAGCAGCCATCCTGAATTCGATATTAAGGCGGTCACGGGCAAAACCCATGAAATCGTTACTTATGTAAGAGAAGGCAAAGCCGATATCGGCATTGTCGCCTCACGGATTGAAGATGCCCAGCTGCACTGCGTCCCGCTGTTCGAGGATCATCTGCTGCTCGTCCTGCCGAAAAGCATGGTGGTAACGGACAAGGGCATGCTCGGTATCCAGGACCTCAACGGCTTGCCGATTCTCCTCTTCTCCAAAGGAACCTGGTATCGCATGCTAACCGACGAGTTGTTTGCCAAATACAATCTCCAGCCAGATGTACGCATGGAGATTGACTCTTTCGAGGCGATCGTCCGGCTTCAGCACACTTGCCGGGCTGCGACGCTGCTTCCCCAATCTTATGTGCGTGAACAGCTGCTGGCCGACAATGATCTCACCGTCATTCCGATCAGAGAGCTGGCGGAGACGAAGCGAACGACTTCGCTCATTCATGCCGACCCGGCCCAGCTGCATCCAGCCGTCCGTCTGTGGATTGAGGAGCTTGCCTCCCGCTCGAAGGCCTGAGCAGCGAAACAACAAGAAGACAGCAGCGCAGGTGTGAATAGCCGCATGCGCTGCTGTTTTTATTGTCACCTTGTTGCTGCCTCTTCAAACTGCTCAATCTGCTCATTCGTCCCGATAATGACCATGACATCACGCTCGTGCAGCACATCGGCTGCTGTCGGGGCAATAATAATGCCATTGGGCTTATTAATCGCTACAATGCTGCACCCGAAGCGGGCGCGCAGGTCGAGATCGCTGAGCGTCTTGCCATGCATTTTGCCCGTGACGACAATCTCGGCAATCGTATAATCCTTGGACAGCTCGATATAATCGAGCAGATTCGGCGATACCAGCTGATGTGCGACTCGAATGCCCATATCCCGCTCTGGATAAATAATGCGGTCCACGCCGATTTTTTCCAATACCCGCCCGTGCAGCTCGTCCACCGCTTTCGCCACTACGGTCTTAACACCCAAATCCTTAAGCAAAATCGTCGTCAAAATGCTCGCTTGAATATCATTGCCAATCGCGACAACACCAACATCAAAATTCCGTACGCCAATCGAGCGCAGCGTCTCCTCGTCTGTGCAATCGGCTGATACGGTATAGGTGAGCTCATCGCTTAGCTCCTGAACGGCTTCCTCATCCTTATCAATGCCTAGCACCTCATAGCCTAGCTGAATTAACTCTCTGCCCAGACTTGAGCCGAAACGCCCAAGCCCTACGATGACGAACTGGTTCTTTTTCATAATAAATCTGTGTTTCCCCTATCCAATTGTAATTTTGCCCTCGGGATACCGGTAAAGCTCTTTGCTGGTTTTCGGATTGAGCGCATAAGCAAGCGTCAGCGGGCCTAGACGACCAGCGAACATCGTAATCGAAATAATAATTTTCCCGAAATCGCTCAGCTCTGGCGTTATGCCCATCGACAGGCCTACCGTCCCGAAGGCGGATGTTGCTTCAAATAAAATTTTAATAAACCGCTGATCCTCGGTCGCGGATAATAGCATCGTTACGACGACGACCAGCGCCAGCGACAGCATCGTAATCGTAAGCGCCTTGAGCACCCGCTCCTTGCCGAGGCGATAGCGGAACAGTACAATGTCCTCTTTCCCCCGAAACATTGCGACAACCGCCCCTATGAGCGTCATAAACGTCGTCGTTTTGATCCCGCCCCCCGTTGAGCCGGGAGATGCGCCGATAAACATTAATATAATGGTGAAAAATAAAGTCGCCTGCCGCAAATCGGCATAGTTGAGCGTATTAGCCCCCGCCGTCCTCGGAGAGACGGACTGGAAGAAGGATGCAAGAATTTTCCCGCCCCAGTCGAGCGAGCCAAGCGTTCGCGCATTCGAAAACTCAAAAATAAATATTACGACCGCCCCGACTGCAATGAGCGAGCCAGTCATCACCAGCACCACCTTGCTGTGCAGGGACAGCCCTTTGCGGCGGCGGAATTCCAGCAAATCCGAGATTACGATAAAACCGAGGCCTCCGGATATAATAAGCAGCATGGCAGTCAGGTTCACAATCGGATCATCCACATACATCGTCAAGCTGCGGTAGTCGCCAAAAATATCAAACCCTGCATTATTAAACAGCGACACAGCATGAAACACGCCGAAATACAGCGCCTTACCAAACGGCATATCATAGGCAAAGCGCATCGTGAACAGCAATGTGCCAACGAGCTCAAATGATAAGGAGTAAACAATGACCTTGCGTATGAGCCGAATAATGCCTTCCATGCTGCCTTGATTCATGGCTTCTTGCAAAATAAGCCGTTCCCGCAGCGAAATGCGCTTTTTCAGCACAAGCGCGAACAGCGTGCCCATCGTCATAAAGCCGAGCCCGCCAATTTGAATAAGCAGCATAATAATAACCTGACCAGCCACCGAAAAATAAGTGCCAGAATCCACGACTACAAGCCCCGTCACGCTAGTTGCCGAGGTAGCCGTAAACAAAGCATCCAGAAAACGCAGCCCGCTTCCGTCGGCCGATGCAAAAGGCAGGGATAGCAGCAGAGCTCCCAGCATAATAATAATCGCAAAGCCAACGACCAATATGCGTGGCGGGGACCATTTTAGTAACGAAAAAAACGAAATATTCATTGCATCCACCTTCATATTGCCTATTATTCTTTTCACTTGCAGCACCTGTATTTCCAATTTCCATTACACATGACTTAACGATTATAAGCTTAAAGCACACTGCGTATAAAACAGCCTTTTGCAATAAAAACAGCTGATTTCATTCAAAAACAGCCCTGCGAGGAGGATAGCCGCCCATTAGCTTGCCGGATATCGTTATTTCTCTGTTTTATGAATGCGGACAACGCTGACAAGCCTTCTAAAGGGTGACCAAGCTGTTAGATTGGCGATGATATGGTTTAATATGGTATCGTATGAGTACTATGCTTAATTTTTCGATTAAACAGAAATTGAGGTGAGTTATGATTGAATTTATTGCTCCACGCGAGTGGAAGAAATTTGTATGGGCCGCCGTTATTAGCGCTGTCGTTTTTATATTTTTGCAAATCATCCCTATGCTTGGCGGTCCTGATTCAGGCGCATCGGAATCCCAGGGCAACGTTATAGGAAATGAAGCAGCCCTGCAAAAAGCAACGGAATTTGCCGCCAAGCAGTTCGGCGTTAACGTTACGGACGCTCATACGGTTTATCAAACTGACAGCGATGAAACCGGCTATTTGATAAAGGAAAAGCTGTACGAGGATTATGCGTCCAAATATATGCAGCAGTTTCCGCTCGACACCTATCAAACGCAAGTAACGCTTGACAATGGCAGCACCGCGTTCGTCTACCTCCATATGCAAAGCGGCAGCGTTATCGCTTGGAATCTCCTTGGAGCAGGCTCGGGCGTGAACACCATTAATGAACAGAAGCAGCTTCTCGATGCAGCGGCCAGCTTTGCGACTACGCAAGGCTTTCAAGCCAAAGATTTGAACGACGCTGCCGTTAACTCGCTAGGACAGGTCGTCATTCATCCAACAGGGTATGCAGCAGGCAGTTCCCAGCTTGAGCTTCGTGTGGGCTTTAGTCAAAATGGCGACAAAACCGTCATTTCTACTTATAAGCCAGCCTTTATTCCACCCGCAGACTATGTAGCCAATATTGAGCAGCAAAAAAGCACGGCCGACGCTTTATCGATGATCAGCCTCATTTACATGACTTTCATTACGCTGGTGCTAGCTATTATCTATGCGATATTATACCGCCGTCATACGACATTCAAACGCGGGATCGCCATCAGCCTTATTTTCACCGTTTTTTATATTATTAACAATCTTGGCATTATGGACGGCGTTATTGCCCAGCAAGGCGAACAGGTAATGGGCGATGCCCAGGTGTCCTTTATGGCATGGTTTACTGCGCTTCTGCTCATCCCGGTTGGCGCAGCCGTCTATTTCTCCTTCGTGGCCGGTGACGGCATGTGGCGCTCGTGGAAACGTCCGATATGGCCTGGCTTCCGCGAAAAAAATTACGGCGAGCATGTTTGGCGCAGCATGGGACTCGGTTATTTGATTGCCCTTATTTTGCTAGGCGTGCAGTCAGTCATTTTTCTAGTGCTCGAAACGGCGATCGGCAGTTGGAGCACAAGCGATGCGACTCAGTCTCCCTACAATATCAAATGGCTGTGGCTCATGCCGATGCTGGCTTGGTGCGCTGCGATTTCCGAGGAAGCCATTTACCGATTTTTCGGCATTGCCTTGTTCCGCAGATGGTTCAAAAATATTTATGTCGCCGCCTTGATTCCGACCATCTTGTGGGCGCTTGGTCATGTCTCCTATCCGATCTTCCCGTACTACACCAGGCTGATTGAGCTAATTATTATTGGGATGATCTTCAGCTACATTTTCCTGCGTTACAGCCTCATTACCGCCATATTCGTTCATGCGATATTTGATTCGCTGTTAATGGGCTTCTCACTCATTTCTGTAGGCGGTGCTTTAAATATCGGAGCAGCGATCTTCTACGCTGTTCTGCCTGTTCCAATTGCCTATATCATTCGGGTATGGCATCGTAAGAAAAACGCCTGGCGGCGTCCTTCCTATTAGACGCCATCGTTTTGGCGAAACGTATAGAGAAAGGATGAGAACATTCATATCCTTTCCTATACGTCAAAAAAGGAGGAAGGCCGCCGCAGCTTACGGCGACGCCTCCTCCCCAAGTGCCGCAATAATTTGTGCGGCAAGCTTATCTCCTATTGAAAGAGGCCGGAAATCTTCCACCGTGGCCTCTTTTATTTTTTTAATGGAGCCAAAATGCTTAAGCAGCAGCTTGCGCCGCTTCTCGCCAATGCCCGGAATAGCATCGAGCTGTGAGACGACCATCGACTTGCCGCGCTGCTCGCGGTGGAACGTAATCGCGAAGCGGTGAACCTCGTCTTGTATGCGCTGCAGCAAATAAAACTCCTGGCTGTCGCGCGGCAGCGGAATAATTTCAGCGGGATCGCCGGTCATGAGCTGTGCGGTCCGGTGTTTGGCATCCTTGACGAGACCGCATACCGGGATAAACAGGTTCAGCTCATTTTGCAGCACATCAATCGCTGCGGAAATTTGCCCCTTGCCGCCATCGACGACGATCAGATCCGGAGCAGCCAGCTGATCCTTGAGCACGCGCTCATAGCGCCTGCGGATGACCTCGCGCATCGTCTCATAATCATCTGGCCCGACGACCGTCTTGACCTTGTATTTGCGGTATTCCTTGCGATCCGGCTTGCCGTCCGTAAATACGACCATAGCCGATACGGGATTCGTACCTTGTATGTTGGAGTTGTCAAACGCCTCAATTCGGGTTGCCTGCGGCAAACCAAGCCATTGGGCCAGCCCTGCCGCCGCCTTGACGCTGCGCTCCTCATCCCGCTCGATGAGCCGGAACTTGTCGGCAAGCGTTACCTTGGCATTCTCCGTCGCCATCGAGACGACCTCGCTCTTGCGTCCGCGCTGCGGCAGCAGCACCTTGACCTTAAGCCAGTGGTGCAGCGCAGCAGCGGCCTCCTCCGCAACGGACAGCTCCTTCTCTTTGGGCGGCTGGGCTTCCCCTTGCGTCTCTTCGTCAATCACAACGACTAGGCTCGCTGCATCGACCATATCCCTTACTGCTTCATTTGCGCTTGGCGCTGCTTCCTGGTCAAGATTGGCAGCAGTCGTCTCCTGCTTCCCTGCGGCCAGCTTGCCCGCTGTCTGTGCGCTCTCCGCCTGCTCTGGCGGCAACGGCAGCAAAATCTGCTTCGGCAGCGCAGGATTTTCACTGTAGTATTGGGTTACAAAGGTCATAAAATCATCGTACTCTTCGCCATAATAAGGGAAGGTCGTACCATGGCGCTCAATAAGCTTGCCTTGGCGCATATAAAGAATTTGGACGCACATCCAGCCCTTCTCGACCGCATAGCCGAAAATATCGCGGTCCAAGGCGTCAGACATCGTAATTTTCTGCTTCTCCATCACCGCATCAATCGCAATGATCTGATCGCGGTACTCCTTCGCCCGCTCGAACTCCAGCTGCTCGGCGGAAGCCTCCATTTTGCGCTGCAAATCCGCCCGCACCACATCATGGCCGCCATTGAGGAAACGGGTAATTTCCTGAACCATCGCCTCATAGGTGCCGGGTTCAATCTCATATTCACAAGGCGCAATGCATTGCCCCATGTGATAGTACAGGCATACCTTGTCAGGCAGCGTCTTGCATTTGCGCAGCGGATACAGCCGGTCCAGCAGCTTCTTCGTCTGCTGGGCGGCATAAGCATTCGGATAAGGGCCGAAATATTTCCCCTTATCCTTGGCCATCCTGCGGGTTACCTCGAGTTTCGGATGCTGCTCATGCGTAATTTTTATATAAGGAAAGGACTTGTCGTCCTTCAGCAAGACGTTATAGCGCGGGTGATACTGCTTAATGAGATTGCACTCCAGAATGAGCGCCTCCATGTTGCTCTTCGTCAATATAAAATCAAAATCGCGGATTTCCGCAACGAGGCGCTGCGTCTTGCCATTATGAGAGCCGTTGAAATACGAGCGGACGCGATTTTTTAATATTTTGGCTTTGCCGACGTATATGATTGTGCCTTCGCTGTTTTTCATTAAATAGCAGCCAGGCTGGTCCGGAAGCAGCGCTAGCTTATGACGAATTAATTCCGCTGCTTCAGCCTGGCTGGCTGCCTGTTTCCCCTCATGCTGATTCATTTCCAAACCTCCCTTGCGGACATTTGTTCCCATGCCTTATTGTAACATAGATTGGTGCCGGCAGCCGAGTCCTCAAGTTTACAATAGTTGCCGTGTTTTGCTTTACAATTATTCGGATAGTTGGGTATACTGTTGATAGCTAAATCGTTTTCAAGGGAGGACGCTTGTTATGGAGAACGTTAGAGACCCGCGCGAGCATTATAATGAAGAACCGCGCCACGACTTGATGGACGTAGTGTTCGGCTTCGGCGGCATGCTCGGTCTAATGACTGTCATGTTTGCTGCTGCTGTTATCGTGAAATTTATCATATCGTAAACAAATAGCAAGCTTTGCAGCCAAGGTGAAACGGCTCTCGCCGTCCTTTGGCGGCGTGGCGCGTTTCATTCCGAGAAATAGAGAGAACGGATGGCGAAATCATATCCTTTCCTATATTTCAAGGTGAAACGGCTCTCGCCGTCCTCTGGCGGCGTGGCGCGTTTCATTCCGAGAAATATAGGCCATTTATAAGAGAGAAACTTATAAATGACCTATATTTAAAAGAAAGAACCTTCGAACCCGCTATTAGGCGGATGATTCGAAGGTTCTTTTCTTTATTTATTCAGGCCGATTGGTGCTTGTTGCTGTTGGTGTTACTATTATTATGGCTATTGCTTGCCTGCTGCTTGACGCTTTGGGATTCCTGCTGCTTGCTGGAGGGCTGATCGTAGCGCGTCCGCTCGGTCCGGTCAATCTGGACGATTCTGCCGTCATGCACCGTAATATTCACACTTCCATATTGCAGCCCGCCCACCTGATCCGCAATCCGCTTAAGCCACTGCTGATCAATTTCCAAAGGTTTTGCCATTGTCTTCTCCTCCTTTTTTTAATCCACCTTATCGTAAGTGTCAGGCATTTTGGGCAGAAGCCCGCTTGTTCATTTGCCATTCCATCAGCGACTTGACGATAAGCGTAATAAACGCCAGCATGACGAGCAGCGATGCCACGGCAAACGAAGCTGAAAATTGGTATTCGTTGTACAAAATCTCAATATGCAGCGGCAGCGTGTTTGTCTGCCCGCGAATATGGCCTGATACGACAGACACTGCTCCAAACTCGCCCATCGCCCGGGCATTACATAAAATAATGCCGTACAATAGGCCCCACTTTATGTTCGGATAGGTGACCCGCCAAAAAATTTGCCAGCCCTTTGCGCCAAGGCTTGCCGCTGCTTCCTCTTCTGCCACTCCCTGCGCCTGCATGAGCGGAATGAGCTCGCGGGCAATGAAAGGCACCGTTACGAATACGGTCGCCAGCACGATGCCCGGCAGTGCGAAGACGAGCTGAATGCCATGGGAATCGAGCCATGGGCCGAAAAAGCCCTGCGCGCCAAACATCAAAATATAAATAAGTCCAGATATGACCGGAGATACGGCAAACGGCAAATCAATGAGTGTAATTAAAAACTGCTTGCCGCGAAAACGGAACTTGCTGATCGCCCACGCAGCGGATATGCCGAACAGCGTATTCAGCGGAACGGCGATTACAGCTACGAGCAGCGTCAGTCTCAGTGCCGATAAAGCATCGGGATCGGTGATCGCGGCACGATAAACGTCAAAGCCCTTCTTAAAAGCTTCAACAAATACAGAAACGAGCGGCAGCAGGACGACCAGCGCGAGGAAAATAAGCGCTACCGTTATGAGTACAATCCGTACGATTGCCGGTTCCGTAATATGCTTAGGCCGCTTGGAGGCCTCGCTCGATAAATGCGTTGTAATTGCTCCAGCCATCTTGCTTAGCCTCCTTCTACGACGCGGCGGTTAATCCGCCACTGCATGAAATTAATGAACAGCAGCAGCAGGAACGAAACGACGAGCATAACGAGCGCGATTGCGGTAGCCCCTGCGTAATCAAACTGCTCCAGCTTCGTCATAATGAGAAGCGGGGCGATTTCGGTTTTCATCGGCATATTGCCAGAGATGAATACGACGGAGCCGTATTCCCCAATTCCGCGAGCAAAAGCTAGAGCGAAGCCCGTAAGCAGAGCCGGCATCAGCTCAGGCAAAATCACTTTCCAAAAAGTTCGCATCCGGTAGGCGCCAAGCATAACCGCGGCCTCTTCTATTTCTTTATTGAGATCCTGCAGCACAGGCTGCACCGTGCGGACGACGAAGGGAATGCCGATAAAGATAAGGGCTATTGTAATGCCCAGTGGCGTATAGGCTACCTTGAGTCCGAGAGGCTGGAGCAGCTTGCCTACCCAGCCATTCGGCGCATAAATAGCCGTCAGTGCAATTCCCGCTACCGCTGTCGGCAGCGCGAATGGAAGATCGACGAGGCTGTCGATAAATTTTTTGCCGGGAAAACGGTAGCGGACCAGCACCCACGCAATGAGCAGGCCGAACACCATATTGACGGCTGCGGCGCTGAAAGCGGTAAAGAAGCTGATGCGATAAGAAGCCAGAACCCTTGGATTCGTTACCGTGCCCCAAAATTCGGCAAAGCTGAGTCCTGTCGTCTTAATAAATACGCTGGCCAGCGGGATTAGAACGATCAAGCTCAAATACACAATTGCAAATCCCATTGATAGGCCGAAGCCGGGCAAAACGTTTCGCGCTTTGCCGCCTCTGCTTCTTCCTTTGCTCCTACTGGAACCTTTCATGTGAAGTCAGCTCCATTCCACATTTTGCTGTGCCTAGCGATCATTACGAGCCTGGCGTGTAAATCTTTTCGAATATGCCGCCCGCATTAAAATGCTTCTCCTGCGCCACTTTCCAGCCGCCAAAATCTCCGTCGATCGTCAGCAGATCCAGCTTTTTGAACGTATCTGCATATTTTGCAGCAATCGTCTCATTAATAGGACGGTAGTAGTTTTTAGCTGCAATCTCTTGGCCTTCATCCGAGTACAAATACTCCAGATATGCTTTGGCTACTTCTGTCGTTTTATTGGCCTCGGCATTTTTATCAACGACCGCTACAGGCGGCTCCGCCAAAATGCTGACCGAAGGATAGACGATTTCGAATTGATCAGGTCCAAGCTCCTTGATGGACAGGAACGCTTCATTTTCCCAAGCCAGCAGCACATCGCCAATTCCTTTTTCTACAAAGGTCGTTGTTGCTCCGCGCGCACCTGTATCGAGCACTGGCACATGCTTGAACAGCTGTGTGATGAACTCCTGCGCTTTCGCCTCGTCATTGTTGTTCTGCTTGAGCGCATAGCCCCATGCTGCAAGATAGTTCCAACGCGCTCCACCCGACGTTTGCGGGTTTGGCGTAATGACCTCTACACCGTCTTTAATCAGATCATTCCAGTCTTTAATGCCCTTCGGGTTGCCCTTGCGTACAAGGAACACGATTGTTGACGTATACGGCGAGCTGTTATGCTCGAATTTGGATTGCCAGTCTGCACTCAGCAGGCCCGGCTCCACCAAGGAATCAATATCGTAGCCAAGCGCCAGCGTGACGACATCTGCTTTCAGACCGTCAATGACTGCGCGGGCTTGCTTGCCTGATCCGCCATGGGACTGGCTAATCGTTACGTCCTGGCCGGTTTTATTTTTCCAATACGTTGAAAAAGCTTTATTATACTCCTCGTACAGCTCACGAGTTGGGTCATACGATACATTTAGCAGCTTGACTGGTTCTGCTGGCTTCTCTCCTGCGGCGCCCGCTTCTGTTGATGCAGCTGGCGACTCTCCTGCTCCTGCTCCAGTTCCCTGGTTGCCTCCGTTTGCTCCGCAAGCGGACAAGATGAGCACCAATACGAGCAATAATGAAACCGACCATTTCCCCTTTAACATAAATCCTCACACCCCTGATTTTTTTCTTTTTGCTCCTGCAGTCCTGGATAAATGAGTAACGTTTTGCCGCCGGTGGTCCGGTAGATAAAATATTATTCCTACCCGCTTAGTTGGTTATGGAAGGATTCTACCAGCGTGATTTTGTTTAGTCAATAGCGTTTTCGAAATTAGGTTTATGAATTGATGTTAATACCATTTTGGTAAAAAGCTCGCTTTTTGTGTGCTGTTTCTGCCGCCTTCCAACCTGAAGATAACGATAGGAATCGAGAGCTCTCCACGCAAAAAAAGGACTGCCCTCAAACCAGTGCAGCCGTAAGGCTTTACTGATTTGGAACAGTCCTTTCTACTAGAGCTGCAAGCTGTATTCATGCAAGCTTTAAGCCCAGTGGCTTAAACCCATTTTAATGAGAAGCTTGCAGCTGCTCCATCTCGCGTTTCGAGCAATACACAAAATGTCCAGGCTTCACTTCACGAATTTCCGGAAGGTCCTCCGGTGTATACTGATGCACATTCGGATCATAAGGTGTCCGTTTGCGCACGCGCTCCGTCTCCGGATCGGGAATTGGAATGGCCGACAGCAGCGACTTCGTATAAGGATGCATTGGATTGTTGTACAGCTCATCCGCAGTAGCAAGCTCAACGAGCTTGCCAAAGTACATCACGCCAATACGGTCGCTAATATATTTAACCATAGACAAATCATGGGCAATAAACAAATAAGTCAGGTTTTTCTCCCGCTGCAGCTTCTTCATCAGATTGATAATTTGCGCTTGAATCGATACGTCCAGCGCGGAGATCGCCTCATCGGCAATAATAAAGTCAGGATCGACCGCAAGCGCGCGGGCAATACCGATCCGCTGGCGCTGTCCGCCGGACGCTTCATGCGGGTAGCGGCTCGCATAGTCCTTGTGCAAGCCTACTGTCTCCAGCAGCTCATGCACTCTCGCCATGCGTTCCTTATTATTTTTCGCAAGCCCATGAAGATCAATGCCCTCGGCAATAATATCGCCAACAGTCATCCTCGGGTTGAGCGAGGCATATGGATCTTGGAAAATCATTTGCATTTTGCGGTTCAGACGCTTCAGTTCGCTTCTAGACTTGTGTCCGTGAACATTCTCACCGCTGAACAGCACTTGGCCGTCCGTCGCGTCATACAGCCGTAGAATCGTTCTGCCGGTCGTTGATTTGCCGCAGCCTGACTCCCCAACGAGACCAAGCGTCTCGCCTTCATAAATATCGAAGCTGACGTCGTCGACAGCTTTCACCATATTCGGGCGGCCTTCATTGAAATATTGCTTTAGGTTTTTGATTTCTAGCAGCTTCTTCGCCATTTAAGCCTCTCCTTCCGCAAGCACCGGCTTATCGAAAGACGCTGCCAATTTACGAACTCTCCGTTTAACCTGCTCCGGCAGCTCCACCTTCGGCGCATCCGGGTGCAGCAGCCATGTTTTGGCATAATGCGTTTCGGATACTTGGAACATCGGCGGCTCTTCCTCGAAATCAATCGCCAGCGCGTAGCGGTTGCGTGGGGCAAACGCATCGCCCTTAGGCGGATTCGTCAAATCAGGAGGCGTGCCTGGTATGTCCAGCAGCTCGGCTTTATCTGTCATATCAAGGCTCGGCATGGACGCAAGAAGTCCCCATGTGTAAGGATGGCGCGGATCGTAGAAAATTTCATCCACAGTTCCAACCTCGACAATTTGCCCCGCATACATAACGGCTACACGGTCAGCTACATTTGCAACAACGCCCAAATCATGCGTGATGAAAATGACGGACATGCCGATTTTTTGCTGCAAATCTTTGATCAGCTCCAAAATTTGCGACTGGATCGTTACGTCAAGCGCCGTCGTCGGCTCATCGGCAATGAGCAATCTTGGATTGGCCGCAAGCGCAATCGCAATCATCGCCCGCTGGCGCATACCGCCGGAAAACTCATGGGCATATTGGTTAATCCGCGTCTCCGGCATCGGAATACCGACGAGACGAAGCAGTTCAATCGTACGTTCTTTTGCAGCGGAGCCGGAAAGCTTTTGGTGCTTCTTCAGCACCTCCATAATTTGCGGTCCGATTTTCATTGTTGGATTGAGCGAGGTCATCGGATCTTGGAAAATCATACTAATATCCTTGCCCCGTACCTTCTCCATTTGCTTATCGGTCTTTTTCACCAAATCGTCGCCATCAAACAAAATTTCGCCATTGGTAATTTTGCCTGGCGGCATCGGAATGAGCTTCATAATCGTTTGTGAAGCGACACTTTTGCCAGAACCCGATTCCCCTACGATGGCAAGCGTCTCGCCCTTGTACAGGTCAAAGCTAATGCCTCTTACCGCCTGTACCTCGCCGCCGTGCGTACCGAAGGAAACGCACAAATCTTTTACTTCGAGCAGCTTTTCCATTTATGCTTCCCTCCTATTATTTGCGCATTTTCGGATCGAGAGCGTCACGCAATCCGTCGCCAATTACGTTAAATGAGAAAATCGTTACACAGATCATAATGGCCGGGAAGAACAAACGCCATGGATAATATTTAAGCGCAGGCAATCCATCGGATGCCATTGTACCCCAGCTCGCAATCGGCGGAGTCAGGCCTAGACCCAAATAGCTCAGGAACGACTCTGTAAAAATCGCCGATGGAATCGTCAGCGTCATCGTAATCAGAATAGGGCCCATCGCATTCGGAATCAAATGCTTTCTCATAATCCAAGGCATCGTTGCGCCCAGTGTACGAGCGGCTAACACATACTCGCGGTTTTTCAGCGACAACACTTGTCCCCGAACGATACGCGACATATTAATCCAGCCCGTTATAGTCATCGCTACAATCATCGTTCCCAAGCTTTGCCCGAATACGACCATCAAAATAATCGCCAGCAGCAAATAGGGAATACCGTAGAGAACGTCGGCAAAACGCATCATGCCTTCGTCTACACGTCCGCCCTTGTAAGCGGCAATTCCGCCCCAAAGGACGCCAATAAACAAGTCGATAAGTGCGGCCGCAAGTCCGATAAACAGGGAAATTCGTGCACCCTCCCAGACACGGGCAAACATGTCGCGTCCCAGATCATCCGTGCCGAACCAGTGTTCAGCAGACGGTGCTTGATTTTTGTTGCCTAGATCGTTGGAACGGTAATCAAATTCGGTCATTAATGGGCCAAACGCAGCCATAAAGACCAAAATAACGAGCAGCACAACCCCGACCATGGCTAGTTTGTTTTGTGCGAAGCGCCGAACGACATCCTGCCAGAAAGTAAGGCTTGCCTTCGCCACATTATCTGTTCCTTGCTGCTGCAAGCCTACCAGCTTAAAGCGGTCTTTAGATATTGGTTCCATCGTCAAGCCCCTTTCTTCCCGCGCCCAAGTTTAATACGGGGATCAATTAATCCATATAAAATGTCAACCAAGAGTACGCTAAAGAGAAGGATAATACTATAGAACACCGTAACACCCATAATAACCGTGTAGTCACGGTTACCGATACTTACAACGAAGTGGGAGCCAAGGCCCGGTATGCCGAAAATACGCTCAATAACAAAGCTTCCTGTAATGACACCAGCCGACAGCGGCCCCATATAAGAAACGACAGGCAGCAGCGCATTGCGAAGCGTATGTTTAATTGTAATCATAAACTCGCTCAGGCCCTTGGCCTTCGCAGTCTTAATATAATCATTGCTAAGTACTTCAAGCATGCTGGAGCGCGTCAGACGAGCGATAAATGCCGTGGGCGTGGAAGCGAGTGCAATCGCCGGCAAAACCGTATGCATGAACGTTCCCCATCTTGCGACAGGAAAAATGCCAAATTTAATGGCAAGCACATATTGCAGCACCGTTGCCATAATGAAGGAAGGCACCGAAATCCCCGCCACCGCAATAATCATCGCGGTATAATCCTGCCAGCGATTATGCTTGAGCGCAGCAATAACACCTAGAATGACACCAACGGCAAGCGCCAGGAAGATCGCTTCCAAGCCAAGCACGAGTGAAACAGGAAAACCGGTATTGATCAAATCATTAACGGTCTGGCTTTTATACTTGAATGAAGGACCAAAATCCCATTGCAGCACTTTCAGCAAATAATCGCCATATTGCGCATACCACGGTTGATCCAGACCATAGTGAGCCAGCAGATTAGCTTTAATCTCCGGCGGCAGCTGCTTCTCCGACGTAAACGGGTTACCCGGAGCAAGACGCATCAAGAAAAAGGTAGCTGTAATAATCAGCCACAACGACAAAAGGATATACAGCAAACGTCTGCCAATATATTTCACCATAATAGTCTGGCACCTCCTATTAGTTTCGAGCTTTATTTACATATAAGGGGAGTATAGCCCCGCATTTTCATAACAAAGGAACACCCCGAACCACTTGAAAATGTGATCCGGGATGTTCCGCCCACCATACCGCTGCATCCGGTTATGGTCGACTATTCTTTTTTACATCCTACCTGTATTAAGCTTCAATATAGGCCCATTTGTAAGTTACGTCGCCTAGACCGCTGATTACAACGTTTTTCAATTTTTCATTTTGAACCCAGTTCATCGTATAGAAATAAATTGGCGCTACAGGCATATCTTCCATGAAGATTGCTTCTGCTTGTTTCAACATTTCCGTACGTTTCGCAGCATCTGACTCAGATGCGGAATCAATCAGCAATTTTTTGTATTCTGCATTTTCCCAGCCTGTATCGTTGTTGCCGCCATCAGCATCGCGGTACAGCTCAAGGAAGTTAATTGGATCATTGAAATCTCCAAGCCAGCCCAGACGGCCTACTTGGTAGTCGCCAGCATGCAATTTCTCGATATATACAGCCCACTCAGCGTTATCAAGCGTTACTTCTACGCCAAGGTTTTTGGACCACATGTCTTGAATGGCTTGAGCGATTTTTTGGTGCGCTTCATTCGTGTTATAAGAAATAGAGATTGGAGGAAGCTCAGATGCGTCTTTCAGGCCCATTTCCTTCAAGCCTTCAGCCAAATATTCTTTTGCTTTCGCCATATCGTTATCGGCAAAATAACCTTTTTCGTTTTCAGCAAACATCGTCGGAGGCACCATTGCCATCGCTGGCAATTGCTCGCCTTGTGTAATGTTGTCGATCAGTTCTTGGCGGTTCATCGCATAAGCGAATGCTTTACGGATGTTTTTGTTGTCGAAAGGAGCCACTTTCGTGTTGAACTTGTAGTTGTACACACCAGCAATTGGTTGTGTATGCAAAGAGCCTTGGTCTTTCAAAGCTTGCATGGCATCAACTGGCAATTGGCCGTTAGGCTGTCCAGCCCAGTCCAGCTCGCCATTGTCAAACATCGAAAGCTCAGTATTGAAATCATTGATCATCGAGAAGTTGATTTTAGTCAATTTCACGTTGTCTTTATCCCAATACGTGTCGCTTTTCTCAATAATAAGGTTGTCGCTGTGTTTCCATTCGGTCATGTGGAAAGGACCGTTCGTTGTGTATTGGTCGCCTGCATCGTTAGCCCAATCTTTGTTGGCTGCAGCAATTTTGCTGTTTACTGGCAGGTATGTGTAGAATGCTGTCAATTCAAGGAAGAAAGAAGTCGGGTTAGCAAGCGTAACTTCAAGCGTAGTGTCGTTGACCGCTTTAATGCCTACATCTTCAACTTTTCCTTTGCCGAGGTTAGCAGCCTCTGCTCCTTTAATATAATAAAGCTGATAAGCGTAATCTGCTGCGTTAGCTGGGTCTAGAACCCATTTCCATGCATATTCAAAGTCTCCGGCAATTACTGGATCGCCATTGGACCATTTAGCGCCGTCGCGAATAGTGAATGTGTATACCGTTTGGTCAGGAGAAACTTCAACTTTCGATGCTACTGCATTTTCAGGGTGTCCGTCTTGTCCAATACGTGTCAAACCTTCGAACGTTTGGCGCAAAATCGTACCGGATGTGGAGTCGCTTGCTTTACCAGGGTTAAGTGTCGGGGGCTCAGATGCAATGTTCACGCTGATCTCTTGATTATCAGCCAATTTCACTTCGGTTGCGGTAGCCTCTGGGCTAGCCTCTCCCGGATTATTGGTGCCTGTGTTAGTGCCTGCATTGCCACAAGCGCTGATGATCAAAGTCATGACAAGCAACGTGCTGAGTAAAAACGAATACTTCTTTTTCATGCGTTTATTTCCTCCCAATTAATATTTCAATATGAATCTCTATTATTCTTCCTTTGTTCCTTATACAGTGAACATACGTTCATGTTTGCGTAGAACCGAAATAAAAAAATATTATCCACTGAATGTAAGGATGAATATATATTTGGCATAAGGAATAATTATGAATAGTTTGAGATTCTCTATTTGATGCTAGAGATTATAGCATAAAATCAGACTTAATCAACTACCCATTTCGGTAAAACTGAGCAATATCACATACTACGGCTGTTTTGCGTAAGGTATTATGTCCGAAAATACGGCATTTGATTAAAAACGACACAAAAAATTAATTTAAAAATTTTTTAATGAAAACGCAAACATTTTTAATTTAAGTTACGTATAAATTAACAATTACTACCAATAATGCGTTTACATTTTTAGAGCGAAAATTCGCTTCATACACTTTTATTCATTTGCCATGAACCGTTGTATCCCAGTCTTTTGGGTATTGCCCCCGCGATTGCACCATCATTGATTATTCGTTATAAAAGTAAAACATTTATAAATGTTTACAGATGCAAAAAAACCTGTCGAATCGTTCTCGACAGGTTTAATAGAGTAACCTAAAGGCTAAAATTTTAAACAAATTTTTTATTTTAATCCTCGCTTATTGTCGCCTGTGACCATAATCACATCGACATAGGGCCGAATCCGGTCCATCAATCGCTGCCCTTTATACACTTCATCGCCATCCTTGCTTGTGAAGCTAAAATGCCGCTCAAGCCCATCAAGCTCATAATTGGACGTATACAGCGTCGGCTTGCGGTTCATCCGATAATTCAATATGGAGCCAAGCACATGATCCCTTGCCCAAGGATTCAAGTTTTCGGCGCCGATATCATCGAAGATAAGCAGGTCGGTTTCCTTCATCATCTCTACCGTCTCCCGCAGCTTCGCCGGCTCGTGCATCATCGACTTCAAATCCTCGACAAAATCAGGCATGTAGACGATGACGCCGGAATAATCGGCTTTCGCCAGCTCATGCAGCAGGTAGCACATAAGAAACGTCTTCCCTGTGCCAAACTTCCCGGCTAAATACAGGCCGTTTGGCTGAAGGCCCTGCTCCTTCGTCCGGTCAATATATTCAATGACGCGGTAAGCTGCTTCAGCCCGGGTAGGGTCCTTGTCCAAAATTTCGAGCGCCGAATAGCCGCTCTTGAGCGCCCGGTCATCTACATAGAAGCTGCGAATCCGTTTCCTGATCCGCTCCTCGCTCCTGCGGGCAATCATTTTCTTGCAGGCCACTTTGCGGTCATGCAGCTGTACGCGCTCCTGCACGATATCGCATGAAAGCAGCGTATAATGGCCCTCAAAGTCATTCGGGCATTGGTCAAGCCCCGGACAGTTCGTACAGTTCCGATATTCCGTTACATATTGATAGACCCGGTTCAAATTAAGACGAACCGCCTGCTCATCCAGCTCGGGATGCTTCTCCCGCAGCCGATGCACAAGCGGATCGGCAAGCAGCTCTTCCAGCTTGCGGTCCGCCTGATCCGTTAATGACTTGCCCGCAGGCCATGCTTTCAGAAGCTCACCCAGCGATTCCATTCTTAATCACCCCGCAATCTTATTTTCCATCCAGCTTCCTTGCCAGCTGTCGCATTTCTTCAAGCTTCTCGGGCGATACTTGGCTAGCCGATTCCGTATCCTGCACAATCGGGATGCTTGGCTTACGGGAAGCACCGCCTCTTGCGCCAGCACGGGACCCTCCGCGCCCCGTTGCGCCCACAGAACGCGCATTTTCTTGACGCTGTTCCTTGCCCTCTTCAACCTTCCCTTGCTCGCGCACGTAGCCAACAGCCTTCTCAAACGTATCTATCTGCTTGACGAGCATATTGGATACGACCGCTTCAACGAAGGTTTTCGTCATCCGATGGGCGTCGTTCATGCCTATAACATAATGAATGAGTACATTAATAACAGGAGCAGGCAGCCGGTAATTGAGATCGATGCGCTCGAAGGAGCGTTCAATCCAATCCGGTACAGCCCCAGGGAAAAAGCGCTGCATAAAGCGGGTATGCGGCTCATTGCGCATCAGCATATTGTACTGATGAATGTCGCATCTGCCATCAAGCAAGTTAGGCACGCTTAAATAATATTCTTCCTGAACGCCAAACTCTTCAATATTGTCTTCAGTTACTTCCGCCTGAGACTGCTGCACGCGGGCAATCGTACGCTGGCGATCCCCTTCGCGCTTCTTATCCTGGCGGTACATTTGATTGGCCCGCATTTGCAGCTCGTCAATGAGCAGCAGCCCGTCAGGCGCAAATACGCCATCCTCATCCAGCAGACGGCAAAGATCGCTCGCATTTAAGCTGTATTTGTAAGCGACGTAATTCAGCTGCCCAAGCTGCTCGCCATCGCCGCGCAGCCGCTCTACATAGCTGCGGTTAGCGGAATTGCGCGGAAACCGCAAAATAATTTCCCCATAAGGAATGCCTGCCGTCTCCTGTTTAAGCCTAGGTGCTGCTTGCCGAGATGGCGCCACCTCGCTTAATGCCTGCTCCAGCTCCGGGTCCACGGATTGGGGATTAAGCTGAAACAGCTCATAGAACGGTACGGAAATGTTCTCCTTGCTCAGCTGTACGCTGGCCAGCTCGTCCGGCTCCTGCGCGCCAAATGATTCCCTTAACGCAATTAGCGCGTATTTCCCAACCTTGTCACGAAGCAGCATAACCAAATGCTGGGTTTGAAAAAACTCGCCCGGCGTGAGCGGCTTAGCCAGCTCATATTCATAAATCAGGTCGCTTTGCTCCGGCAGTGCCAGCCGCGACGTTTGCAGCAGACCAACTGCCTCGAGGCGCGACGCCTGCTCGACAAGATGCTTGCGGCCGCGCTCATTCATCTCAAGTCCCAGCCCGAGAAACAGCTTGCGCTGCGGCTCCAGCGAGGAATAGCCGGAAGCCCCATCCGATATGCCATGGTACAGCTGCTGGTACAACGCAACCGCGAAGGCGCCAATCATCGGCTGATAGATGAGCGATAATATTTTATAATCCAAACTGCTTAATGAAAAATCACGAAAAATATAATAGCGGTGATGCTCCGTATACTGCAATAAGTTACCGATGCGCATGGCATCTACTCCATCCTGTCCATACTTTCTATCAGTTTAACACAAGGTGAAACGGCTGTCGCTGTCCTTTGGCAGCGCAGTGCGTTTCAGTCCGAGAAATAGAGAGAAAGGATCGCATTAAGATATCCTTTCCTATATTTCAAGGTGAAACGGCTGTCGCCATCCTTTGGCAGCGCAGTGCGTTTCAGTCCGAGAAATATAGAGAAAGGATCGCATTAAGATATCCTTTCCTATATTTCAAGGTGAAACGGCTGTCGCCATCCTTTGGCGGCGCGGCGCGTTTCATTCCGGGAAATAGAGAGAAGAATAGAAAAAATCCCCCAAGTGAGGGATTTGCTTATACGCTTAAAACATCTTGTAGCCGCCCTTGCGCAGCGCTTGAATCGTCCAGCCGCTTAAGTATGCGCCAATTAATGCGCCAAATACTGGAACTAAATCAATGAAAGTAAAACTCGTAAAGTTTTCGGAAGCGGAGAGCGTCTTATCCCACGTACTCCACACATAGAACGGCACAAGAACAATAATAAACATATAAATGGGAAACCATGTTGTTTTCAATAGCATATTCAGAATAAATCCGATGCCGAACATCATGACCAAAAACAGCACCGTCGCAATAATCAGTTGAAGCATGTACGATTCCCCTCTCAGACTCTCGATAACATTTTAATGAAACCGCTTAAGGAAGTCAATTCCGATCTGCCAATTGTCACAAGTCCGACATTTGCCCTACCGCCCTAAACTACGATACAATGTTCACAGCAAAATATGCCAAAGATAGGGGTTATCGCTGATATGAGTGAAGTAGCAATTACACTAGAAGGCTGGTACTGCCTCCATGATTTCCGCAGCGTCAATTGGGCTGCCTGGAGACTGAGCACCACCGAAGAGCAAAACCGCATGCTCGACGAGCTGAATACGTTTCTGAAGCAATGGTCAGATGTCGAGGAAAGCAAGCAAGGCAGCACAGCTGTCTACTCCATCGTTGGACAGAAGGCTGATTTTGTATTCATGCACCTGCGCGAAACGCTGGAGGAGCTGAATGAAATCGAGACGGCTTTCAATAAAACAGCGTTCGCTTCCTTTACAACGCCGACCTATTCCTATGTAAGCGTTGTGGAGCTCAGCAACTATGTGAACCAGCCAGGCGTTGATCCGATGGAAAATCCGGAAATTCTCGCCCGCCTCAAGCCGATTTTGCCAAAAGCGCGCCACATCTGCTTCTACCCGATGAACAAGCGCCGCGATGGCAGCGACAATTGGTATATGCTCGGCATGGACGAGCGCCGCACGATGATGCGCAGCCATGGCATGATTGGCCGCAAATATGCGGGCAAAGTGAAGCAAATTATTAGCGGCTCCGTCGGCTTCGACAATTGGGAGTGGGGCGTTACACTGTTCGCAGAGGACGCACTGCAGTTCAAGAAGCTGATCTATGAAATGCGCTTTGATGAAGTCAGCGCGCGTTACGGCGACTTTGGCGACTTCTACGTCGGCAATTTGCTCGATTCGGCGAAATTCACCGCTCTGCTGAAAGTGTAGACCTTTTTTCTTTCTTCTGAAAATAATGCATAACCGCCCCGGCACGCTGACGAATGCTCGTCACTGTGCCGGGGCGGTTGTTTGTTTATTCGCTTCGCCTAATCTTCTTCCTCGTCGTCCTCTTCATCAAGGCCTAGGCGCTTCGCTTCCAAATACTCCTGCGTCGCACGGTCGCGCTCGCGGCCCTTATCCTTCAACCGTTCAATGGCCGGCTGGATGAGCAGGTCGACTTCCTTTTGTACCGGATAAGCCAGATCATACCGATTTTGCGACTCTAGAAACGAGCCTACTTCCATTAGAGCATTATAGCGATCCAGCTCATCCCGCGTCAGCAACCCCCGAACCTGCACGCTGCAGTGACGCATTAGAAAAACTTCCCTTTGCGCAGAACGAGCGGAATGCCGCCGATAATGAACAGATAGCGCAGGTCGATCATTTTCTTCAGCCATGCCGCTACCCGGCCTTTATATTTTTTGCCAAAAGCAAGGCCGATCGCTTCGCCTTTGCCAAGGGACGCTACTGTACCTTTATTGCTGAACGCGAATGCTTTAAGCGGCTGGTTGCGAATCGAAGCAACCAAATTATGTGCGCACACGACGCCCTGCTGCATTGCAATTTGCGCAGTTGGCGGATATGGACGGCCTTCCGGATTAAACATGAGCGAGTTGTCGCCCAAAATGTAAATATTCTCATGGCCTGGCGCGCGCAGCTGGTCGTCGATTTTCACGCGTCCGCGCATCGTTTCAAAGCCTGCATCCTCAATCAAGCGATTGCCGCGGATGCCGCCCGTCCAAATAACCGTTGCCGACTTGATCTCTTCCCCTTCGCCAACAACGACGCCTTCTGCCGTGCACTCTTTTATCGCTGTGCCAATTCGGAACGTGACGTTTTTCTTCGTCAGCACATTCATTGCATATTCGACAAGCTCTGGATCAAAGCCTGGCAGCGCCGTCGGAGCCGCTTCAATATTGTAGATTTTCACAAGCGCCGGGTCCACATCGAACTGCTTGCACAGCTCAGGAATGCGGTCGGACAGCTCGCCGACGAACTCAATGCCGGTAAAGCCTGCTCCGCCTACAATAAACGTCAAATAATCGGTGCGATGCGGCTCGCGCTTGAAGCGGGCAAATTGATATTCAATATGCTCGCGGATAAGGCGGACCGAGTTAATGCTGCGAATGTTCATCGCATGCTCGCCAAGACCAGGAATGCCGAACGTTTCCGGCTCGCCGCCCAGCCCCACAACCAAATAATCGTAAGATAGCGTACCGTCTTCCAAAATGACCTTTTTGTCCTGCGGGCGAATTTGTACAACAGTCGATTTCACGAAATCAATTTTAAATTCATCAATCAGCTTCGAGATGCTGACACGGGCATTTTCAGGATTATCGGTTCCTGCCGCCGGCATATGCAAATGAGTGGTAATGTAATGATAGTCATGCTTGTTTACCAATGTAACATCTGCTTCGTTGTAGTTAAGCTCCTTCTGCAAACGCAACGCCGTCAGTACTCCGCCGTATCCCGCACCCAGAATAACAATCTTAGGTATGTTGCTCATCGTATGATCCCTTCCATTCCTATGCGTTTAATTATATTGTGAAAAATTACACAAACCTCTTTCTACATTTATGATCTACGAGGATTAAATGTGCAACTTAGTCTCCCTTTAATTAGCCAATTTCCAGCTGTACCAACCTTAACATACAACAGACATACTACAGAGTTTTAAACAAAAGTTCAATGGCATTTTATACGAAAAAGTTTAGAAGGGCATACAAATTAGTTATTTCCTTCTTTGTCTCCGTAAGTTTATAATAATAAGGATAGATACAAATATATGGAGGTGCCTACGTTGTCTCAAACTGAACTACCTGAAAACATTGTCGATATCGCAATTATTGGCGGCGGTCCCGCTGGCCTGTTCGCTGCTTTTTACGGCGGCATGCGCCAAGCATCCGTTAAGCTTATTGAAAGCATGCCCCAACTTGGAGGACAACTGGCTGCTCTTTATCCAGAGAAATATATTTATGACGTTGCAGGCTTTCCGAAAGTTACGGCGCAAGAGCTTGTTGACCGCCTTGTGGAGCAGCTCAACCATTTCAAGCCTGAGATTTGCCTGGAGCAAAAAGTTACACAGGTCGTCAAAAAAGATGAGCGCCTGTTTGAAATTACGACTGATACAGAAACCCATTATGCGAAGGCCGTTATTATTACAGCTGGCGTAGGCGCGTTTGAGCCGCGTCGTCTGGAGCTTCCAGAGGCTGCCGCTTACGAGAAGAAAAATCTGCATTATTTTGTCGGCGATCTGCAGCGCTTTAAAGACCAGAACGTCCTGATCAGCGGTGGCGGCGACTCCGCGGTTGACTGGTCGCTTATGCTGGAGCCGATTGCAAAGAGCGTGACGCTCATTCATCGCAGAGACAAGTTCCGCGCGCATGAGCACAGTGTGGAGAACCTGATGAATTCCAAGGTCAATGTGCTGACTCCGATGGAAATTACCGCGCTGCATGGCGAGGACCAAATCGAGAAAGTAACGCTTGCCCATGTGAAAACGAAAGAAACGACAGAGCTTAATGTCGACGCCGTTATTGTCAACTTCGGCTTCGTTTCCTCCCTTGGCCCAATTGCCGAATGGGGCATTGAGATTCAGGGCGGCTCCATCGTTGTGGATACCCGCATGGAAACGAATATTCCTGGATTGTTCGCCGCAGGCGATATTACGACTTACCCAGGCAAGCTCAAGCTGATTGCTGTCGGGTTTGGAGAAGCTCCAACAGCGATTAATAATGCTAAAGTATATGTAGATCCGGAAGCGAAGCTTTCCCCGGGCCACAGCAGCAATATGAAGCTGTAAGCCGGAGACGCTCGCAGCCTTCCATACATGCAAGGAAGTAAATACACACAAATAAGGGTATTCTACCTTGGAGCGATGCATAGCATTAAGCGGTGCATGCCAAGGAGGATACCCTTATGTTTTGTCCAGTCTGCAATGGCATCAAGAGAGTGGAAGTAAATTGTGACAAGTGCAATGAAGCGATGAACGATTGCGGGCGTACGCTGGAATGGAGTGATCCTTATGCTCCATACGAGCCTGTATCCATCTCCGGTTCCGCTCGCAATCAGATAGGCGATGCAAGTTGTTTACATACGGCACTGTGCCCAAGCTGCGCGCATACGATAGAAGTGTGCATAAGTGAATGGCAGGAATAACGTCTCAGGCTGTAATGCGCACATCCTCGTCTGTCAATTGCCTTCGCTTCATTTCATAAAGCAGCATTTGAATAAATTCCTGATCTAGCTTAGACTGGACCGCCGCATAGTAGGTGTCCTTAAGAAAATCGTCGGACATAAGCTCCATAATCGGCACTTCCTTTCTTGGCTTTTCTAATGCTTCACCATATTATCACGGGTATAAACGATAGAACAACCGTTCTGGTTATACACAACTGCTTGTGGACAGGGTGTGCATGGCGTGTGTATAAACGTCGAATCTTGAGGATTCGCGCTGTGTACATTGTGGATACGGTTATACACAGTCTCAAATTTTACCATTTCCATAAAAAACTTTAATTACAATCTCTTAATCTATCAATCTTATCGTTTAATGCCATTAGTTAATTTTCCCTCTTATGGAAATTCAGTTAGGAAGCAAAAAAATAAACCCTTTCGGGTTTATTGCGGCCGCGTATTCACCTCGAAAATCCATATCTTCCCGCTCTTGTCGATGCCATAATCGAAGCCCAGCTGTCCAATGCCCGGAAACCGGCTTTCCAGCAGCTGTGTCGCCTGCACCGTCAATTCTCTCATCTTCGATTTTTTTGCCCGAACGACTGTACCGGAAATCGAGCGCCTGATGCCTTCTGCCGCGCTAACCATCGTTCCGCCTCGACAGAGGTTCGTTACGAATAAGCCCTCTCTAGCAATTCTTCCTACCATGGAGCGATAAACCCAGCCTCTATCGGTCTTTACATATTTCACGCGGTAATCGATCGGCCTGCTGCCGACGGACGCAAGAAGGATGCCTTTTTGTATAATATAAGCCCTTCCCTTGCGTTGTTTATCAAGCGCGCTCTTCAGAGCATTAAAGCTGCTGAATTGCTTTTTCTTTGCATAGTAGGTGTAAGAATAGCTTGCGCTTCCATCCTGCGTCACCTTAATAACCCCGTGCCCGCCTGCTCCGCAAACCGGCTTGATGACAACCATTCGATGCGTTTGCAGCATGCTCCTCAAGTTTTCCCCAGTATACCGTCTGGTAGGGGGAATATGCGGGGCAATACCCGCGTGTGACAATAATACGGCCGTCTTCGCCCACTTGCTCGCCAACTGCCTGCCCTGATGCTCGCTCAAAAACTACCAGCTCCTTTCCTGCTTCCTCCTCCATAGCATATGTCGGCAAGACGTCTGTCTCTTGGATGATTGACGCAGGTAAGAAGCCCCTCTTGTAAAGGCTGCGAATGCCAGCTAGACCTTTATTTAGTTTGGCTTAATTGAAAAATAAACCGTATACGCCTCTTCCTTAACCTCGTACAGCGGGATGAACCGAAAACCGCGGTCGATGCCTGCCGTCCGGTAATAGCCGCTATTCCACCAGCTGTGATTGCGCTCGCGGTCAGGCGTCAGCAGCGCAGCCGGATGGGCTGGATCACCAGCAAGATGGCGCTCCTCCGCTGTCAAGCCTGCAAGGACGACAGGACCATCGAGAAAAGCAACTTTTCCATCGTCGCCCGGAAGCGGCTCAGCCTTCAGCTCCTTCGGCAGCTCTACCGTGATGATATCTCCATCCTCCCACTGGCGGGCCAGCTTAACGAAGGAGGAAGGCGCATATAAGTCCGCTTCTGCTGGGCGCCCATTAATAGAAATGCTCGCTTGCCCGCCCAGCCACCATGGCATACGCAGCTTAAGCGCGAAGGCGATGGGCTGCTCCGTGCGGATAGTCAGCTTATACTTCATGGCATTCGGACGATGGATGGGCAGCGGCGGGGTATTTACTTTTGTAATAGCCTCCATCCCCGTAACCGACCAATTATTCAGCGGATAGTCCCCATATTGACCATCTTGCTCAAGCTGAAGACGAATGGCACAGCCCTCCCATTCATAGACCAGCTCCGATGAAAGCCACTGGCATACCGATATCCCCTCCTGATCTGCCAGAAAAATCTGCGAAGCGTAGGCAGCATTGGCCTGCACCAGCGTCCCGTGGCAGCACCAGAAATGCTGAGTTGGTGATCCCCACGCCTTTTGGCTGCCCGCTCCCATGCCAAGAAAATAGGAAACCATGCCAGTATCGCCATGCTGGTGCGCCAGAACACCATTTACAAAACGCCGTTCCCAATAATCGGCATACGCTGCCTCACCGGTCCAGCGCAGCAGCGTATGGGCCAGCCGCATCATATTGTAATTGCAGCAATGCTCTTGACCGACGCCAAGCCTTGCCCCCATGTCTCCAGCAGGCATCCACAGCTCGCCATTATCACCCGCACCCGTTGCCACATATCCTCTATCCGTTACCGCGTTTTTCCAGAAGGCTTCAACTATTTTGCGATATCTTGCCTCGCCCGTTACCTCCCATGCCCGCGCAGCACCCAATATTTCAGGAATTTGCGTGTTGGCATGCTTGTTCGTCAGCACGTCCTGCCCTTCAAGCAGCGCATCGAAAAATCGCCGCCGGTCATATTTTTTAATGAGCGCCAGATGCTTCGGATCACGAGTAATGCCATACAGATCAGCCCATGCTTCCAGCATGCCGCCCGTCTCCAAATCAAGCAGCTCGTCCATTTCCTGCTCGGAAAAGCGTGCCGTCCATTTGTGGAACCATGCCGCCAAGCCATTCATAATGGTCAATGCCTTCTGATTGCCAGTCAACACGTACATCTCGTGCAATCCCATAAGCAGCTTGTGAATGGTATAATGCGGCGCCCACACAAATCTTCCTTGTGCCATGCGATTCATATACGTTTGGGGAAAAGCGGCCAGCCACTGTCCTTCATTCGCCTGCTGGCATCTTTCAAGCTCCGCTACAATAAAATCGGCTTTCGCTCTCACCTGAGCATCTCCCGTCTGCGAGTAGATCCGGGCAGCTGCAGACAGCCAGTGCCCCATCATATGTCCGCGCAGCTCGCAGGTTGGCGATTCCCAGCCCCAATGCCAATGCTCAGGGCCATCGCTGCTCGTCGTAGTCGCGCTCGTTGTACCCCCATTCCCGCTATAGCTCCACAGCCCGGCTTCCAAATAAAAATTGCGGAGCAGATTCTCATCCGTGAGGATCATTATATATTTCTTGTTCAGCTCAAAGCGGGCTTTAAGCGGCCCCGGAGATAGCTTCACTTTGCCAGCGGCAAATTCGCTCAGCGCATGCTTGGCAGATAAGTTCCTCTTATTCATCGTCTGCACCCTTCCAGCACAATATTTGTTTTTCCTCCTTAGTCTAAAACGATATAATAAAAGGCGTACATGCACATCGATTAGCAAAACCTATCCTTTTTTTGTGCCAATCAAATAAATCGAACATATGGAGGCTTCTATGGATGCCCACCTTACCTTAACAGCCGATCGTTTTCCATTAGTACGGGACATTGGCTGGAACCAGACAGAGGAGCTATACACGCATCCCGATCGCACGCTGGATTATCATGTTTTTTTGTACGTGGCAAGCGGCAGCATGCAGGTGGAGGAGGAGGGAGTACCCTTCCTAATCCAGGCCAAGCAATATTTATTTTTGAAAAAAGGACTTCATCATTGGGGACGGCATAAAACGGCTGCGGGTACGCAGTGGTATTGGATTCATTTTAATATGGAAAATAGTGAGGATCATGAAAATACCCCTTATAAAGAAAAGGCCCCGCTGCCGGAGCTGGCCCTTTATTATCCCGATCATTATCAATATAGGCTCACTTTGCCAAAGCAGGGCACTGCCTTTCCAGGCATGGAAAACCGTTTGAACGCGCTGATGAAGATGCCCCAGAAGGTGCGATCTCATCAAATGACGAGAACTAGCCTCAGCGTATACGAGCTGCTTCTGGATCTTCACCAAGCGTCTACACTGGAAAGAAAAAGCACAGGGGCTGAGGAAATTTCCGAGCGGATTATCGCTTTTCTGGGGTCGCATAGCTGCGAGCCTTTTTCAGCCAGTCATTTGGCAGCTGCCTTAAACTTGAATTACAGCTATCTTTCCGCTACATTCAAGCGCGTAACCGGACAAACCATCATTGAGGCGCATACCAGACTAAGGCTCCAGCACGCCGTAGCGCTAATGCGCAGCAGTTCCTTAAACATTTCTGATATTAGCGATCGGCTCGGGTATCAAAATCCATTTTATTTCAGCAGAGTGTTCAAAAAAATGTACGGCGAATCTCCCTCCTCTTACCTAAAGCAATTTTACCGTCCCTATTAAGGACAATGTCGATGGTATTGTCCATCCATTGCAGGGCGGCTTTACGCATGTAGGCGTGTAGGCATGTAGGCATGCAGCCGCTATTCACTGGCTGGCGGAAAGAACAAAGAGGCAGCCCGGCGGCAGCCTCTTTGTTCTTTCTAAATGGTCTATTTTGATGGGTAGGATAGCATTTTTCGCTTATACTTTGCCTATATTACCCTTTCACCCTCCCCTACATGGATAGCGTTTCACGCAGCCAATTATAGGAAACCCGCCCGCTAATTTCATGGACACCCGGGAAAATATCGGATTGCAGCTGCCCCGGCACGCCTTCGCGTTCATAAATGGCCTGAAGCTCTGCTGCCGCTTTTTTAAAGCCCTCAACCGGGAAAATCGGATCGTTTTGCCCAGATTCCAGAAACAGTGGACGCGGCGCAATTAGCCCGATCAGCTCGGGAAGCTCGGCGTAGGCCAGCAGGCCTGGCGTATAATTGTCGATACAGTGATGCACCGCAAATATGCTTTCCTTAAACGTATTCGTAAAGCCAGTCAAAACAACGGCCTTTATTCGTTCATCCAGCGCTGCGGCTACATATGAGATAAGTGCTCCGCCGGAAAAACCCATCGCCCCTATGCGGGCTGCATCTACCTCTGGCCTGCCCGCCAAATGGTTAAGCGCTTCCAACACTTCGGCCGTCCGAAGGCCCGTTAGCGTTTTGCCCAGCATCATGAGCTGGGTAGACAATCTATAGCAGGAGCTTGGGGCGTCGGAATTTTCCTGCAAATCCGCATCCAGCCTCCGTTCACCGAAGCCGACGACATCGGGCGCAATAACAACCATGCCTCGCTTTACCAGTTGGACGGCAAAATGCTGATGAATGTTAGGCTCTCCATGGTCTTCCGTCCCGTCCGGAAGCAAACCGACGATTTCCCTGCTGCCATAACCATGCCCATGCACCGCCAATACACCGGGCAGCTGCCCGCTCTTTGCGCCGTCTGGAATGAGCACATACGCTGCGAAGGACAGCCCCGGTGTAGCGGATAGCTCCACCCGTTCCCTCGTATATCCATCGCATTGGACCCGTTCGAGCACGACAGGCTCATGCCCAGAGTTTGATTCAAAAGAACCTATCGCTGATGCAAGCTCTCTCTTTAATTGCAGCCTTCTGCCTTCCCTGCTCTCTGCTTCCGCCGCTTCACGATGCGCTTCAACCGCTTCCTCATAAAGCCGATTTAATAGCTGATCCGCTTTCCACATGAACGTTCCTCCTGCCACTGCCAAAATAGTTGCTTCACAACCGCGTTCTTTCTCAAAGAAAACGCTTACGAAAACGATTATATTCCCTATGCCCCTATAACGCTAAAGCCAACGATAACACTAGTCAAGCCTATTTATAAGAAAAAAGCTTCCAGCCTGCTTTTTTATCGCAGGCCGAAGCTTTTTGGGGTTATCCCCATACTTATTTGCTGGCTATCTTGTTTATTAGCTTGCTCGCTAACTTGCTTGATTCCTTACTTGTCGTCTTCCTGCTTGCTCATAGCTGCCTTGAGGGCATCCGCCAAGCTGTTCGAGAGCGACACATTATCGCTGAATTGATTGATCAGTTTTTTCTCCTGATGCTTATTAATCCGGCCGCCCTGTTTATCGCCCAGCATTTCAATGACGTTGCATGGTCGGCACTGTGCGTATTTTCCGGCTTTGCCGTCATGAATTTCCATCTTCTTGCGGCATTGCGGGCAGCGCTTGTTCGACAGCGCCGGCTCAGCCGAGCGGCGATAGCCGCATTCCCGATCTGGACATACAAGCGACTTGCCGCGCTTGCCCTTCACTTCCATCAAGTGCTTGCTGCATTCCGGGCAGCGCGAATGCGTCAGATTATGAGGCTTGTATTCCTTTGTCTCATTTTTCACCTCTGCCACCCATTTGCTCGCCTGCTCGCGAATGCCCGCCATAAATTTCGCTGGGTTGCCCTTGCCAAGCGCAATCCGCTCCAGCTCCCGCTCCCACTCAGCCGTCAGCTCTGGCCGGCGAAGTTCCTCGACGACAATTTCGATCAGCTGCCTGCCTTTTCCCGTTGGCGACAGCTGATTGCCCCGACGCTCAATCGTGTCGGTTCCGAGCAGCTTCTCAATAATATCCGCGCGCGTCGCTGGCGTGCCCAAGCTATGCTTCTCCATTCGGCCAAGCAGCGATGCTTCCGTATATCTTGCAGGCGGCAGCGTCCGCAATTCCTTGAAGCGGGCTTGCTTAATCGGCAGCGTCTGCCCCATGCTCATGGCCGGCAGCAGCTGCTCCGGCTGGCGATCCGCCTCGCTGCGTGCTTTATCGTCGTCTTCATCGTCATCGTCGCTAAAGCTTCCGCTGCCAGCTCCGCTGTAAAGCTCTTTCCAGCCGCTTTCCTTCTGCACCCGGCCTTTGGCGTACAGCTTATCGCTGCCAACCGCCAGCGTAACGCTCGTCTCATCATAGCGGTACGCTGGCGAGAACAAGGCTAGAAAACGGCGGACGATCAGATCATACAGCTTGCGCTCCTCCGCGCTTAACGCAGACAAATTAACGTATTGCTCCGTTGGAATAATCGCATGGTGATCGCTCACCTTGCTGTCATCAACGAATCGCTTCGTCACAGTTAGCGGGCCGCGCAGCAGCTTGCGGGCAAAAGGCGCATAAGGGCCGACCGCCACGCTTTCCAGCCTGCTTTTGAACGTCGGCACGATGTCGCTCGATAGATAGCGCGAGTCGGTACGCGGATAAGTGACGATTTTATGCTGCTCATACAGCTTCTGCAGCACAACCGACGTCTGCTTCGCCGAGAAGCCCAGCCGCTTGTTCGCGTCGCGCTGCAGCTCCGTCAAGTCATAGGCGCCCGGATGCGGCTCCGACTTTTCGACTGTACGCAGCTTGTCGACCTTCGCGCCCTTTCCCTGCAAGCGGGCGACGACCGCTCCTGCTTCATCACGGCCCCATACACGTCCATCATGGCCATCCTGCTCGCGCCATACCGCCTGGAAAGTGCCCATATCGGCAGATACCGTCCAAAACGGCTGGGACTGGAACTGCTCAATTTCCTTCTCCCGGTCCATCAGCGCAGCGAGCGTCGGCGTCTGCACGCGTCCTGCCGCCAGCTGTGCATTGTATTTGGTCGTCAAGGCACGGGTGACATTCAGTCCAATTAGCCAGTCCGCCTCGGCGCGGCATACCGCAGATGCATACAAATGGTTATATTCCGCTCCCGGCTTCAGCCTGCTAAAGCCATCCTTGATCGCTTTATCCGTCTGCGACGAAATCCAGAGCCGTTTAAACGGCTTGCGCCAATGCACCAGCTCCATAATCCAGCGGGCAACCAGCTCGCCCTCACGCCCGGCATCCGTTGCGATAATAAGCTCGCTAATATCAGAACGCTTGCACAGCTGCGCTACCGCCTTGAACTGATGCGACGTTTCCTTCATCACCTTCAAGTTCATTTTAGGAGGCAGCAGCGGCAAATCCTCCAAATTCCAGGCGCGGTATTTCGGATCATATTCCTCCGGCTCCGCGAGGGTAACCAAATGGCCAAGTGCCCAGGTTACCACATATTTCGGGCCTTCTATGTAGCTTTTATTTTTGTTCGTACAGCCGAGCACACGGGCAATTTCCTTTGCCACGCTTGGCTTTTCCGCGAGCACTAATGATTTCATCTCTTCCATTCGCCCCATTCGTCCAGCTTGTAAAGCTATATTATCCTTACAAATGCTAATGTTGTCAAAAATAGTTCAAGCATGACGCCTAAGCAGCTATCCTCGCGGCGCCCACAAAATAATCGATACGCCGACCAGACATACGGCAGCGCCAATCCAATCGTAAAGATCAGGCGTCCGCTTGTCTACGAGCCACCCCCAAAGCACCGCCATTGCGACAAACACGCCGCCATATGCCGCATACACTCTGCCAAAGGTCGGAAACGATTGCAGCGTAGGCAAAATCCCGTACAGCACCAAGATCCCACTGCCCAATATGCCGTACCAATAAGGCTTTCCTTCGCGCAGCCAAAGCCACACCAAATAGCCGCCGCCGATTTCTGCAAGCCCAGCAGCAATAAACAATAAAATTTGCATAATTAAAGGCAACGCTAAAGCCCCCTTTTTCCCTCTAGTCTATGACTCTATTTTACCTGACAATTGCCGTTATGCTATAGTATTGTCACCATGAAGGATAATAGATGCTTTGACTTAATCTCATGCACAATGATAATGACTGGGGAGTGCAAATGTTGAAACCGCGTTTGATCGGTACAATCGCTTTAGTATTATTTATTTTTGTGGCTATTAACGCTTATATTGGCTGGAATGGATGGGTTTATTTATCGGCCTTGACTTCTCTGGACAATCCTCTGCCCTATGCCTTCGCTGTCGCCATTATTTCTATCTCTTATATCATTGGAAGACTTCTTCAACCTGTAGCACCTCTGCGCAAAATAGGGCGTGTGTTCAAGCTCATCGGCTCCTACTGGCTCGCGGTAATGGAATATGCGGTGCTGCTGCTTCCTCCAGCAAATCTGATTTATTGGCTGCTGACGAAGCTTGGTATCTCCGCCTCTACAGCTCTGCTTGCAGTAGGCAGCGCAGTCGCCGTTATCATGTTGGCCATTTTGCTGCGCGGGAGCTGGAATGCGTGGTCGCCGGTCGTTCGCACTTATTCCATTACGATTGCCAAGCCAGCAGGACCACGCACATCGCTGCGTATCGGCATGGCCTCTGACATCCACCTCGGCACCATCGTCGGCAAACGCCATTTGGCGCGGCTTGCGAAGGCTATGGAGCATATGAAGCCCGATTTGATTTTGCTGCCTGGCGACGTCATCGATGATGATATTGCCCCCTATTTGGATGACAATATGTCCGAGGTCATGAAGCGTCTGCGTGCGCCGCTCGGCGTCTACGCTGTGCTTGGCAATCATGAATATTATGGCGGACACATTGCCCGCTTCATTGCGGAGATGGATGCTGTCGGCATACGCGTCCTGCTGGACGAGAGCGTGAAAATTGACGACGGCTTTTACATCATTGGCCGCAAGGACTTAACCGCGAAGCGATCAGACCCGGAAGGCCGTCAATCCGTGAAGGAGCTCGTCGCAGCGCTTGACGCTACCCTGCCGCTCATCATGATGGATCATCAGCCCTCCGATCTGGAGCAGGCTTCGCTGCAGGGCATTGATCTTTCCTTGTCCGGCCATACCCACCGCGGTCAAATGATGCCGAACCACTTGTTCACAAGACGGCTGTTCGAGCTGGACTGGGGCTTTTTGAAAAAAGGACAGCTGCATGCCATCGTCTCCTCCGGCTTCGGCACTTGGGGACCGCCGCTTCGCATCGGCAGCCGCGCCGAAATTATTCAGCTCAACGTCGAATTTCGTCCATAAGCAACACTCGCTTAACGCTATACATTACCTGCTGGATTTTGCCTGATGGATTGCTGCTGACTTTAGCAAAAAAACAAAAAGACTGGCGATGACCTTATCGGGTGCCTTCTTGCACAGCCCGATGCGTCGCCAGTCTTTTTTATGCCCATGCGTTTATTGATTGCACGCTTATTGATCATTCGTTTATTGGTTGTTCGTCCGAACCTGTTGAAAGGTGCGCCCCACCCAGCCAAAAATAACCTGTGTTTTAATGATTAACAGTAATCCTAGCCCCAGCTTCACTATGCATTCCATTATGACAGCCCAGTTGGAATAAAGAAACGGCTGCGTTACTGTATAGCTCGTTTCATTAACTTGCAGAAGCTGAATGATCGTTGACGCGAGCGTAGGCAAGGTTAGCACAATAAGGATGACGCCTGTAAGCGACAACGCAAGCTTGTAAAGCTCGCCGCTGGCGAATCGAGTAGCTGGAAGCGCCTCTGCGGCGTCTTCTACTTGGCCTTGCACAATACGCAGTACGAGGCCTTCTGCCTTCGACCATAGAAAAACGCTTGCCGCCACATAAACGAGGCCTGGCAGTACCAGAGACAAATACGCCCACGCCGATACATGAGCATCGCTGCCGCTCAGCATAATAGGCGCTACTACATCCATCAGCCTTCCAATGCCTGCTACCAAAAAATAAATCGCCAACACGCGAATAGCTGTAAAAGCAAATTGCCGTTGTTTCATGTGTGTTCCTCCTTCGTTTTCCCCATTATTGCAGCCATTTGCTGTACAGCACATCCGCATCGCCATTTTCCTGCAGCCTGTGTATGACCTGATTGACGACCTGAAGCAATTCGGTCTGCCCTTTGACGACAGCTATCCCGAAGCCTTCTTGGGTAAATGCGCCGCCTACCAGCTCCAAGTGTGCCTCGGGATAATGCTGATTGTAGCTGACCTGCTTTAAATAATCGTTAAATACGATATCTACCTCGCCAGAGCGCAATGCTTCCATACATTCCGCTACCGAAGCATACGATCGTATTTTAATTTCTTTGCCCTGCGCAATAAGCGCTTCTGCTTCCCGTTCGCTGGTCGCCTGCGTTTTTACACCAATCGTCTTGCCAGTCAAATCATTAAGCGAGCGTACCGAATGATCGCTCATCCGCTTGACGATTGCCATGCCGGAATCCAAATATTTATCCGACATATCGACGGTGCGTTCCCGCTCCTCGGTAATATACATACTGGCTATAACCATGTCGGCTTTACCCAGCTGCAAGGCGTTAAGCAGCTCAGCAAAGGGCATTTTTTTCCATTCAATGTCTACGCCAATTTCGTCTGCAATCGCTTGCGCCAAATCCACATCGTACCCTATAAACTCGCCTGTCTCTTCATCCGTATATTCAAACGGGTAATTTTCGGTTGTGGCGATAACCAGCTTGCCCGACTGTTTAATGATTGGCAGCCATTGCAGCATGGCAGGGTTGCTTCTCTCAGGCTTCGGCGCATCCTTCGTACAGCCAGCCAGCATGAGGCTAAACAACGCAAGCAGCGCGATAGCCGACTTGACAGCTGCTTTCTCAAACATTCAAACAACCTCCCACGATAACGCCCCCCAGCTCGCTTTATTTCGCTTGCTTTCTGTGTTCAAGCTGCTGCTCGCTCCATTCCCAAAGCCGCTTGGCAGCCTGCTCATCCATTGCTTTAGCAGACACTTCCTCCCTTTTTTGCTTATAAAAATAGTGCCCGCTTACCGCTCCGCCTTCCTCCGAGCTCGCCAAATACAGCGCCGTCTGCGCCCCCTGCAGCGAAGTTAAGAAAAAAGGCCGCAGCAGCGCATGCATGCTTTTGCCGAATCCCGTCTGGCGGTTAACGCCGAGCGACGTTCCTACCGCTCCTGGATGCAGGCAATTAACCGTCACCTTCGTATGCGCCAGCCGCCTAGCCAGCTCCTTGGTGAACAAAATATTGGCCAGCTTCGATTGGGCATAACCCTTTACTACACTAAAGCCTCGAGTCAGATTTATGTCTTCAAAATGGATTTTCCCCGCTTTATATGCGCCCGAGGATACATTGACTACTCTGCCCTGCGGTGATCGCTCCAGCAGCTCCAATAGCGATGTCGTCAGTAAAAAATGGCCCAGATGATTAACGCCGATCATGCTTTCATAACCATCCTTGGTTAGCTCGCGCTTCAGCGATACAACGCCTGCATTGTTTAGCAGCACATCCAGCCGGTCGTACCGCTGCTTGAAAGCTTCGCAAAAGGCAGCAATGCTCGCAAAATCTCCAAGATCACAGGCCATCAGCTCAATATGCGCAGCACCGCTTGCGGCAAGTGCCTGCTGCCTTGCGGCTTCGCCGCGCTCCAGGCTGCGGCAAGCCATAATAACGTCCGCGCCAGCCTTAGCCAGCTCCGTAGCTGATGCCAATCCCATGCCCGCATTTGCTCCGGTAACAAGTACGATTTTCCCTCTCATTTGCATCATGCTTCTCAGCTCCGCTTCTCTATCTATATCGTCATAAGCCGATTATAAGGGTGACGCTTATAATGGCTTATATTTATAAAAAGGCCTCCGGCTTTTCCCGGAGACCCTGTGACTGCTGCTGCACCAAATGCCCAAGCCCATAGCAGCAGGCCAGCAAGCCCTTAGGACCAATCGTCAGATTGAATGAATAATTCGCTCCTGCGCCCTGCTGCTGTACTCATGCTGTTCGCTATTGTAGCTATCGTTACTGAACCTCTAAATCTTCCGTAAAGCCGCGTTTTTTCAGCCAGTTGCCGCAGCATAAGCTCCAAGTATGCGCTTCAGGATGGTCATAGGCAAGGCCGATGCCATGTCCGCCGCTCTCATAAATGTGCATTTCATAAGGAACGCCGCTGCTAGCAAGCGCTGCTGCAAACATTAAGCTGTTCTGGACCGGAACGGCCCCGTCATCTGCGCAATGCCAGAGGAAGGTCGGCGGTGTCTGCTCCGTAACTTGCAGCTCGTTCGACAGCTCCCTGCGAAGCTCCTCAGGCGCATCATCACCAAGCAAATGGACCAAGGAGCCATCGTGACGGAACTCCCCTAGCGAAATAACCGGATAACACAGAACCATCGCATCTGGGCGGCTGCTTGCACGTTCGATCGGATCGGAGCTGCTGCTGTCTCCGGCATCAAAATGCGTGCCGACTGTGGAAGCCAGATGACCGCCAGCCGAGAAGCCGAGTATGCCAATACGCGCGGGATCAATGCCGAACTCAGCTGCCTGGCTTCTGACGATCCGCATGGCGCGCTTCGCGTCACCGAGCGGAATAGGATGCTTATGCGGAGCTACACGGTAATGAAGAACAAATGCATGCAAGCCTAAATCATTTAACCACTTAGCAATTGGCTCTCCTTCATGATCGGCACGATAGCGATAACCGCCGCCTGGAAGCACGATGACTGCTGCTAGTGGCTTACCCGACTTGATAAGATGAGGCACTAAATACGGGCGCTCACCTTCCACATTTTCATAAGCTGATTCTGGCCATAATGCTATTTCCGTCATATGCGAAACCTCCGAATTAACATTTTATGCTAATGATAGCCCTTGCTTCAAAGCCATTATACATGAATTCCACTTGGAGTATGTCAATTCCTTCATCACGTTAGACAACTAAATCGAATTTTATTCAGCCAAAATTGTAACTATTTGTAGTGTGGCTGCGTCTTTAATTTTAGACTAAGCTTAGAAGGCATAGCAATAGCAACGACCTTAAATAGGAGGAATAAGGATGAAACGTTTACGCACTGCTTTTACAGTCATTCCAGCAATCAGCCTCGCAGCTTCGTTAATGGGAGCGCCTCTTGCATCAGCAGCACTTCCAGCAAGCAGCAGCGATTACATAACAGCGGCGGCAGTTGCACCAGCCGCCAAGAAAATAACGCTTAAGGTGAACGGAAACTCCTATGTGACCGAAGCAGCTCCTTTTATATCACAAAACTCGGTGTATATGCCGCTTCGTGAGGTTGGCGAGCTGCTAGGAGCCCTAGTGTCTTGGGACGCAGCCGCCAAAGCCGTCACGATGAGCTACCCGGGACATCTGGTTACGTTGAAGGTCGGGTCCACGGAGGCGATCAACAACGGCAAGCAGATCAAGCTGAACACCCCGCTGCAAGTGATTAAAGGCCATGTCTACGTACCGCTGCGCTTTTTCTCGGAATCCATTGGGGCAAGCGTGACTTGGAAACAGGCCGATAACACAGTAGGGATTAACCAGAAGGTCACTTATCAAACGGGTGGCAGCTTGCAATCCGGCGCAGCATGGCTAGATACGGCAACTGGCAATCTGTATACGGCGCTTGGCAAATCCGATATTCCCCAGCTTGCGGGCAAGCTTAAGCTGGATGCAGACATCGCCGGCTACTGGGGCCTTTCAACTAAAGCAATCGGGACCAGCGGCCTTATGGTATCCATTCTCTTCAACTATGGCGAGCCTAGCGTTCAGTTCCAATCCCACGCCGCTTATATTAAAGATCATAAGCTGGTCAAGCAAGCTGCTGCGAAATACTTCAAGCGCTATGAGCCTAACATCGTCGCCATGAACAACAACCCTTTGCTGACGGACGGCAAAACGTTATCTCTGCTGGACAGCAGCGGAGCCACTTTGGAGGAATATGATCTTCCCAAGCTGGGTGGCAAAGATGAAGTGTATGCCGTGCTAGGCATGGGCCAAGGCTACCTAATTATTCGTCCTAACCAAACAGGGCTGCTTACTTTAGTCGATTTGAAGACGGGCAACGCTACGCTTCTTTATAAACAGTTCTTGTCTGCTGCCGAGCAGGAATATGCGGAAAAGAACGACATTCCTTATTATGGCGATGAGCTTGCTTTCACTGGCGAAACGTCCAAAGGCGTCCTCAGCTTCTCCTATCGCAGCGCCCTCGATGGCAAAAGCTATACCTACAGCTATTCGCTGAATAAAGCGTAAACGGCTAATGCTTATGTTTAAATAATAAAACAAGCCCCGATAGCGATTTATTACCGCTGCGGGGCTTGTTTTTTTGGCGGCTGCCCGCCTATAAATGGTGCGGCTTAATGATTAGGCTGCCCTTTAGAAAAAGGCTGCCATCGTCTTCGCCAGCTTTTCATAATTCGCATAAATTTCTTTGTAGCGCTTGCTCATCTCCGGGTTCGGCACAACAGGCTTGTCCATTGGAATATGCTGCTTAATTTCCTCATAGGAGCTCGCATAGCCAGTTGCTACTAGTGAAGTCCAAGCGGCGCCCCATGCGGCGCTATGATGGTTTTCCGAAACGTATATTTCGGCGTCGAAAATATCCGCCATCATTTGCAGCCAGAGCGGCGAGCGGGACAGCCCGCCGTTCACATACATTTTTTGCGGCGCGCCCGCCAGCTTCTCCAGCGCCTTGCCAATTTGATACAGGTTGAACGTTACACCCTCAAGCACCGCGCGAATTAAGTGTGCCCGCTCATGGGTCATCGTTAAGCCGTAGAAATTGCCCTTCGCCCGCTGATTCCACAGCGGTGCCCGTTCGCCGTTCAAATACGGCAGGAAAAGCAGGCCGTCCGCGCCGGGAGCAATCTTTTCAGCCTCAGCCAGAAAAGCCTCGTAGCCGCCCTCATAATTCAGCGTATCCTTCAGCCATTGCAGCGCAATCCCGCCATTGTTCGTCGGGCCGCCGACGATATACGTGTCCTTCGTAAAAGAGTAGCAGAACGTCTCGCGGCTATCGCTCACCTTCGCCTGATGCGTAAGCTGGCGGATTGCCCCGCTCGTCCCAACAGATACGGCAACCTCGCCGGGAAGAATCGCGCCAATGCCGAGGTTAGACAACTGCCCATCCGCAGATCCAATCGCGAAGGGCAGGTCCCTTGAGACGCCCATTTGCGCAGCAATATCCGCATTCAGCCCCGAGAGAATTTCCGTTGGCGGCACGATTTCGGACAGCTGCGCTGCTGTAATGCCGGTTAACGCCAGCAGCTCTGGCTCCCAGTCCAGCTTGGCTGGATTGAATAAGCCGGTTGCCGAAGCCATCGCATAATCGATTTTGCGTTGTCCGAACCAACAGTAGAGCAAATATTCCTTAATCGACATAAAATAGCTCGCTTGCTCATAAGGCTCATAGTTATTTTCTTTCATCCACAGCAGCTTCATGAGCGGCGTCATCGGGTGAATCGGCGTTCCCGTCGCCTTGTACACCTGCTCCCCGCTTGCTTCCAGCAGCGCTTCCGCCTGGCCCGCGCTTCTTCCATCCGCCCAAATAATCGCCGGAGAAGTCGGATTCCCAGCTGCGTCAAGCGTCAGAATCGCATGCATCGCCGCCGAAAAACCGAGCGCCAGCAGCTCGCCTTCCTCTACCTTCGCCTTCTCAATCGCTTCTCTAATAGCGAGCACGGCCGAGCGCTCGATTTCCACCGGGCTTTGCTCCGCCCAGCCCTGCTGCGGGTAGTAGAACGTATTCATTTTCTCCACATCTGCGACCAAATGGCCGTTTCGATCAAAAATACAAGCTTTCACGCTGGTTGTCCCCAGATCAAGCCCGATTACCAGCTCTCTTCCCATCTCTCATCGTCCTTTTCGTCTCCAGCTCCGAAGGGCCGTATTTTCCGCTTGCTATCGTTTTATTATAACTGATTTGCGGGACGAATGAGCGGTATGGGTTGTTTTTTTGCATTATCCCCGGTAGTTATCCTGCCACTTCAGCAGTCTGCGCTCCAGCAATCGTACGGCTGAGTCGGCCAGCTTGCCAACAGCGGCAAACACGAAAATGCCAACGAACACGGCGCCTGTCCGCACATACGATCTGGCATCCTGAATCAGATAGCCGACGCCGCTGTCGGCTCCCATTAATTCAGCTACAACGAGGCACAGCCAAGCTATGCTGAGCGATAGGCGAAGGCCCAGCAACACGTTGGGCAAGGCGGCGGGGAGCATCAGCTTCGTCACCTGCTTGTAACGGCTAAACTCAAGCACGCGCGCTACGTCGAACAGCTTTTTATCGACACCCCTGACACCGAGAAAGGTGTTCACATACAGCGGGAAAAACGCACCCATTGCAATCAACAGCACCTTGGACAGCTCGCCAAAACCAAACCACAAAATGAACAAAGGAGTAATTGAGAGCAAAGGCACGGTCCGCAGCATCTGTACGGTAGGATCAACCAATTCCTCGACTTTTACATACATGCCAACCAATAAGCCAATAAGCAGCCCCAAGCTCCCGCCCAGTAAAAAGCCGAGCGCGGCGCGCACGACGCTAATGCGGATATGATAGTACAATTCCCCTGAAAGGAGCATCGCGAACAGATCCCCAAAAATGGAGCTTGGTGCTGGAAAAAGCTTAGGGTCTGCCGCTCCCGACCAAGACGCCCACTGCCATAGAAGCAGCACGCAGACCGGGATAACAGCCCCTTTCCACCATTTTCCTGATTGTTTCATATTATCTCCTTCATGTTGGTATCACGATGCCTCTAGCTTTAAATGACCCAGTTTTCCTCTGGCTCCTCCTGCTTCTCCAGCACTCGCATGACTTGAGAACGCAGCTCTTGAAAGCCTTGGCTATGCCGCGTGCGCGGATAGGGCAGATCATTGCGAACAATCTGCTTGATTCGCCCTGGCCGAGCATCCATAACTACGATTCTTTCGGATAAAAAAACCGCTTCGTCGATATCATGAGTGACGAGCAGCATCGTCGCCCGATTATTGCGCCAAATGTCCAGTAGTGCTTCCTGCATATGCGTGCGGGTGAAGGCGTCGAGCGCGCCGAAGGGCTCATCCAGCAGCAGCACCTGCGGGCTTTGCATAAGTGCCCTTGCAATAGCGACCCGCTGGGACATCCCGCCAGACAGCTCCTTCGGATACGCCTTCTCAAACCCTTCCAAACGCACCAGCTTAATCATTGCATCCACCTGCCCGCGAACGTCTTTGTTTCGCAGCGATTGATTGGCGGCAATATTCCGCTCTACCGTGAGCCACGGGAAAAGGCGATGCTCTTGAAAAATAAACCCTTTGTCGCGGCTGGGCTTGCCTGCATCGACCCCACCAAGCAGCACGGAACCCTCGTAATCGGCATCGAGTCCGGCGATAATTTTGAGCAATGTGCTTTTGCCGCAGCCGCTCGGCCCGATGATGGTAACAAATTCGCCGGGACTCAGACTCAAATGAATGTCAGCGAGCACATGATTCTGCTTTTCCGCCCTGAAGGTTTTGTCCACCGCAATCAATTCCAGCTTGCCGCTGCCGCTCATGCGTCCACGCCGCTTTCTTGCCGGGCATAGCGGCTGGCAGGACGACGCAGCCCCAAGTTTTCGCGCAAGGTGCCGCCTTCATATTCCGTGCGAAACAAGCCGCGCCGCTGAAGCACCGGAATAATCTTTTCTACAAAACTATCCAGTCCGCCAGGCATGTAGGGCGGCATAATGTTAAAGCCATCTGCCGCCTCCTCGCGCAGCCATGCTTCCATCTGGTCCGCAATTTGTTCGGGCGTTCCAATCACGGTAAGATGACCCCTTGCCGAAGCAAACCGCAAATAGACTTCCCTCACCGTCAAGCCTTCTCTTCTAGCCGTCTCCATCACCAGCTGAAAACGGCTGCGAGTGCCGCCAGCCTCCTGCAGCTCTGGGAACGGTTCGTCGTCGCCATAGCCCGAAAGATCAATATTATCGAATACGCCGCCTAGCAAGGCAGTACCGATTTTGCGGTCCACCAGCTGTTGAAGCTGCTGGTAGTTCGCTTCGGCTTCTTCCTGTGTGTCCCCTATAATAGGGAACAAGCCGGGCATTATTTTAATGTCATCACGGGAGCGGCCGTTTGCTTCCGCGAGTTCTTTTACTTGCTTATAAAATTTCTTTGCGCTGTCCAACTGATTTTGCACCGTGAATACGACATCGGCATTTTTTGCCGCGAATTGCTGCCCAGTCCCGGATGATCCCGCCTGAATAATGACCGGACGCCCTTGCACGGGACGGGCTACGTTCAGCGGCCCCTGTACGGAGAAAAATGTCCCTTGATGGTTCAGCACATGTACTTTATCCAAGTCAAAATACTCGCCGCTCTCCTTATCCGCCTGCACCGCATCCTCATCCCAGCTATCCCATAAACCGGACGCCACCTGGAAAAATTCATCCGCCCGCTCATAACGAAGCTCATGATCAAGAATTTCATCCTGGCCAAAATTGTGGGCTTCGTCATTCAGCGCCGACGTTACGACGTTCCAGGCCGCCCTGCCATCGCTAATATGATCAAGGGATGCGAATTTGCGCGCAGCATGATAGGGCTCATTAAAGGTAGTCGAGAAGGTAGCCGCGAGGCCGATATGCTCCGTTACAGCAGCCAGATTCGACAGCAGCGTCAGCGGCTCCAGCTTGCCATAGCGGTCGGTCAAGGCCGATTTGTATGGCAGCGGAACGGCGAGATCATCGGCCAGAAACATCAGATCAAACTTCCCTCGCTCTGCCGTCTTGGCAAGCTGTTGATAATAGCGAACGTTGTGGCTTTGGAGCGTAGCCGTCTCAGGATGCCTCCATGCAGCGGCGTGATGCCCCGTGCTTTGAATAAACAAGCCCAGCTTTAATTGTTTTGGCGTATCGCTCATTTTCAGCTATCCCTCCTTCGCCGTATTGACGGTTGCTGCGAACTGGCTGATTGGACGGCGGAGCCCCAGGTGGTCCCGCAGCGTATTTCCCGCGTATTCGGTGCGGAACAAGCCTCTGCGCTGCAGGACGGGAACGACCTGATCGACAAATTCTCCCATGCCCCCCGGCAGCAGCGGCGGCATAATATTGAAGCCGTCGCAGGCTGCGCTGCGGAACCAATCCTCCATGACATCGGCAATTTGCTCCGGCGTGCCTCGCACCTTCATATGTCCACGGGCTACGGCAAAATGCAAGCCAAGCTCGCGAATCGTCTGCTTCGTTCTCCGCGCCGTCTCCACGATGATTTTCGCCCGGCTAGTATTGCCCTCAAGCGGGATATCCGGCAGCTGCTCATCAATGGAATAGCCCGATAAATCCACATTCAGCATTCGTGATAAATACGTGACGCCTGCGGATGGCAATATCAGCTCGTAAAACTCCTCTTCCTTCGCCTTTGCCTCGGCTTCAGTCGCACCTACAAAATACATCAGGCCGGGCAATATTTTCACATCGCTTGCCTCTCTCCCGAATTCGGGAAGCAGCCCCTTCACATGCTTATAGAAGCGGATCGATTCTTCTTTATCCTCGCATGCTGTAAACACAACATCCGCCCCGCTTGCTGCGAACCGTGATCCAGCAGGGGAAGTCCCTGCCTGAATAATGACCGGGCGTCCCTGCGGAGACCTTGGAATATTAAGCGGCCCCAGCACCGAGAAGGACTCGCCGCGGTGCTCCAGCAGATGCACCTTCTCCTTGTCAGCAAACAAGCCTGCTTTCTTGTCCCATAGAAGGGCGTCATCCTCCCAGCTATCCCATAGCGCATTCGTTACATCTAAAAATTCCCGCGCTCTATCATACCTGCTGCCATGCTCCGGCAGCCTCTCCATGCTGTAATTCAGCGCGTCTCCCTCCTTGGTCGAGGTGACCACATTCCAGGCGGCGCGCCCTTTGCTGAGATGATCCAGCGTCGAAAACCGACGTGCGACATTGTAAGGATCATTGAATGTCGTAGATACGGTTGCCGCAATGCCGATTTTATCCGTGATCGCAGCGAGCGCGCCAAGCACGGCAGTCGCTTCCGGGTAGACGAAGCGGGCGCTCGATTCCGCATCGCTCAGCGGGATTGATCCGGAATCCGCCAGAAACAGCATATCCAGCTTGCCGCGTTCCGCGCTTGCCGCCAATTCCTTGTAAAAATCCATACTAATGATTTCATTCGTATCCGTACCCGGATGGCGCCAGGCCGCAAAATGATGGCCAAAAGTAAACACAAAGGCGCCCAGGTTCATTTGTTCGTTCAATTGCTTCATGTCATTGCCACTTCCATCCTGCATTATTTATTCACTGCTGCCTTTATATCTGCCAATGTTTTCGTAATGAAGGTGTTATCAATAACTTTGGACACATCAACCTTCGTTTTAATTTCACCCAGTTCGAACATGAGGTCGGCCGTTTCCTGCTGAAATTTCGTCGCTTCCTCCGAAATCGGAAGATTTGTCGGCTCAGAGCTTGGATTCGCCATGGATGCCCGAATTGTATCCTCGCTCACATTTTTGATTTTGGCGTTCAGGGCAACCGCCTCGTCCAAATTCGCTTTTTGCCAGTCAATTGATTTCTGGTAGGCTTTGAGAAAAGCCTCTACAAGCTCAGGATATTGGTCCGCGAATTCTGTTCGAGAAATGACATAGCCCGGGGTAAACAAGCCGATTGTGGACGACTCGGCTACGATTCGGGATGACCCGCTGCTCGTTTCCTGGCTCCGGTACGGTTCAAAAATAACCCAAGCGTCAACTTGTCCGCCTTGGTACGCCGCCTGTGCATCGCTAGGCTGAAGGTTGACCAGCTTGACATCATCTGGCGAAATGCCTTCTTTCTTGAGCGCATGCTGGAGCAAGCCCCATGAGCTGCTTCCTTTCGCAACAGCGATCGTTTTACCCTTCAAATCTTTAATGGATTGAATGCCGCTTGCCTGCGGAACAAGAATCGCATCAGGTGCTCCGCTGCTGCCTTCGGCAATGGACTTGAAGGCAATGTCGGCCGCTTGAGCTGTAATTGTGCCAATATAGCCTGTACGGACGATATCCAGTCTGCCCGCCGCCAATGCCTCATTGTATTGGGACGCGCTTGCAAGCGTCTGAAACTCGACGGTTGCGCCGTATTTGCCGATCTCTTCCGCGAACCAGCCCTTTTCCTTGCCTACGATCATGGGGCCGACCTGGCTGCCCTCAAGGTGGACGACAACGCCTTTGTATTTATCTGCATCTTGCTCCGTCGCAGCAGATGATGAAGTCGGCTCCGCACTTGCAGGTGCAGCGGATACCTCTGCCGAAGCCGCAGCATTCGTACCCGCCGCTTCCTGCTGCTGGCTGCCGCATGCCGCTAGCAGCAGCACCATAGCTGCAAAAATTAAATAGCTCATTCTAGTTGTCCATTTTGCTTTCATTTATAATTCCTCCTGATTTGCTGGCTGAAACGCCGCCTTTGGATGTAGTAAATTCTGTGTCAAAACTTATACTTTGTATGCTTTTTAAATTTTTCAAGCTTTTCAAACGGTTTGAGCTGCCTGATCGTCTCGATAATCCTGATACGCTTCGGCTAGCCGGATAATGCCGAGCTCAAGCGCATCCCCATCGCAGTAGCTGAACGATAATCTGGCGTAGCGCTTCCCGTCCTCCGGCGATAAATAAAACTGTTGGCCATCAATGAAGCTGACTCCGCGCTCAGCGGCATACTTCACGAGTTCCCCGGTATCTACCTCTTCCTTAAACCGAAGCCAGACGAAAAATCCGCCTTCGGGCACCGCATATTCCACCGCGTCTTTTAAATGCTTGTCCAGTGCAGCAAGCATGCTGTCACGCTGCTCCCGGTATCGGGTAATGAGCTGCTCGATATGCGTCTCAAGCGAACAGCCGCTTAGTAAATTTCCGATAATCTGCTGGGTAAATGCGCTGGCCCGGCTTCCATGAAAGAAGGAGCCCAGCTTGCCTGCGGTATCCTGCGACGCGATCGCCCAGCCCAACCTTATGCTTGGAGCAATCGTCTTTGAGAATGTGCCCAAGTAAATCGTTCTTTGCGGGGCAAAGCTATAAATAGCTGGCAAATAGACAGCTCCAAAATTCAGCTCCGAGTAGGCATCATCTTCCAGAATGAAAAAATTATAGGCCAACGCCAGCTCGGCAAGGCGCTTGCGGCGGGAAAGGGATAAGCTGATTCCGCCCGGATTATGATAATTCGGAATGCAGTACAGCAGCTTCGGAAGCGGCAAATTTGCACGGGCCGACTGCTCAAGCGCTTCCTCCACCAAATCGACTCTGAGGCCCTGCTCATCAATGGGGAACGAGGTAAGCACCGCCTCGCTGGAGCGAAACGTATTCAGAGCACCGAAGAAGGTTGGGGCCTCTACCCAGACATGATCCCCCGGCTCCAAAATAGCCCGGCAAGCAAAATCGATCGCCTGCCCTGAGCCGTAGGTGACGAGCACCTCCTGCGGAGCGGCATGGATTCCCCGCAAGACGGATCGCTCGGCAATCCATTGTCGAACGACAGCCGGGCCATCCGCTCCCGAATATTGCAGGGCAGCGTGGCCTTGCGTCAGAATGGCATCAGATGCCGCCTGCTGGAGCGCATCATAGGGAAATGATGCCGATGCTGGAGAGCCGTAGGATAACGGAACGACATCGGTGCGATTGGACGCTTGCGCCGCCCCCATCGGCGCCTGCTGCGGCACTCTTTTGGCAAAACGAAAAGGAGCAAGTTTGTCTCCCATAACTATTTTTCACAACCTCTCTAATGAATGTCATGCTGCTGAATGGCTGCCAGTCTTGCGTTTTCCTGTTAACAGTCTTAAGCCTTATCGTAATTTTGTAATTTCCGATTGGATTGCAAGGATTTATTAATTGAAATGTTACACATTCCTAATTACAATGTAAAATATATAAAAACAATGTTTCCATAACCCGAGCTTATGACAGAAGAGGTGATCTAATATGCGTATTGAACAATTGAGATATTTAGTCGAGGTAGCGCATAGCGGTTCCATTACTCTGGCTGCGGAGAAGCTTCACTTGTCGCAGCCCAACATCAGCAACTCGATAGCCGCCTTGGAAAATGAGATCGGCCTGGCGATTTTTACCCGCACCCGCTCGGGAACCCGCCCGACTGCTGTGGGCAATAACCTGATTCAGATGGCTGAGGATATTTTGTCGCGCTGGGATAACTTCACAGAGACGGCCAAGCTGAACAGCTCGCTTCTGAACGAACGGCTTGTCATCGGGGCGACCTTCGGGGCTTGCACCAGCTTTTTGCCCAAGCTGCTCACCCATTACTCGGAGAAATATCCGCTTGTTGAGCTGGAAATTACAGAAAGCCATCCGAGCGAAATAGAAGAACGGCTGTTGAGCGGAGATTGGGATGTGGGACTTATTGGAACGCCGGAGGAAATGTCCTTTAAAAATCTGGTCGCCGAAAAGTTTTTAACATGCAAAATTATGGCATGCGTTGGGGGCAAGTCGCCTTTGGCCTACAAAGAGAGCCTTTCCATGGAGGAAATTGGGAAGCATTCGATTATCAGCACCTCGGAGCGTATGAAGGAGGAGCTTCAGGCGTATGGCACGAGCCGGGAAATTTTTCATTCCAAGCATTCCGAGGTTTCTAAACGGGTCATCAGCGAGGGACTCGGCATCGGCTTTTATTTGGATATTTCCTTGAAAAATGACCCTTACGTCATGACCGGGCATATCGTTCCGATCCCGCTTCAGGTCGAGCATCCCGTCGATTTTTACTGGCTGCATGCCAAAAAGAAGCAATCGCTCGCTTGCGAAGCTTTTATTAAAGAGCTGAATGTGCTTATCCCCCAATTTATGCGGATGAATGCTTGAAGAAATAAAGAGCCCCCAATGAGCAGCAGGCGATTCAGCCGCTGCTCATTGGGGGAACAAAAAAATCATATAGAAGCTCAGCTTGACCTTGCGCTACAGCTGTTCATTTAGAATATTTCTCCTAGTGTTTATGGTTACTCCTCAAATTTGCGCATCGCAATGACCGCATTATGGCCGCCAAAGCCGAAGGAGTTCGTGAGGCCGACCTTTATATTTGCACGGCGCGCTTCGTTCGCTACGATGTCTAAATCTCCGCAGGCCGGGTCCGCCTGCTCGTAGTTGATCGTCGGCGTAATGACGCCTTCCTGCAAGCCTTTGGCGAGGGCAATCGCCTGGGCGCCTCCCGATGCCCCGAGCATATGCCCCAGCATCGACTTCGTCGCCGTGACAGCTGGCGGCTGCTTGCCATCGGCTGCAAACAAGCGGCGAATCGCCGAAGCCTCCGAGCGATCGCCAACCTCAGTACTAGTGGCATGCGCGCTAATCACATCCACATCCGCAGGTGCTAGTCCCGCTTCCTGCAGCGCAAGCTTCATTGCCCGGTAGGCCCCATCTCCATCAGGCGGGGTCGCTACGATATGATAAGCATCCGAGGTCGCTCCATAGCCTACTACCTCTGCATAAATGCGTGCTCCTCTGCTTTGCGCATGCTCAAGCGATTCCAGCACCATAATGCCCGCTCCCTCCGACATCACAAAGCCATCCCGGCCGCTGTCAAAAGGACGGCTTGCCCGCTCCGGCTCTTCGTTGCGAGTTGAAATCGCGGTCGCATTGCCGAAGCCTGCAACCGCAATATCCGTTACGGCTGCCTCTGAGCCTCCGGCAAACACAACGTCCGCCCAGCCGCCGCGAATGAGGCGGAACGCCTCGCCAATGGCGGTATTGCCCACAGAGCAGGCAGTTACTGGCGCAAGCGTCGGGCCGAGCGAGCCAAGCCTAATGCTGATTTGCGCAGCTGCCATATTGGCAATCATCATTGGCACGAGCAGCGGACTGACCCGGCCTGGCCCGCGCTGGCGCAGCTGCCCTTCGTTATCCTGCAGCGTTTGCAGGCCGCCAATGCCAGAGCCGACATATACCGCCAGCCGCTCACGGTCCAACTGCTCCAGCTGCAAGCCCGAATCGGCAAGCGCCTCTTCCGCTGCCGCGAGGCCAAACTGGGTGAAGCGGTCCATTTTGCGGGCTTCTTTTTTCCCAAACCGCTCCTCCGGATTAAAATCCCGCACTAGACCGGCGAAATGCGTCTTATGGTTCGATGCATCGAATGTATCGATAGGGCCAATGCCCGATTTTCCCGCAAGCATTCCTTGCCAAAACGTCTCTACTCCTACTCCTAATGGCGATACGACACCAAGCCCTGTCACAACGACTCTATTCATCATTTGTTCCCCGCTTTCCAATCATAAACTGCTTATCTCGATTGATTGTATTATGGCAAACGAATTATCCTATTACAAGTTGTCGTTTATCCTAGTATTGGCTATACTACAATAATAAATAACAGCGTAATGGGAAGGGTTTGAGAGTTTTGTCCGATCGTATTCGGCTAGAAGCGCTTGCGTCTTTTCTGAAGGCGAAGCGCGCTGGAATTAAGCCGCAGGCGGTGGGCTTGCCGGCTGGCATTCGCCGTCGCACGCCGGGACTGCGCAGGGAGGAAGTGGCGCAGCTCGCGAACGTCAGCGCAACCTGGTACACGTGGCTGGAGCAGGGGCGTAACATTCATGTGTCCACCCAAGTGCTGGAGTCGATTGCAAGCGCGCTGCTGCTGACAGCGGATGAACGCGACTATATTTTTGGGCTGGCGTTTGGCCATCATGCGGGGACGGGCGGAGGCGGCTTGAAGCTGGAAGAGGAGGAGCTTAAGCTTAGCCCTTCGTTGCAGCGAATCTTAACGGAGCTTCGCTATTGTCCAACGATTATTTCCGATCGGCATTGCCATATTGTCGGCTGGAACGAGGCTGCGGCGCATGTATTTGTCGATTTCAAATCGATTCCCTATGCCGAGCGGAACCTGATTCGCCTCCTGTTTACCCGCAAGGAGCTGCGCAGTCTGGCCGTCAATTGGGAAACGTTCGTGGAAGGCTACCTTGCGATCTTCCGCACCTATTACGGCCAATATATGGGCGATGAATGGTATGACCATTTTATCGTGGAAATGTCGCGGCTCCATCCTGAATTTGAAGCATTATGGCAGCGCAGCCAGGTCAGCCGCTCACCGGAGGTCACGATCGAATTCCGCCACTCCAAAACGAGCAAAATGCTGTTCGCGCTGACGTCCTTCCAAGTGCTCGGCAGCGTAGACCTGCGCTGCACCGTCTATACCCCGTTGGAAGGATCAGGGACGGAGGAGAAGCTGCGGCGATTATTGGGTACTTCATAATATCCCCTTATTTTCGATGGATAGGAAAGGACTGATCGTGGAGCATGAACGTATTTCAGATTTCGCTAGTTGGAGATAACGATGACTTTTGTGAGCCGTCTTATTTTACGGTAGATGGAGACATCATTTATGTCGCTTTGAACAAAAATAAGCCGCAAGCGCCCCAAGTGCTTGCTGGCGAGCTTGCCGCTGTAAATAGGCTGACTGGTGAAATCGTCTGGCGTTATACGCTGCCGAATCATGCGGGATTATGTGATGAAATCAACGCAGCCCCTCTTCTGTTTGAAAATAGGATCATCATCGCTTCCCGCTACAGCTGGAGCTCACTTGATCGTGAAAACGGTGCCGTCCTTTGGTCCAAAGCTTTTAAAGAACTTAATAGCAATAACCTGTCTTTGATTGATGGAACACTATTCTGCTGCCGCGGCACGGAAATCCAAACCGTTGACCCGTTGACTGGCAAAACGCTGTCTAAACGAAAACATCGGGTTAAATGGCTGGACTCTGCTATTCAAAAGCATCAAGGCAGATACTTCGCAGCTACCGGAAGCTCCAAAATCATTGAGATCGTCCCAAACCAATGGGACATCGCCCATGAATTCAAGTATGCGGGCGGCTGGGCGATCGCTGCAGCTCCGCATTTTCACGGGCAGCTGATGGTTTCCAGCAGCTATGCGGGCGAGATTATCGCTTTCAATTTGGAGAGCAATGAGCCCGAATGGAAAATGAAGAAAAAGGTCGGTTCGCGGCCGCAGCAAGCTTTTTTCGCAGGACAAGCGTTGTTCTACGACGGAAATACGGATCATAGGCTCCAGTCTGTGGAGCTATCTCCGAAGAAAAAGCTTTGGTCCAGACAGCTGACCCGCATGCAGGCTTGCCATATTCGCAGTGAAGCCGAATTTCTTGTCGTATGCCAAACGGCTGATCGAACCTTTAACCTAGGGCGCTTTGACATGCTGACCGGCGAGCTTATCTGCTACGTCACCTCGTTTGGAGAGGGCGACTGGAGCCTGTATCCGTATGATCTCTGGAGCGGCGTTGCCATTTATGAGGATGAACGCTGCATCGTTACGAATTTCAGACCGAATGAGCTCATTGTCATCAACAAATAGCCAGCTTGCTATAATCCACTAAAATAATAAATTGCCAAAACACTAAAATACTAAATTCTAAAATACTAATAACTGGCCTTCTGGCCATTTTCCTTTCCAGCCGCATGGGATATGACCTGATTGATATACTTTTAACAGTTGCGTATAAAATCCAGGCTTGATATAAGGGCTATAGGCATGCTCCATCATAGCTGCAAGCAGGTCCCACTCCACACTTTCATATACCGATTCGTTTAGATGATTATTTTTGGCGTACAAGGAGATATCATTCAAGACTCCATTTTTCAAAAGCTTTTTGGCTTCAATTGTTATGCTATTCCACTGTCTATAGGCGTCAAGATGTTCCTTATGCAGAGCTACGGTTAGACCGTTTCTAATTTCTAATTTGAAGTTATCCCATCTAGAGTTGAGGCTTTTCTCTGCCTCTCTCCAGTTATTTAGACAAGAATACTCATAATGGAGGGTAAAATCCGCCCCTTCCCCACACTTGCTAAACCAAGCTATTTCAGCAATTTGTTCATCGTAGAATTCTTTTACTGTTTTCATAAATGCTCCTTTGATTTCGATTTTATTGTTTTAGGGTGTGTATGCAAAACGGAGACGGTCTGCTGCTGGTTGCTTAGTTCTAATTCGAGGCCAATCTCATCTGACGTTTCTTGGCTAAAGGGACCGCAGCTTGCATTTGTTGCTGAGATCAATGGGGCGGTGGCTATATTTGGGGCTAACATCACGCAGTTCGGGAGGCTGCCTGCTTTTTTGGAGGACTGAGGTTCCGCTATTCTGGATTTTAACCCAATTTTAGGCTGTAAGCGGACAGGAAATCCGTTATTGCCCTCAATTCCCCTTCAAAATGGCTTACGGCAGCGTATTAGCGGCCCCTGTGTCCGCAGCCTGTGCCTTCACCCCTGATTCGGTTGAAATAGCTGCCGCTGTGTCCGCCAAATTTTTCATGTAATACTCACATTTTCTCTGTAAATATCAAGAACATCCGTTATTCCTTTTTCTAACAATAAGCCGATTAAATAATCGCACCCTTTTTCCAAAGCAAGCTTTCTTTCCTCTTCAAATATAGGCACTAACGTATAAAAATGAATTAATCTCCCTTGCTTATCTAATAAATTTTCCAACCCTTGTTCCTGAGGATTGCAAACCATCATACACGACAATTTTGTATTGGCTGAAAATGGCTGGGGAGGCTCTCCATTAGGCAATATAACGCCATCCGTTAACCAACCATCATACATATGTGGGATATGCGCTGTTTTTCTTAACCACCCTAATGGCCAGTATTGATTAGGATCACTCATTGCCTTTTGATTTATGGTCCAATTTAACGGCAGCTTCAGTAACAATTCTGCATATTTAAAATCTTTAGCCTCATCGGAATCATCCATAGGCAGATCGCTCATACCTGTTGTAAAAAGAGTTGCGAAATCTCTTTCATTAGATGGCGGTATTATATGGATATTGATGGCTACTCTGCTTCCGGGCACAATTTCGCTAATGGTTTCCATGGTCTCTCCGAAAAATTCGGATACATGCTTAATGATTTCATCATGACTATTTTGCTCGATCATAGTAGTGCTATCTATTTCATTTTCATTGATATCGTTAACGTTTAATAAATGAACAATATCCGTTTGTCCCATTTTACGTGCAAAAGCTAGGGCATCTGTGTTTTTCATCACTTCACCACTATACTTGACACTAGTATCCATGCCACTCTCTATTAAAAGTTTTGCAATATGTACATGTCCATTACTAATGGCACCGAACAAAGGATTTTTCTCTGGCTCACTTACATCTAAATCAGCACCATTAGCTACGAAATATCTAACTATCTCAAAATGTCCATTTGAGGCGGCTTCATTTATGGCCCCGCCATTAAATACCCCGCCTTGCTTGTTCATATCAGCACCAATGTCTATAAGTCGCTTAACAATTTCAAGCTGTCCTTTGGATGCAGCTACGTGAAGCCACGTTCCAAAAGGAGTCATCATATGAAGTAATTCAGCATTTGTCCCTATTAACTCCATTACTCTTTGAGTATCTCCACGCTTGATTGCAGAGCGTATTTCTTTTCCGATTTGAATTTTATCCATATGTGTTACTTTCTCCTTATTAGTGTTAGAGAATTTATATATTAATTTGCATATCGGTTAATTTATTTAGAAATGCTATACCTCGTTAATTACTTTTAATTGTCGACCTTCACATAAATGATTTAGTGCTTCAAAAATATGATCACCAAACTTCCAAATATAATAATCATCCCTAACACCGTAAATTTTACCAGATTCCGATATAAACATCGTTGCATTCTCGTCATAGGCTAAACCAATTACAACCAAAGGCTCTCCGATTATTTTTTCATACCTGGCATAATGTTTTCTTTCTACGCCATCTCTCAAAAACTCTGGGCCTATTTGAAAATCATCAGACTCATCACTAGGTACCAAATACTTTAATCCTCCAAACTGTTCTAATACTTTTTTGGCGCAATCAAATACTTCAAAATTTTTATTCTCTAAAAAGATCACAGTAGAGTCTATATAGATCTTGCGCCCGGGTGTCCATCCAGCTTTGTTCAATACAATGAGAGTTGCTGCTGTTAAATGCCCCATTAACTCGCCCTGCTTTCTAGTTTTTGAGTAATTTATCCATTTGATGAATTATCAATCAACTTGATCCAAAACAAACTTTACTTTATTAGAAAATAGATCCGGATGCTTAGCGCTTATTTCATTTAAAATTTCTTTCACTTCTGCTTTTTTTGACGCGGATGCATCCTTTAACACTAAAATATATGTATCCATTAAATCTTGTGAATTTAACATCATTTTATAAATTCTATTAACGCTGTATCTAGCCTCAGGCAACATACTAGTTATTCCTTCGGTTAGTTTACGCAAACCAACCTGAAGACCATTCCTCTCAGCTATAATAAAAATAGTTTCAATCATATCATTTGTAATATATGGTTCGATTGAATCATGAAAAACGGTACAAAAATCAAGAATAGCTTCGTTATTTGCAGTAGTTGCTATCTCATTCAAAATATCTTCAACCCTATCGATATCTCCATCCTCTTGATCAAGAAAACGAATTCTTTTAAGTGTAGATATCTGTTGCTTTATATACACGGGCCTGTTCCTCCAAATTCCACATAAATGTTTCCTATTGTAGAGTAGAAGAGCGCCTTTCCTTATAGGATTGTACGCTCCCCCCTCGCAGAACCGTGCTTGCGCTATTTACGCACACGGCTCCTCATCAGAAGATTCACACGAGAACCCTACTGTTAAACACGCTCGAATATATTTTCGGTCTCGGTAATGGTTTTGCTTTCATTAGCAATAGAAACTTGTCCCAAGTATAGCTATTTCGTTGACTTCTCCGATTCATCCATTTAAATAGCAGCTTCATTGTGCTGTACCAATAACTCGACAGCATGGGGCCATTGTCGGTGATACCGTAGTATCTGTAGTGCCCCGTGAGTTTGGCTTTAAGCTGTTCGAGTAGCGATTGAACAGGAAGGGTCCGGTTTGTCTTTATCCATGCCTTCATTCGTTGAACAGCTGAATGGAATTTCTTCCTGCTCGTTCTTCTCTTCACTCTAAACTTCCCATTCCTGCTTTTTCCACAGTAGTGAGTAAAGCCCAGGAAGTCGAACGTTTCCGGCTTGCCTGTTCTACTGTTCTTCCTGTTTTGTTCAGCGAATTGACCAAACTCTATGATTTTGCTTTTATCTGGAGCGATCTGCAAGTTGAACTTTTCCAGCCTCTCCTGCAATTGTAGATAGAAGTTTCTAGCCTCGCCTTCGGATTGGAAACAGCATACAAAATCATCCGCATATCGAACCATATGCGACTGGCCTCTATACTGCTTCTTCATTCGTTTTTCAAACCATAGATCGAGTACATAATGCAAGTAGACATTCGCCAGTACCGGAGAAATAATTCCGCCCTGCGGCGTGCCTTGTTCGGTTTGCCGACGAGTTCCCTCTTCCATTATTCCCGCCTTAAGCATGCGCTCAATCAGTTGCAACAGTTTGCGATCCTTGATTCGAACCTTCAGGCATTTCATCATCCATTTATGGTCTACGTGATCGAAGAACCCCGCTATATCAGCATCTACAAGCCAGTTCGTTTTCTTCGTCATGATGATCGTATTTACCTTTCTCAATGCATCATGGCATCCGAGTCCGGGGCGAAATCCGAATGAAGATTCCAAAAAGTCCTGTTCGTATATCGCGGACAGGATTTTACTTACAGCTAGCTGCACAATCTTATCTTCGTATGCTGGAATGCCTAGTGGTCTCATCTTATGGGTTCCGGGCTTTGGGATATACACACGTCTGACCGGTTGCGGTTTGTACGCCATCCTACGCAGGGATTGATGGAGATCCTTTATATTCACACTTAGATTCTCCTCGTACTTCGCTTTCGTTACTTCGTCCACTCCGACGGCTTTGTTCCCGTTTAACTCCCGGTGACACATGAATAGCGATTCTTCATCCAGCAGATGGATCAGACTTGTGAATGGCTCTTTGGGCTTTTCTTTGGCTAATTGTGCTATCTTAACAAGTTTCGTTTTCAATTCGTTTCCACCTCTGCGTGTGGCAATTGTGTCCTTCGTCAAGACCTTCTGATGTGGCTGCCTTCTCTCCACTGCCATTTCGCAGCTTCTTTGATACTACTCAGCCATCCGACTCCCTATCTCTCATTTGCTTTCCTTGCTTGGTTTTCGCTTGTACGGCATACCCGCTGCTTTGAGGAAGAGATAGGGTCTCCCGGGTTGCCATTCATTCTCGATCTGTAACGTGCCAAGCTCTAAGACCCCGGAGTGCCCGTTCAAGCTCACCTTATCGCTTGAACCGATTCTGCCTTCTGCATGTGTAACTACATCGGCCTGTCTCCACGTATTTTCGGGGCTCAATCACTTCAGCTTGCGCTTTCGGCCCGTTATATTGCCGTTCTACGCTTAAAACCAACCGTTACCGATTAGCCTCCAAGAACTAGCTACAGGACTGCTGGTTAGGCTTTATCCTGATGGGACTCCCACCCACTAGAATGAACGACCTTGCCCGGCCGCACTACACAAAATCCTTGATAGCCTCTTCACCTTCAAATAGCAACATCTTGATAGCCAACTTCCGTTACTACTTCGTCCAACAAACGGAGTCCTAGTCCATTTTCCATATCCCACGTACATTTAAAAAGTATTCCCATAGCTCGGCCTTCATAAATACCTGCATATGAAACAACAATTCCGTCCAAACTAATCATTTCAAGAATTTTATCAGTTGTTTCTACCAAAGGATAATTCTCTTCAAAAGCTATATCATAACCGAGCTCATGTCGCTTTTCTTGATAATATTCTAAAATAGGCTGTAAAAAGCTGCGCTGCAATTTGTCCCATTTTTTTACAAACGATTGATATGCCTTATACTGATCGTCCTCAAATTCACCGTCTTCAACACCTTCAATAATGAGCGATACTTCGACTTCTTTTCCGAAAAAATTAATGGTAGCATCCTTAGACCAAATGTAGTCATATTCGAGTTTACCAAAAATTGGATCGTTTATTTTCAACTTTAAATCCCCTTTAATTATTAAGTAGTGGATTGTCAACAGAATTAAAGCCCCTTACACTATAGCCAAGTTTTTTAAAAACAAAGTCCGCTAGTTTTTCTCGACTGTTTGTAATTACTTCTTCCCATTCAACAAGATCATCATATTCTTCTGCTTCTTCCCATCCAGCAACGTGCTGAACAGCACATGATAGTCTCAAATTCTCCTCCTTACCACAGTTAATAAACCAAGTGATGTATCTAATATCGTTTAATATCTCTGAACTAACGATTACTTCTTTCAATTAGTATCAACTCCATTGTAAATACTTTGTAATTATCCAGCTTACCCTACACAACGATACCATGGATTTTAAGAACTCGAGAGTTCATTTACTTCTTTGAAAATCATCATTTATGATGTTTCAAATACACTCTGACATAAAGAAGCTTATTCCAATTTCTTCACATGGAATAAGCCTATAAATTCATATTAGTTTTATATTTTCGATTAAAATGTTTCTAACAAAGCACCATAGTCACGCTTAAAACAATTAGTTACTATTCTACTCAGGCAAAGTAAAAATTACATCAAACGGATTTTTTTCTCCAAAAAATTCTTTGTATAGATTTTCTTTTTCTTCTTCATTTAAACTACCACTTAATATTTCTCCTAATTTAATCAGCAAGTCAGCTTCCTTTTGAGTGACTATTTTCCTTCTAACCATATTTTCCGTACTTTTTGGAGTTACCCATGCCCAATCATTTACTACTGCCTCCTTGTATGGGTATCCAAAGGACATTGAACTAATATGTGCATATTCTGAAACTAAAGGATGGACAATTAATATAAAAGCTGCAATTACTCCTGAACGATATCTTATTCTTTGTGCTTTATGGACTTCCTGAGCAAATGCCACTAGGTCACCAGGTATATCTCCCCATTCAAAACGTCCCATTGAAACAAGTAATTCAACAGCAAATTCATTTTCTACGTTTCTGGCTATCTTTAGATAGATTTCATTATTCGTAAATCCAGAAGCAGTAAATGCACCTAAACATCTTGCTGCACCTTTAACATTAGTTGCACCTTGTGAAATCAGTTTCACATATTCATCTAATCGATCACTATCTCTAACAAACTCAGGAGACTCAGCAATAGTTTCTATTAAAAGCGCCTTTATACTTTCATCCTTAACTAAAGGAATCATTCTAATAAGCTGATTATAATAGTCACCTACTAATTCTTCTAAATTGCAATCATTCTTTAATAGCTTTAATGCAGAGATTATAATATCATCATCTTTTCTTGAATACGCATTAGTTATCAATTCTATTATTTGTTTAAACATTTTACTATTCCTTTCTCACACTTAATGAAAACGAATGTAGGCCAGACTTGGGCAGCAAATCATGTACCCGCTCCAGTATGATTGGATTGTTAGTCATCATATGTTTGCTGTCTGGAGTCGCAAAACTTCTTAGCGTATCTATGCATATTTCAAAAAGTTCCTCATCCTCAGTGTTAAGCAATGATAATAGAATCTTTAGTTCATATATATTACAGCTGCTATCCATACAATAGGCTAATTTTCTCTGCCATTCTAATGGCTTAGCAAGCGCTTTACTTGATAATTCCTCCCAATCCTCTGGGCTGAACTCAGACAGCATATCACCTGCAAATATAAAACCATCATCGTACCAGGAATCCGCTGTCGTGTGAACTGACAATAAACGATCCAGTTTTTCAAACATGTATTTCACCTCTCAGTTCTCATAAGTTTTAAAACAATGTTGCCTCAGGCTCGATCTGCTATAGTTAATTCATTCTTTTTATAATCCCCCATTAAGTGGAACATGCCTTTAATTACTATTCTTCTTTCTATAGAGAGAAGATCCTTAATTAATCGTAAATTATAAACACTCTACTTCCGCTTTCATTTGCCTGCTCTAAAAAAGTAATGATATCAACTGAAAGTAAAGGAAGCATAGCAGTTATATTTTCTGAAGCTCGGTTTTCATCTTCTTTTAACTCACGCACAGCAAACGATTTAAATAATTGCAGCGCCCCCTCGACATCCTGGATTTCCCAAGGACTCTCATCATACCAACCTTCATGTATATAGTATTCATGTAAAATTACATTTTGAACTGGAACTTGTTCCAACAAACAATCTAAAAAGGTTTCAAAGTATCCGTTCCATAGTCTTAACTCGTGCCTCCCAATTAGGCTTTCATACATAAATACTATTTCAGGTTCTCCTTCAAATCCAATATAGTAGGAATCATTTATCAATACTTCTTTCATACTGTTACTCCTTCCAATGTCCTTGATCTAAAACTCTAACTTGCTCCGGCATGGCAGTTCCTGCTTTTCGAGCAATACCGAATACTCTTCTATATTACAATCCGTCAAATTACGGAAGACTATTCGCTTTTGACTACTTCTCTGCCTGAGCCCAGATATTCTTGAAAAAAGCCGAAGTCAAATAATTTCCCTTGTGAACTAGTATGTTCATACTTTGTTCTATTTAAATGTGCATTTTCTATACTGCTACTATTCATAAAATCAATTGGAACCGTCTCTTCGGTATTAAAAGTTATTGTGATTTTGGGTTTATTTTCAGTCACCATAATAATGGAGACATAACTGTCAGTGAGGAAAGACAGATTCCCCCCACATTTACAAATAATATCTCCCTTATTTAGCGTATACGGCCAGGTATGATATTGTTTTCGACCAGTAAGAAAATCACCTTCGGTTATCTTAAAATCTGCCCCTTTGACTCCCTCTATTCGCACCTTCATTTTTCCAAATACAAAGAGCGAGTCGTCCTCTATACAAAATCCTTGATTTATTATTTGTTCTTTAAAATCATAGATGTTTATAATTGAATTAATAAGTTCAAACTCATAAGTCCCCTTAATATTACTTGGAAAATTTAGAAATATGGTAGGAGTAACTTCTGCATCAACATCAACTATCCCGTCAAATTCTGCATTACTTATATCAAGAGTAAGTTTCATAACTGTATTCTCACTTTCTTACAATAGTATATTGATCCAGCATTTCTGATTTGATATTATCACCCGTAGCAGTTTTATAGCTTCCATCATTGGTTATTTCTCCTTCCACCTTTTATTTTCAATTCTTTTTCATCTAACGTCCTCAATATTTTGTTCATGTTTGATCGAGAAACAGTAATTATAATCGTCCATTTTTCCGAAAAATCTTTAATACTTCACGATTTAATGGATCATAACAATAACGGTTATCAATGATGATGATGTCGGTTTTACGCTTCATTTTATTAAAAAAAGCTTATTTCTACTCAGATTTTCAAGTCGGAATAAGCTTTTAATAGTGAATATGACATACAGATATTGTAATTATCCAACAAAATACAAGCTATTCATCAACGATCCATACATCTTCATTAAGATTCATGGAAACCAATAGCATTTGACAAACCTCAATAAGCAGTTCCTTTGCCTCCTTATTCAATTGATCTGATTCTATTTTTTTCAATTGCTTTAGTACTACATCTATATCCGGAATTCTCCACGGCTCCTCACACCAAGGTTCTTCAACATTGTAGTAATATGCTAGACCGGTCCATCCGTGTTCTTCAGGCTTAATTATTCTAATAATTTCATCAAAATATCCATCCCAGATTCTTAGAATATATCTATCACCATTAGAAAGATATCTTATGAATTGGATCTCTCCTTCACCTTCATACCCTTCATAATATGTACTATTTATTATCTCCATGAACTCATCTCCTTATTTGTTCCCTCACTATGTTTAAGTATCTAATAATATAAAACAAAGCATATCCAACTTTTAATGAAGTTGAATATGCCTTGTTTTTATTTCCCTTTTGTATATTAGAGATTCCTTCAAAATGAAGGATTTCTTTTTATTAATCCATGTAGCTCTCAGCAACTTCTATATGTCTCTTTAAATCCAAATCAGGATATCTTTTATCTAATGAATATAATAGTTCAATATATCTTTTACTTTGTAAATTATATGCTATCTCCTCAAAAACTTCACTTAAAAACATGAGTTCCGTTTTAGTACATGACGGATTGTAATATGAAGTGCGACACCTAAAAATGACCCATGACCGATTCGTGTGTAGAATGAAGTTACCACACTACCCCTACACAGGAGAATCAGCCATGAGCTACCAACATCTTACCACAAGAGAGCGAAGTCAGCTAGAATTACTCCATCAATTGGGATGGTCGGCTAGAGCGATTGCACGTAAGCTCGGGCGTCATCATTCCAGCCTATCCCGTGAGCTCAAGCGTCAAGGAACAGAAGAGTCTTATTGTGCAAATCGAGCCCAGACATCGTATATAACCAAGCGAGCTCGTTGTAAACCTTCGGGTAAATGGAATGCTGAAAGGCAACGTTACATCACGATGAAACTCGCAGAGACCTGGTCGCCGGAACAGATTGAAGGCAGGATGAAACGGGACGAGCCCCATCTTCGTGTATGCCATAAAACGATCTACCGATGGCTGTACCAAGGAAGGCTTGTTAAAGGAAATACAGCCTTTCTAAGGCATAAAGGAAAACGTCGTCAACCGCTGGAGAAGCGCGGACGTTTTACAATCGGGTTGTCCATTCACCAGCGTTCCAAAGAGATACGTAAGCGTGAGGCCTTCGGGCACTGGGAACTGGATACGGTTGTTTCTAGTCGTGGAAAAAGCAAAGCCTGCGTAGCTACATTCGCTGAGCGTAAAACAAGGTTCTACCACGCGATTAAAATGCAGGATCGTACAGCCTCTTCCATGGAGATGGCTTATAAACAGGCTGTCCTATCGATCCCGGCAACGGCCTTCGTAACGGCTACCGTTGATCGTGGTAAAGAATTTGCCTGCCACGAACGCCTAACTGCTTTACATGGCATGAAGGTGTATTTTGCCGATCCTTATTCCTCTTGGCAGCGAGGTACGAATGAAAATGCCAACGGGTTGTTAAGAGAGTTCTTTCCAAAGGGCTATGATTTCGCAGACATTACAGAAGAGGAATTAGCGTGCGCTTTGTTCCTTATTAATAACCGTCCTCGAAAGTGTCTAGGATGGAAAACCGCACACGAAGCTTTTCAGGTTGAAGTGTCGCACTTGGCTTGACAATCTGTCACATACCTGTATAAAGCCTAGTGTTAAATTTTCATCTCTACTGAGTATTTCTGTTAACTCCTCCCATTTAGATTCAATTCTCGGATCATTATCATCAAGTAATGCTCGTGCCCCTAAGATTGCCCTCACTTGTTCATTAAACATAAAGTAATAACCTCCTACAATTTATGGTTGCGACATATTGTCAGGAAATATCGTTCCAATCTCCCAATTAGTTTTAATTCCCCCTACTCTTACACCTTTATATATTGGATTGTCAACAGTAAATCAGACAACTTTTTTAAGGGCTTCTTGGCGATACTGAACAGGCGTCATATAGTCTAAGGTTCCATGGATGCGATGCTTGTTGAACCAGTTGAC